>JBOGNC010000424.1:0-1592 GCA_050747045.1 Candidatus Acidiferrales bacterium | reverse complement strand
TCGGAAAAGCGTTCTGCCGTGATGCCCGGCGTTTTGTCGCCACAGCCGATCTCGAGCGCCACACGCTGGTTGAAGATGGAATTTCGCCCGAGAGAATTGTCGTGCGTTACAACGGAGTGGATTCGGATATTGCCGTGCCCGCGAACGCATCGCCGGGCCAATTTCGCCGAAAATGGGCGATTCCGGCCGGCGAACCACTGATCTTGTTCCTTAGCCGCCTAATTCCCCGCAAAGGCGCGGATATTCTGATCGACGCGTTCGCCCAATCTCGTCCGGCTGGCCGTTTGATCATTGCCGGTCCAGAGGGAGAGCCGGGGTATCTCGCTCACCTTAAAGCGCACGCCAAAAATTCTGGAGCGGCGGACCGCATAGTTTTCACGGGGCCGCTCTACGATGAAGACAGGGCGGCGGCATTCGCGGACGCCGATTTGTTCGTCCTTCCGTCCCGCTACGAGAATTTCGCCAATGTCGTCGCCGAAGCCATGGCATGCCGCGTCCCCGTCATAGTCAGCAATGCATGCGGTATCGCGTCGCTGGTAGAGGGAAAAGCGGGGCTGGTGATTCCACCGCGAACGGACGCGATCGCGGAAGCTCTCCGCCGCATGCTTGAAGACAAGAATCTCTATGCGCGCTTCAAGGCGGCCTGCCACGAAGTGGCTGATCAACTGAGTTGGGGCGCTCTCGCTGCACAGATGGAACTGCATTACGTGCAGGTACTGGAAAATAGTTAGCCGCTTTGACTGATGGCCGCGCTCCGATGGGGCCGGTCGTTCTTGGGAGATTAGCGTGAGCCACGATGAAGGACTCAAAAGTGGCACCATCAATCCAGAATTAGCGATGAGCCCTCCTGCGGGTTCGAATTCACAGATGTATTATGCACGACCGGCTCCGTCGACCCGTCGCGTGCGGTTGTTTTGGGCATTTTGGTATGCCTGCACCGCGCTGCTCATCGCGTCCATTTTCCTGCTGGCGTACTCCGCTGCGTGGGAATATTCCACGCGCCGCTACTTGAAGGGTTTTTCCGATGCCATCGTCCCAGTGGACTCCACACCGGTTGAGAAAATCCAGGCGATTTTGCGTTGGATGTCTGGACCGGCCGCCCAGGATACGAGTGCTTCTGTTACCCACCAGGATCGCAATCCGGAAGATACGCTAAACTACGCGTCGCTACTGAAGGTGTGCGGTACCGCCACCAATGCGTTCATCAACCTCGCCGATAGCGCCGGGTTGTCAGCGCGGCGGCTCCTTCTGCTCGATTCCAATCGGAATACCATGCACGTAGTCGCAGAAGTTTCCATCGGCGGCCGTTGGATCGTTGTCGATCCGGTGTTTCGTTACATCCCTCGGGGGCCGGACGGTGCGTTACTTACGCGCAATGAACTCGCCGACCCCAAGATTTTCTCGGCTGCCACGCGAAACGTCCCTCACTACGACGCGGCGTATAACTACCGGCTTACAGCCCATGTGCATTTGGCCCGCGTGCCCTACGTCGGCGGTGCGCTCCGTCGAACACTCAACACCATATTCCCCGGATGGTCTAACTCACCCACTCTAAGCCTCCTTCTGGAGCGCGATTCGCTTGCCCTGCTGTC
>JBOGNC010000423.1:0-1607 GCA_050747045.1 Candidatus Acidiferrales bacterium | reverse complement strand
TGGTGTTTGAATCAAGCGCTTGCAAGAAGCAGCTCCGTCACCCTCATTCCCGGCCAAGTGCAGGCCGTAACTGGGTTCGGGATAACAGCCGAAACAGCTTTCGGCGATCGCATCATCTCGGTTCGCCTCGGGACGACGATGCTCGTCGGGTCGTCACTTCACTTTCGAGCCGGGCGCGATGTCCTCGGTGAAAGTGCACAGCACCGGCTTGCCGTCCGCGCCGGCCGAAGCGGCGAGCAACATGCCGTTCGATTCCAAGCCGCGCATCTTTCGCGGCGCCAGGTTCGTCACCACCACTACTTTGCGGCCGACCAGCTCCTCGGGAGCATAGGCCAGCGCGATGCCCGCCAGAACCTGGCGCACTTCATCGCCGATATCGACCATCACTTTGAGCAGCTTGTCGGCCTTGGGAATGCGCTCGGCCGATTTCACCACGCCCACGCGCAGCTCGACCTTGGCAAAATCCTCGATGGCTATTTTCGCCGCGCCTGCGGCAGCCGCTGCGCCGCTCGTCTCTGCGCTTCCCGTTCCGGCGGGCACAGCCACCGGCGCGCCGGGGTTGCGTATCTCGTTTTCCATTGCTTCGATCCTTTCGATTGCTTCTTGTCTATCGATCCGCGGAAACACCGCCGCAGGTTTGCCAATCCTCGTTCCAGGCTTCAAATCGCCCCATTTCAATTGGTCGATCCGCACATCAGCCAGCTTTCCTCGCTGACCGAGCTGCTCCCAAATCCTCTCTGTTGCATCTGGTATGATTGGATGGGCCAGGATCGCCAAGGCCCGGATCACGTCTAATGTTTCATAGAGGATGCTACCTAGTGCTGCCCTCGCTCCAGGATCAGCATCTCGAGCAAGCACCCAGGGCTTGGTGCCTGCGATAAATTGATCTCGCTCGGCGACGAACGCCCACATCAGTTCTACTGCCGAAGCAAATCGGAAAGCGTCGTAAGCGCGACATATTTTCTCCACCGTGTCCAGACGCTCTCTCACGATCTTCGGCTCATAAACATAGAATTCGAGCTTCCGAGCCGCGCCCTCATCTAGAGAGGGCGCGATCCCCTCGCAAAAATCCGAGACCATCGTCAGCGTACGACTCGTCAAGTTCCCCAGCCCGTTCGCCAGGTCGGCGTTGTACCGCGTGATCAGCGCTTCGCGCGAAAAATTGCCGTCCTGGCCGAAGACGACTTCGCGCAGCAGGTAGTAGCGCAGCGCGTCGTTGCCCACGTTCGCGCCGGTCAATTGGTCGAAGGCTTTCACGATGGGCTCGGGATAGGCGACGTTGCCCTTCGACTTGCTCATTTTTTCCTGCTCGAAGAGCAGCCAACCGTGCGCGAAGATTTTTTCCGGCAGCGGAAGTTCGGCGGCCATCAAAAACGCCGGCCAATAGACGGCGTGGAAGCGGATGATTTCCTTGCCGATCATGTGCAGGTCGGCGGGCCACAGCGTTTTGAACTGCGGATTCGCTTCGCCGTCGGGGCCCTCGCCGAATCCGATGCCGCTCATGTAGCTCGTCAGCGCGTCGTACCAGACGTAAAAGACGTGCTCCGGATCGTCCGGCCACGGAATGCCCCATTTGATCGACTTGCGGCTGATGGACACGTCCTTCA
>JBOGNC010000422.1:0-1628 GCA_050747045.1 Candidatus Acidiferrales bacterium | reverse complement strand
GACTGGGAGCCATCGCACCAGACGATTTTTGAGGGTTTCGTTAGCTTTGCCGATTCTTCTACCCAACTTTCGAGCGGCGTAGACACCGGGCCTCCAGGATAAATTGGGCGCTCGCGGCAGTGACTGCTAGCGCATTCGCCGTTTGCGCCAAATACAAACCATACTAAATAAAAATCTTAGGCCACCGTACCTACAAATGCAAGGATCGATAGCGGGCGGCGCTGCCGCCTTGGCGAAAGATGATACGCTGCGAGGCGTGAAAATCAGGGTGATCGTTTCCTTGCTACTCGCCGTGCCGCTGGCCGTGGCGTCGCTGGCGGTTGTGGATTACGTGGGCTTGCCGCAGGTGATTCGGTACGCCGTGTCGCCCGGATTTATTTTCGGAGTGAATGCCGCTCCCAGCGGAAGTTGGATAGGCGACATTTCGAATGCCTTGCGGTACGCGATCGCGGGAAACGAAGTGTATTATGCGATCCTGATTTTTCTGGTGCTGAGCTGGGTAGGTCGCAAAAAGCGGACATCAGAACCTTTGGATCAGGAAATTGTGGAGCAGCGCCGGCAGGCGTGACGTTGGTTGGGCGATGCTATACTGCGCGCATGTTCGCGCGAAAATTACGGGTGGAGATGAGCATTGGCCGGGAACGGACAGCATGCAAGCCGGTCCCGCTCGATTGGCTGGACGGCTTTTGCATGCGCAATTTCACCGGCGCGGCTGAGTTTGACGACACGCTGCCGACGGGCGATGGCCGAATGGAAGCAGGGCTGCGCGTCGATCCCGCGCGGCTGGCGGAATCGATGAGCGCTTGGTTCACGAAGCGCGGCAAGGGAAATGGACAGGCGGTGGCAATCGACATTCGCGAGGACGCGCCAGCACCGTCCGCGGTCCCCACAGGCGCTCGATCTGCGTCAAGTTGAAGGGCCGAACGCGCCTCGCGCGGCTTCAATCTCGACGCGGCTGGAGCACTTCCGCGTCGCACAGCTTGAACAAGTTGCGTGCACCGGACAGCTGTAAAAAATTCGAATCAGCAAACTTGAATGTTGAGCGTGGTAACTATTTTTGCGCGACTACGCGGGCCGATTGCCGGACGCGTTCCGTCTGATTGCCACGAAGCGCGGCTTTGATCTGCGGCAGCATCGCTTCGGCGGCTGCGCGTCCCGATGCGACCAACTCCGGCGTCTTCGCGAAATCATGCCAGAGCACGTTGTTGACGTTGGGCTCGATCAGGATATCCGTCTGCGTGCGCCAGGGCTGCACCAGGTGCTTTTGGATAATGGAAAACGAGCGGCTGATCACTTCGATGGTGTTGCGCGGACGCTCGTCCATAATCCCGGGATCTAGGAAAACGGATACCACCAGCTCGGCGCCGAGTTCGCGGACCGCTTCCGCCGGCGCCGCTTCGGTGAGAAAACCATCGGCCAGAAAATGTCCGCGATATTCGACGGGCAAAAACAATCCCGGATAGGCGCAAGACGCGCGCAGAGCAGGACTGATTTCGCCATCGATAAAATGGACGCTCTTCCCAGAAATCAGATCGGTGGCCACGATGCTAAGCGGAATTTTCGTCTGATGAAAGAATTCGGCGCTCGTCAGGCGATGCAAGTAGCTCTCAAGCCGCAGGTTTGAAGCC
>JBOGNC010000421.1:0-1653 GCA_050747045.1 Candidatus Acidiferrales bacterium | reverse complement strand
TCGCGGGGCACGTTGTTCCAATTCCATTTCTTCGGCACGCTTCCGAATCCGACGATGTTAACGTCTTTTGCTCCCATGTTGAAATCCTGATCGAAAGCGTATCGCGGCGGCTCGTACACGGTTTCGTGCTGCGTTCCTTGATAGCGGAAGATCCGGAAATAATCGCCCACCTTCACGCCCTGTCCTGCGCCTAGGTTCACGTACGCAACGTCCTGATTTCCCATGGCGTCGATGTAGTTTTTCCCGGTGATGATCATCGCCATCGGTTTGCCGTTGGGTGGGGCATAACGGTCGAAATGAGTTGCAGCCTTGATCGGCGGAGCGTCGCGCTGGGTAAATGGAAGCACCACGTCGTCCCGTTGCACGAAGTCGCACCCGTCTTCCACCTTTGCTATGGAAACTTTTGGACGCGCTACTATCACTTGCAGTCTTGCCACATCAGTCCAGACGTTGCCCATCTTGTGCAGGATCTGTTTCTCCCACGCCGTCCACTGGACTACGTACGGATCCCCAACTTCGCGCACCACTTGGAATTCGTCGCCGGCCTTCACGCCGTCGTCGGAACCCTTGTTTATGAAGACATCGTCTCCATTGCTGAAGACGATCCTGTAGTTCGATCCCTCACCGGTGATCACGTAGGTGCTGCGCGGGACAGCTTCGTTGGTCACGATCCCGGAGCAATACACCACGCCCGGACTCGGCAACATGGGCTTGCTCTGAGCGGAAATAACCGCTCCCGAAACTGCTAAAAACAGGCCAGCAACGAGAATCTTCCCACGCATAATACTCGCTCCTTGGTGAGTAATCCGCGCCTGCGACCAGGCGCCCCCATGGAGCGACCGTAGCATCGGCCTATAGGTGCGTCAAGGCAATGGTCTGCGCCGCTTTACACATTGTGTACCGCCATGATAGAAGCAAAGTCCGCCTTTTTCTGGGGTTTGGCACGGGGCAGACGGCTCCAGAACAGACTGGAAACACAGGTGTTAGGACACGATAAAATTTGCGCCGTGGTGGCCGCCGCGGATGCCGCCGGTATGCGCCGCCAGCTCCGCGCGGCCTGGCGCGAGACTCGCACGGTCGAATTGCGCCTCGATTGGCTGGTCGATGATCGCGAAATCAGCCACTTTCTGCACGGCCTGCCGCCCATCCGTCGCGGAGCAACCGTTATCGCCACTTGCCGTCGTCGCGAAGCGGGCGGCCAATACCCCGGCAAGATCGCGTCCCAGCTGGCGCACCTCGTTGGGGCTATCGACGCAGGTTGCCAGTGGTACGATCTCGAAATCGAAAGCGTACGGCAGTGCCCACAGGGGTTGCTGGAGGTGTTGCTGGGCCAAGGCCGTCAGCTCACCTCGGCTCATTTTTTCGGCCGAGTGCCCAAGAACCTCGATCGTATAGCGAACGAGCTGTCCGGTGGCAGATCCGACGCGATCAAGATTGCCGCGCACTGCGGTTCGCTTCGAGATGCCCGCAAAATTTTGACCCTCGCCGCCAAGCGCAAGAAAATAGTCGCCGTACCCATGGGAGACGTGGCGCTGCCGGCGCGATTGCTCTCCGTCCGGGAGGGCAGCGCGTTCACGTACGCGCCAGTCGAAAATGCCACCGCGCCCGGCCAAGTCTCCCTCGACGAAATTAAGCATCTTTACCGCGCCGACC
>JBOGNC010000420.1:0-1662 GCA_050747045.1 Candidatus Acidiferrales bacterium | reverse complement strand
CACAGCTTCCGGCCTGAACCGCGGCTGCGTCCTGCGAGTTTACCGCAGAGCCAAAGGTCAGCGCCAGCCAGCGCGCGCGCCCGGCCAATGGGCAGAGAGCGGGTAGCCACGGTCAGCGCTTTCCTCAGTGTGGGCTTTTGCATTCGGAAAAACAGTCAATCCAAGAGCGATGGACCGTGGCTACCACTCCGGCTCAGACCTGAAACGAAAGGTCTGCGCCAGCCCGCCGTGCCACGTTCGGGCCAGCCCGCCGGGTCGCCCCTACTTTCTGTCTCATTCATCTCGTATGTCTCCAGCTTCTCATTGAGATTTGCTACACTCGGGCTGCGGCGACAGCCTACAACGTCGGACCTCTCGCCGCGAGGCATTTTGTGCGGGGCCCCATATATTGTGGTGCTGAAAAGGCCAAACCGAGCCGCGGCGCATCAGAGTGCAAACGCAGCGGATGGAACAGCTTAAGGCTCAGATTAAATCTATGATGATCAACAAATGCGATAAACAGGCGCGTGCGACTACAAATCGACACTGCGGGCTTGGCGGGGGCCGCAAAAGCCCAAGCTATTGAAAACAAGCAGAAACTTGAGGCGAGTGCGATTTCCGGCGGCGCTCTGCGCTCGCCGGGCGCGCAGTTTTTCAGCCGAACCGCCCATATCTTGGGGCTAGCGAGCTCGAACGAAAGTAATGGATTGTTTTTTTGGCGAACGAACCCACTATACGTATGAAACGACAGCACATTAGGAACTGCTAATGACAAACGAACCCAAGAACGAACCCAAGCTTTTTGCCCTCAAATCGGGCATCGCTTTTGGAATCAGAGACATTAAAGGAACAGCCAAAAACGACGAAAAAAATCGGAACCCACGATGTCGATGAAAACACGCTCTAATCTCAAAAGCCTCAGTGCCGCGGGAGGTCAATTAGGCAAGAGATCTAGCCCTTCCGCGGCGCGGTTTATGTCGCCAGCGAATGTCACCTGAGCCCTTCCGCTTCGCTCACGCTAAGCTCCGCGAAGGCTCTAACGGGGGATGCGGATGAACTTCATGGCCGCGCAATCTCATTCCCTTCGAAAGCAGCTTGAGTGCCGCGAATCATCTGACGAGCATAGCCGCTATCCTGCGCCGCATTATTTGCTATATACTGACCCGCTTCGCGCGGCAACTACGGATTTGCGTTTCTTGTTCCGCCGCCCGCGAAAGGAAGCTCCATGAAAGTGACGCTCTCGGGATGGCTGGTGGTCGGCGGCTATTTCCTTTTCAACCTGCTGATCGGCCTCTATTACAGGAAAAAAGGAAGCTCGGACACCGACAACTATTTTGTCTCGGGACGGCGTGTGAGCTGGTGGCTCGCCGGCACCTCGATGGTGGCTGCCACGTTTGCCGCCGATACCCCACTTGCGGTCACGGGCCTGGTCGCAACGCAGGGGATCGCAGGCAACTGGATGTGGTGGGGCCTGCTCTTCAGCGGAATGATGACGGTGTTTTTCTTCGCACGGCTGTGGAGGCGAGCGGAGATTGTTACGGACGCTGAATTCGTCGAGGTGCGCTACGCCGGCAAGCCCGCGGCCTTCCTGCGCGGTTTCCGAGCGATCTATTTCGGCGTCCTGATGAACTGTCTCATTCTCGGCTGGGTGAACCTGGCGATGGAGAAGATTCTCGAGACGGT
>JBOGNC010000419.1:0-1703 GCA_050747045.1 Candidatus Acidiferrales bacterium | reverse complement strand
CGTGACGTGCGGGCGCGCGATCCGGAAACGAGCGGAGCAAAACGTCGATGACAAAGGTTGAGGCGGTCATTCAAACTTCGAAGCTTGATCCGGTGAAAGACGCGCTCCATGAAATCGGCGTCGAGGGCATGACCGTGCTGGAAGCCCGCGGTCATGGCCGTCAGAAGGGCCACACGGAATTTTATCGCGGCCGCGAATACACGGTTGACCTGATCCCCAAGCTCAAAATCGAAATGGTGTTGGCGGACGATCTGGTGGAAAAGGCCGTGCAAGCAATCATGACCGCCGCGCGCACGGGAAAGATCGGTGACGGCAAAATTTTCCTCTCGAAGATTGACGACGCGATCCGGATTCGCAATGACGAGCGCGGCGACAGCGCGTTGTAGAGGCCGCCAGGGCGCTGCGCTCAGCCAAACCCTTCGCGGCGAGCGATAGCGCTGTCTGCGGCGAACGTGTTCTGTTTTTCACAGCGGGCGATTCTCCGGCACTTTCTTCCGTGATCGAGCGCACACAGGTCATGCCCACGCCACCTCTATCTGCCAACGAACTGCGCGATTTCTATGTCGAGGAATCGGCAAAGATCCAGCGCGGATTCGCGTTCACGGCCGATGGGCACGCGGCCGTGCGTGGACGCACCGCTCTGGTGGAATCCGTCGCGTTACGTCTTTGGAAAGCGCATATTTCCCCCGAAGAGGATGGCCCACAAGGTCTCGCGCTTGTTGCGCTGGGGGGATTTGGACGCCGATGGCTATTCCCCTTCTCCGACATTGATATTCTTTTTCTGCATACCGGGGCGGCCGAACGCGAATTGAAAGGCCCCGTTCGCAACTTCTCGCAACAGATTTGGGACCTTCGGCTGAAGCTCAGCCCCACCACGCGGACGCTCGCGGAATGCGAGAAATTCGATTCCAACAACCCTGAGTTCGCGATCTCGCTGCTCGATTGCCGGTATCTTGCAGGCGACCGAAAAGTTTTTGACCGCCTGCACAATCAACTGATTCCGAAGTTGGTTGCGCGCGAGTCGCGCGCCATCGTGCAGCGGCTCACGGATCTGACGCACGCGCGATACAACAAATTCGGAAACACGGTGTTCCACCTCGAGCCGAATCTGAAGGACGGTCCCGGCGGCTTGCGCGATTACAATCTGGCCTGCTGGCTGGCCTTGATCGCCGCGGTGGACGAGACTGGCGTCTGGCCGGACGAACAAGAACTGCTTCCGCCCTGGCTGCGGCAAAAATTTCACGCCGCGCTCGATTTTCTGATGTCCGCGCGATGCTTTCTCCACTTCCGCCATGGCCGCGACGATAATGCGCTCGCCTGGGAAGCACAGGACGATGCAGCGCAGCATCATATTGGCGCTCCCGGCTCCGAGCCGCTCACCGCTTCGGACTGGATGCGCACTTATTTCGGCCACGCGCGATTGATTCACCGCGTCGCCGCGCAATTGCTCGACGAGTTTCCTGCCGCGCGGCCTTCGATTTACAAGCAGTTTCAAAATTTACGGTCGCGGCTTTCCAATTCGGAATTCGCGGTGGTGGACGGCCGCATTTTTCTGCAACGCCAGGATTCCGTTAGCGATCCTGAACTGCCTCTCAGGCTTTTCCGTTTCCTGGCGCGACACGGCCTCAGCCTCAGCTCTGCCGCGGAACATCAATTCGAGGAAGCCTTGCCCACAATCGCCGCTGCGCCTCCGAAGGGTGCGG
>JBOGNC010000418.1:0-1737 GCA_050747045.1 Candidatus Acidiferrales bacterium | reverse complement strand
ACTCCGCCGGTCTTCAGGAAATGTCCCACCATATTGTCCGTGATCAGCGTCAACGGAATGCCGTCCTGATGTAGTTCCCACGCGGTGAGCCGCGCTCCCTGCAAATACGGCCGCGTCTCTGGCACAAGCACCTCGATCTTGTGATCGGTCTCCACGGCCATGCGTATTACACCCAGCGCCGTGCCGATGCCGCCGGTGGCCAGCGCGCCGGCGTTGCACTGCGTCATCACGCGCCCCGCCTTCGGCATCAACGCCGCGCCGAAGCGCCCGATGCGCTCGTCGGCCGCACGGCGCTCTTCGTGCACTTTCAGTGCCTCTGCAACGAGCGCGCTGCGGATCTCGGCAAGACCCGCATCGCTGCGGGCCTCTTGCTCTCGCGCAAGCTCTTCGAATCGCCGTTTGAATCTTTCGATCGCCCAGAACAAATCGACGGCCGTTGGCCGCGTGCACGCGAACGTGTCACAGATCGTCGCGAATTCGGCGCGCAGCTCGCGCAGATCTTTCGCCTTCGACGCCTTCACACCGAGGGCAATTCCCATCGCCGCTGCCACTCCGATCGCCGGCGCGCCGCGAATAACCATGTCTTTGATCGCCTTGGCCGCATCGCGATAGTCGGTGTAGGTGTGGTAGATCACTTCGCTAGGCAGCTTCCGCTGGTCGAGAATCACCACGCCTTCTTCCGTCCAACGAATCGGTTCAACAGTGTGCAAGTTTCTTGCCCTCGTATCTTCGATATTCGAACGACTGCTCATTGATCCGATCCACCGCCAACGCAATCGCCACGCTAGTGCAGATGTAAAATATGTCGCGGGCCGTACATCATGTACAACGCGCCAAATACCTGCAGTCCGTTGTAGCTAATGTGCAGCAGAAAACTCGAAATGTTCGTCCGCGTGGCCGCGCGCGCAAACGTAAACACAATTCCCACGATCATAAGCAGTCCAATTTGCAACCAAGCTCCCCAAAGCTGGCTGCCATGCAGCAAACCGAAAACCGCGCCGGTAAAAATGATTCCGCCCACCGCGCCAAAAGTTCTCGCCGCTACTGGAAATAGGTAGCCTCGAAATATCGTTTCTTCCACCAGCGGCGCCACCAACACCGCTGTCGCCATAAACAAAAGCGTCAATGGGCGATTGGCATAAATTTGGTCCAACGGAACCGGGTGTTTGGGCGGGAATGCCGCGCTTGCGCCGGCAACGACGACAGCCAGACCCGCGCCTGCGAGAATCAATCCAAAATACGCCGTGCCGCGCGACCCGGTCCGCGGCCGCAGCGGCCGCCATCCGATCGTGCTCCAGAACGGCACCTGGCTCCGGCTGCGGATTTGCGCAGCAAAGAAACCAAGCAGCGAAATCTCCATTAAGATCTGGGCGATCAAGCCGATGAACATCCGATGCGCGTAAATGTAGCCCGGCGGGGGATGCCAAATCGCCATCTCCGCCCCCACGACTATTAATCCGAAGACGAGGATCAGCACGAATCCGACTAACGGAAGGATCAGAAAGACGTCTAGCCAGCCCCACGGCACATTGTAATTTTCGGGAGGCAGCCATTTTGAGTGCGGCTGCAAAGGGATCGGATCGGGGCCGGGCGCACCTATTGCCGGTTCGGAATCACCGCCTGTGAGTGTTTCGGAAAGTTGGGGCTCCGGTTCGGAAGCTTTCCGCTGTTCCGGAGGAAGCGAGCTATTTTCTTCAGCGCTCATCGTGGCGGTTCAGCATTCCTCGCTCCCCTCGT
>JBOGNC010000417.1:0-1739 GCA_050747045.1 Candidatus Acidiferrales bacterium | reverse complement strand
ACGTCCATAGCACAACGAGTTCGCGCAAAATCGGCTTTTATATTATCGGTGCAGCCGTTGCTGGCGGCGCTGGTTACGCCATCTGGCACGACCTTCAGGAAAGTCCGACAAGGACGGAGTAGCCGCAGCTCACCCCGCGCTTGATCTTTCCTGACGTTTCGCTGTGCGCGCCACTCTGCTGTTTTCGAGCGTCGACTCTCCGTTTTTTTCGAAAATCGGCGTACAATTTCCAGTACGCGTGTGATCCCCAGCGGAAATTCTTAAATTTCGCAGCGGCAAGCGCTCGCGCGCGCAAGGTAACGACTTCACAGCGGTTTCGCGTTGACGCGCTGCCGGAACGGGAAAGGAATGCTTCGATGACACGTTTCACCAGTCTCGCGTTTCTATCGCTGCTATTCCTTGCTGGTGGCTGCGGCAAGGGCAAGCAATCCGCGGCGCCTATGAAAAGCGTGGCTCCCTCGTCCAGCGCGGCGGATAGCTCGGCCGGAGTCGGGCGGCAAGCCGAGGCGGCGGCTCAGCCCTCGGCCGGTGATACCGACGCGATTCGCGCGGCCATCAAAGATCACCTTCGCGGAAATCAGAGCCTCAACATGGACGCGATGCAGATGGTCGTCGATTCGGTGGCTATCAAAGGAGATCAGGCGCAGGCCCACGCGTCGTTTCACGTGAAGAATGGTGGCGCCACCGGCATGACCATGCAGTATTTTTTGCGGCGCAGCGGAAATGGATGGGTGGTCACCAACGGGCAGCCCGCCGACGGTAACACCCAATTGCCGCCGTCCGCTGCCGCGCATCCCGGAGTAAATTCCACGCAAACCGCGCCGTCCATTCCGGATGTGGACGCCTTCTTGAAAGACCACCCCTCGCAGAAATCAAACTAGATTCAATTCGCGGTTGGATACGTCCGAACTCTTCGCATTCGGCCGACCGATGGATCTCCGGATCGTTCCGCGGTGTCTGAATTTCAGGCGCTCCCCGGCACTACTAGACCCCTTTTGGTCGAGCGGTCTGATGCAGACTCACAAGGAACTATTCAGGGTGTTCTGACCGGATCGGCAGAAGTAGGGATCACCACCGCGAAATATTTTCATAGCTCGCCGCGGCATGAGGGGAGTAAAGGTTCCCTATTTCGTCGCTTCGCGCCTAAACTTCTTTCAAGATCACGCTCTTCGCCCTGGCTGTTTGCGGGTGGTCACCTGGGCAGATGCCCAGTTGTACACAGGATTTCAGGGCTAAAGCATGATTTTGGCGCGGCTCTTGCTTTCAGAAGGAGTGGTTAGGAGCCAATGCGATGCTCTCGATACACGATCTTTCGGATCAACTACATCTCGCACAAACCGAGCACAATGCCGATGCGGCTCTGTGCCTACGCCACGCCATCGAAGCATACAATCGTTGCGATTATCCGAGCATGGCCTTCTGGTGCGATCAAGCGAAGATGTGCGAATCCACGGCAGCTTAAAAGCTCCGAGGCCGCAACCATGGAAAACACTTACGATATCTTTGAAAAACGTCCCGATGGCCTGGTTTGGCGCTGTACAGTCGTAGGCCTTGATCGCGCAATAGCTGTCCTGCAAGAAGTGGCGGCAAAAACTCCGCATGAGTGCGAATGAATGCATCTTCCAACAAACAGCGTCATTGCCCGAATAACCATACCGATGCACTGATTGCAGGAAATACGGAGAGTGGTGCCGAGGGGGAGAATTGAACTCCCTACGCCGGCCTTTTCAGGGCCGCGC
>JBOGNC010000416.1:0-1750 GCA_050747045.1 Candidatus Acidiferrales bacterium | reverse complement strand
GCGGATTGCGCTCGCTCCACGATGGCGCGGCTATCAGCGAACGAGCGAAGATAGAATACGTGCGCCTCGGCTCCCGGAATCGGCAACCGGACTGGCTCAGCGCCGGTCGCGATCAGCAGGGCACCGAATGCAAGGCGAGAACCATCCTCCAGTAGGACGGTTTGCGCTGCGGCATCGATCGATTTTGCGCGCGAGCCGAGAGCGAGTTCCACGCGGCGTTCGGCATAGAGTTCCGGAGGCCACAGCGGAATCCATTCTTCTTGTGCCTGGCCCGCCAGGTAGTCCTTGGAAAGGTTTGGGCGATCGACGGGTGGATCGGAATCGGCGCTGATGATCGTAATCGATCCCTGGTAGGATTCGCGCCTCAACCCGTCGGCTGCGGCCAAGCCAGCGGCCCCGCCGCCGATTATGACTACCGATGACGGATTAGATGCCGACTGGCGCCTACCGACGGGCGTTTGCGGCTGCACTTTCTCGTGAACGAACACTGCGTCGCCGCGGCGCTCGACGCGCCAGCAAGCAATTGGATTGAGCGCGGGTGCGCGCAATGCCCCGCCGCTTACCAAATCGAAACACGCGTGATGGAGTGGGCACCGAATCGTGGAGCCGACGACGAGCCCGTCGGCCAAGGGACCGCCGTAATGGGTGCAGTGGGCATCCACGGCGAAGAATTGGTCGCCGCTGCGCACCAAAACAACCTCATTTTCGCCTACTCGGCCAGCCAGCATGCTGCCGTCCGCGAGTGAGCTGGATGGAACTCCCGCCGTGAGATCAATGCTCATATACACTCCCTTCCGTCGCGATTTCGTCGAGGCTCGTTTCCCAGCCGGAACTTGAGCCACTCAGATAAAAGTTCGCGACGTATTAATCTACACTGTCGACAGCTTCTCGCTCGCCACGACCCGGTCCGTGCGGAAAGGAAATCGTGCGCATCCTAACAATTCGCGTTTCAAAAGCATCCCCTAAATTATACCGTTTCCGAAGTTCGGAAGAACTGGAGAGAGTACATGAGCGATCGATTTGCGGGCCAAGTGATCCTGGTGGCCGGAGGTACGGGCGGGCTGGGAAGCGCCGTAAGCACTGAATTCCTCGGGGAAGGAGCAAGTGTAGCTATTACGTACAAACATGACCCTGAATTCAAAGCGTTGCGCGCCGAGGCTGGGGCGAATGCGTCGAGGCTTTACGGCCACGCAGTCGATGTGACGGAAGATAGCGCGGTACGCCAACTTGTGACGGAAATTGTTGCCAAGCAAGGGCGGCTGGATGCCGTAGTCAATTGCATCGGCGGCTACGCGGCGGGTTCGAAGCTATGGGAATTGAAGCCGGACGTCATGGGCCAGATGTTGTCGCTCAATTTGATGTCGGGCTTCGTGTTGATGAAATGCGTGGTTCCGGCAATGCTCAAGCAGCAGCGCGGCGCGATTGTGAACGTGGCTGCGAAAGCTGCGATCGACCACGCTGGCTCGGCAGCTGCTTATGCGGCGTCGAAGTCCGCCGCGGTCGCGATGATCGATTCGCTCGCGGCCGATCTAAAGGGCACGAACATCCGGGCGAACTCGATCCTCCCGAGCATCATCGATACAGAGGCTAACCGCCGCGCCATGCCCAAAGCCGATTTCTCAAAATGGCCGAAACCGCGAGAGATCGCTCGCGTAATACTTTTTTTGTGCAGCGAAGACGCCAAAGTGATTCACGGCGCGTCGATTCCAGTCTAGCAGCGGAGAAGCGCGGAACCGGCGCGCCTCTTCGA
>JBOGNC010000415.1:0-1884 GCA_050747045.1 Candidatus Acidiferrales bacterium | reverse complement strand
GCGGGCGGGTTTATCCTCGCGTGCGCAATTGCGTTTGGCGCCGGCGTTTCGGCCGGGAACAATCATCATCGCGAGAAGTGGACGCGTTATGTGAATGCCCGGTGGGGATTTTGCGTCGATTATCCGAAGGACTGGAAAGCGGAGTTCGGCACGGACGGTTCGGGCATCGAGTTGCATCCGTACCCGGCCCAAGATCCGAGCAAGGCCACGTATATCTCGATCGGCGGGCTTCCTGATCAGCCGGACGTTGACAACGCAAATATCGTGCTAGACGATTCGCCGCCTTTGGATTTGGAAGGGAACCTGACCCGGACGCTGGAAGGCTTGCGCGAGTACAACCATGCATCCGGCATACGCGTGCTGCAAAAGCGCCAGCTGGGATTTCACGGGTACAATGCGTTGAGCACGAAGATCGGTTACCGGACTCCTCCGAACGATACCGAATGGATTGACGAGACGCTCTGGATCAACAAGGAATACATTATTTTCACGGCGACTTTACTCGGCCAGCCCGAGCAGGTACGGCGGCTCGAGCCAGTTTATCGAGATATCATAACGCATCGATTTCAACTAGTTTGCCCGGCCAGGCGATAGCGAGCAGCGAATGATAGAGGCGCGGCCGAGCCGCACGGCGTACATGGTGGCGATGCGGCGCGCTGCCCACCAGCTCTTCGACAATCCCAAAGTTCTGGACGATCCCATCGCGCTGCCGATTCTGGGCGCAAGCGCGGAGGAGCGGCTGCGCAGCGAGTGGCGTTTCAAGCGATTTGGGCGTTTGGTGCGCGCCTCGATGGCGGCGCGCAGCCGCTACGCGGAAGATCATTTGGCTGCGGCGGTGACCCGAGGCGCACGGCAATATGTGCTTCTAGGCGCTGGCCTCGACACATTCGCGTACAGGAATCCACACGAGCAGCAAGGGCTTCGCATGTTCGAAGTGGACCACCCCGCAACGCAGGAATGGAAGCGCCGGCGGCTACAAAGCGCTGGTATTGCGATTCCCAGTTCAGTGATTTTCGTGCCGGCCGACTTCGAGCACCAGACTCTTCCGGACGCGCTGCGCGGCGCCGGATTCGATGCGGGCCGGGCCGCTTTTTTTTCCTGGCTGGGGGTGACGATGTACCTTAAGCGGGACACCGTGCTAAACACGTTAAAGTTTACAGGTTCGTGCGCGCCCGGAGGTGGCGTGGCGTTTGACTATATCGTGCCGCGCGAAAGCCTGCGGTGGACTCGGCGCTTCGTATTCGGCTCCGTCGCCCGGCGCGTTCGACGAGCAGGCGAACCGTTCCGCACTTTTTTCGCGCCTGACGAAATAGCCGGCGAACTTGCGCGCATGGGATTTCATTCGATCGAAAATCTGGGCGCGGCGGAGATCAACGCGCGTTATTTCAGCGGACGCTCCGACGGACTGCGAGTCCCCGGCATGCTGGGCCGCCTGATGAGCGCACAACTCTAGCGCAAGTTTAGACAGCGACGTTAGCAGGGCGCAGAGTTCGCGGGCAGCAGGAGCTTGTAGCATCATAGTTGACGTGAACCTTGACGACCATTTGCGACTCGCCGGCGGCGCGCTGAAGAATTGGCTGATCGCGCAGTGCGAGGACTCGCTGGCGGTGGGCGCGCTGTGGTACGTGGGACTCCGTGCCATAGGCGTGCCGCTGGCGCCGCTTTGGGCGGGACTAGCGGCGGTGCTGCAATTCGTGCCGCATTTGGGTCCGGCGCTCGGCATGGTCGCGCCAACGATTGCAGCAGCGATACACTTTGGCGACTGGCGGCATCCGCTCTACGTGCTGATGCTGTACGCGGGCATTGCGGTGGTGGACACGCTGGCGCTACAGCCGTACATCATGAAGCGCACAGCCAAGGTGCCTATCTGGGCGTCGATCTTTG
>JBOGNC010000414.1:0-1930 GCA_050747045.1 Candidatus Acidiferrales bacterium | reverse complement strand
CGCGCTTGCAGCTTCATGATTTCGTCTAACGGGAGCTTCGAATCGATTTGTTTCTGCAATTCCACAAGTTCCTCGACAAGCTCGCGCGCAACGGTGCGTTGCCGCAGCACCGCCAGGCAGCTTTCTGCTTCATCCCAATCCGCATCCCTGGAAGCCTCAAACAGCGCTTCGAAAACCATCCGTCTCTCCGTTTCCGGCAGGCCGTCGGCGAGTGCCGCGGCATCTGCAGGCTGGTTCGACGCGGCGGCAGCGATCAGCCTTTCGAATACTTTTTCGGTTTCCAGGCCGCGATGGAGCTGGTTTTCAGCAATTTCGCCCGCCAACCGTTCCCGAATGGCGTTCGGCTCCGCAAGCATCTGAATTAACCGACGTTCCGCCGGACCGAGCGACGGCGCGAGGAGTTCGGGTTTCGGCTTCACATCTCCACGACGTTCAGCTGCAGCGCGGCGAATCGATTCGCGCAGAACCGGCTCGTCCACCCGAAGCTCGGCGGAAATCCGCGACGCCCATTCGGAGCGCAGCAGCGCATTGGGAATCCGCTGCACGTAGGGCATCAGAAAATTGACGGCTGCCAACTTTCCGGCAGCGGTGGAGCGGTTCATTTGCCGCGCGCGTCCGATCAGGTAGTCAAGATAGGTAGGCGCGGTGCCAAGAAGCTTTCGATAAGCTTCCGCTCCATTTTGTTTCAGATACTGATCGGGATCGGCGCCGCCGGAAAGCGAAAGCACGCGCACATCAAATTCCTTTTCGAGCAAGAGGGTGAGCGAGCGTTCCGCGGCCGACTGGCCGGCCGCGTCGGCATCGTAGTTCACCACGATTCTACGCGTGAACCGCCCAAGCAATTTGATTTGCGCTTCCGCCAGGCTGGTGCCGCAGCTGGCGACCACATTGGCGAATCCGGCGCGGGCCACGGCGATCGCGTCCATGTAGCCTTCCACCAGAATGGCAAAATCGCTTTGACGGATCGCTTCCTTGGCGCGATCCAGATGGTAGAGAACATTGCTCTTGGAATAGATTGGCGTTTCGGGCGAGTTGAGGTATTTCGGCATGTCGTCGCCCATGCTGCGCCCGCCGAAAGCGATGATTTTCCCGGAATCGTTGGCGATGGGAAACAGGATGCGGCGGCGGAAACGATCGTACATGCGACCGCCCTGATCGCGCGAGAAAAGCCCGGAAGCGTCGAGCACTTCCTCGGGATTTTTCGATTTCAACTGGCGCAGCAGCGCATCTCCCGATCCCGGCGCGTAACCCAGGCCGAAGTGCATCAGCGAATCACGGCCGAGCCCGCGGTCTTCCAGATACGCCATCGCCACTTTGCCTTCCGGGCTCTGATGCAACTGTCGCGCGAAAAAGGCTGCGGCCTCGCGGTGGATATCCACCAGCGCCGTCCGCTGCTGGTTCTGCCGGCGATCTTCGGGCGAACGCTCCGTTGCGCGCGGAATTGGGATGCCGCACTTTTCAGCCACGGTGCGCACCGCGTCCGGAAATTCGCAGCGGTCCAACTGCATCACGAATTTGAATACGTCGCCGCCTTCGTGGCACCCGAAGCAGTAATACATTTGCTTCACCGGATGCACGCTGAACGAAGGCGTTTTTTCCTGATGGAACGGGCAAAGTCCGGTGAAATTCTGGCCGGTCTTCCGTAGGCGAACATATTCGCCGATCACGCGAACGATGTCCGCCTGCTGCTTTACTTTTTCCGCGAACGATCCGGCTTCAGCCATTTCGGGGTCGAGGTACGTTTAGCATCGGCAAGCTAACTTTGCAACTCCGCCACGGTCACCGCGTTTCCGCCGCGGTCTTCGGCTTCGGCATGAATTGTCTCGACCAGCGGATGCGATGACAGGAATTCGGCGAGTCCTCGGCGCAGCGCGCCCGTTCCGTAGCCGTGAATGATGCGGACGCTCGGCTTGCCCGCCAAAGCCGCTTC
>JBOGNC010000413.1:0-1964 GCA_050747045.1 Candidatus Acidiferrales bacterium | reverse complement strand
CGACGACCCCGTACGTCATATCCGCGGAGCGATGCGGGCAATGCCGGTCAACCAATCCGAATGTGCCGCTGAAATCTTTATACAGCGTGAGGTCTTCGCCCATCAGCCGAATGGGCTTGATCGATTCATTCTCGAACTCGCTCGCGCCCGCGATTGGCATCCAGTAACGCCGCAGCAGATCGCCCATCGGCGTTCCCGGGCCCACCTCGGTCAGCAGCCTATTTTTCGCCGCGTCCAGCATTCGCGTCGCATTCTACCCCAAGGCGCCCCACTCGCAATAGCGACTGCGCCCGCAACGCGCAAGGGCACGAGTCCGCGAGTGCGCAGGCCAATGTGCTATAAATGGATATCTTCTAAAGATAGAGAGATCCCTGAGCGGCATGCTGAAAGGAGTTCAAGAATGCCCGGCCTTTTTAAAACTTCCAATCCCGCGCTGAACGCGAAAACGTTCGAAAATCAACGCGCCATTACCGGCGAAGTGATGACGCTGCAAGGCACGGTGAACAAAACCGGCTTCCTGCTCTTCTGCACCTCGGCCACCGCCGCGTACACCTGGTGGCTTGTCCACTCGCAGCCCCAAGCGGTATCTACCTGGATGTGGGGCGGACTGATCGGCGGTCTGGTTTTCGCCATCGCCACGATCTTTAAAAAGGAATGGGCGGCCATTACCGCTCCGGCCTACGCGCTGTGCGAAGGACTCGCGCTCGGCGGAATTTCCGCGGTTCTGAACATGGCGTATCCCGGCATCGCCATTCAGGCGCTCGGTCTTACGTTCGGCGTCACCGTCGTGATGCTGATGCTGTACACGTCCGGCCTGGTTCGCGCCACCCCCAAATTCACCATCGGAGTGATCGCCGCCACGGGCGCAATTTTCCTGGTGTACGTGGTGGACATGGTTCTGCGAATGTTCGGCCACCAGGTGCCGCTGCTCAATAGCAACGGCCCGCTGGGCATCGGTATCAGCGTGGTAATCGTGATCGTCGCCGCGCTCAATCTGATTCTCGATTTCGGCTTCGTCGAGAGCGGCGTGCACGCTGGCGCCGCCAAGTACATGGAATGGTACGGCGCCTTCGGCATCATGGTCACGCTGGTCTGGATGTACATCGAGATGCTCCGCCTGCTCAGCAAAATCCGCAGCCGGTAAGCCGCGAGGCACCGATTAGCGCGATAGACTGTTCCGTTCGAGACGCTGTTTTTCGGCATTAAACCGAGTGTCGGTCATTTCATCAATCGAGTCGCCGAACGGGGTTTACTTCTATTAGCACTACCATTCCCGTAGTAAGGAGACTTCGATGGACAGAAAAGTTCGAGAACTAGGAACCCGCACCCAACACCAAGCCCCACGTTTGACGTATCGCTGCCCGAAATGTGGTGGATACGAAGTGACCGCCGAGTTGCTACCCATGGAGAGACAGCGCCGCACCAACAACGCTAATCACCTCATGCTCCGCTTCCGCTGCGCCAACCATGACTGCGACAAAGGTGTGGTCGTGCATCGTGGATCCGTGGACCATCGCAGGCTTTTCCGAATACGCCGCTTCCCTCGATCGAAGCCCTAAAAAACCGCGCGCGTCCAGTTGGGAGCTAGGCAACTGGATGCGCGCTTTCCCCCGCTGGACGCTTCGAGCCGCGCGGCATAAAATGGCCTCTATGGCGCCGAAGCTTCCCGTCTACATGGATAATCACGCCACAACGCAGGTCGATCCGCGCGTGCTCGAAGCCATGCTGCCGTATTTCACCGAACACTACGGCAACGCCGCCAGCCGCAATCATGAATTCGGATGGAAGGCCGAGGAAGCCGTCGAAAACGCGCGCGGCCAAATCACCCGCCTGATCAACGCGTCGCCCAAAGAAATCATCTTCACCAGCGGCGCCACCGAATCGGACAATCTCGCGCTCAAGGGCGTCGCCGAATTTCATCGCGCCAAGGGCAATCACATCATCACCCAGGCCACCGAGCACAA
>JBOGNC010000412.1:0-1982 GCA_050747045.1 Candidatus Acidiferrales bacterium | reverse complement strand
ATTTATGCTCACCGTTCCTCAAATTGAATCTCTGCGAAAGACCAATCCTCAGCTTTACGAGGCGCTGCGACGCATCGCCGGCGCATCGCTAGGGCCGAACCAGGGCTGGAGTCTCGACGATCAGATCGTCGATGGCAGCGATTACGCTCGCGTGTCTTCAGGCGCACTGACGGCAGGGAAGATCGATCCTTCGAAATCGGGCGTCCTTATGAAGGGGTCGGTGCCACCCACGTGGTCCGGAGCGTTCACGTATGTCTCCACCACCACCGGCCTCACATGGACTTGGACGGGCCTAATGATTTCCCGCGCTGACGGCAGCGCGACAGCGATCCCGGATGGAAATGTTGCGATCAGCGGGCTGGCTGCCGGCACGAGTTACTATTTTTATCCGTATTGGGACGATGTGGCTGGCGCGATCGGCTGGGTGGCGGGCGCATCCGGCTCGCCAGGTTATGCACAGCCAGCGAAAACGAATACCGCCGCGCAGCAGCAGGCGCTGCAGGGACGTGTGCCTCTATCGCAAGGTGCCGTTGTGGCGGCGACTACCTCAAGCGGCACCGGAGGCGGATCGGGCGGCGGAAGTGGAAGCTGCTTGCGTGCGGGCACCATCGTACTGACTAAAGAGCGCGGCACAGTGCAGATCGATACATGCACTCCGGGCGAACACCTGCGCTGTCCGTCCGCGGCAGGCGGCGAGGGCTGGACGCGCATCGTGCGCATCGAACCGCGCGACGCGGACACCTTCATCCGCCTCTATTTTTCCAACGCCGAATCGTTGGATGTGACGCCGCACCACATCTTCACGCTCGCCGATGGCTCGCCCATGCGCGCCGAGCGGCTGTGCCTTTGCGACGTGCTGGTGGGACGCTTCGGGCGCGTGACGCTGAAGAAAATCGAAGCGGTCGTTGAACCATCGAGAAAAGTGACGGTGAGCTGCGAACCTTCTCATCAGTTTTTCGCCGGCCGCCATGCCGCGTCGATCTTGACGCACAACTACACTTTTTCATCTTGAGGAACTGTAGGAAGGGCGCTTCCATAGGGGCACAGGGTGGTGTGCCCCTACGGAGCAAACAGATCCAAATCGCTACCGCCGTTAACTACCGAGCGGCCGAGCGCGCCGCGCGCACATTTGTTATGCTGCTCGCGAGCTGGGTCAGTTTGGCGTCCGCGGCTTTCTCTTCTTGCAGCGTTTGTTCGAGTTGAGTGGTTGTGGTATCAAAGCCAAGTTGACGGGCCCACGCGACCAGGGTGCCGTACAGCGCGATTTCGTAGTGCTCCACCATATTGGCGTTCGCGATCAAAGCGGCATCGCGAAGCGCCGGCGGCTCGACGTTTCCGGCAGAGTCCTTAGCCGCGTCCATGATTTCGGAGAGAATTTTATTGCTCTTCGTCTCCGGGGTCAGCCCGCCGGTAGCAAAAACCGTCTCTAGCCGGCGGAGCTGGCCGCGCGTTTCCTCCAGGTGCATCTGCAACGCGTTGCGAAGTTCCGGCGATTGGGCAGCCTCGATCATTGACGGCAATCCTTTTTCAACCAGTTTCCTCTCGCAGTCATATGCGTACCGCAGTTCGATTTCGAAAAGCTCGTTCATATTTTTAATGTTTGTAAACATCGCAATCTCCTTCGGCCGGGTTCATCGATTTTCAATCGGGCGGTCCGAGTGGGCGATCTCGGCGGGGCAGTCTCAATTCCCGGCGCGCACCTTCAGATATACCGCGTCGCAGCGACGAAACCGATTGGGTAATGTCCGTATTTAAGCGCAGCCATACCTACCTATGAATGCTAAAGCGTACTACTTAAGCACGCTCGGCGATTGGCGCCGCCACGCCTCGCGATTCGCGAACTCGCACTGGCTGGCGCTTGACCATTCCCCTGGCGGCGCAAGACCAGACGATGCGACGCGAATACTCGTGCTTGTGGAAGCTGACGAGGGCGCGCACCTCGCGCTTGAGGACGACGCCGCATTCGAGGCGCTACCGCATCC
>JBOGNC010000411.1:0-1998 GCA_050747045.1 Candidatus Acidiferrales bacterium | reverse complement strand
CAAAATCGGCAAACTTCTTTCGGTGCTCGGGCTCGAACTGAGGGTCCAGGACGCAACCGCCCGCAGGCCGACGCTCGACGAGCTGATGGAAGAGGATCGTAATGATCAAAGTGTGGACCGACGCCGCTGAGGCAGGCTTCCTCGACCGGCACGGCGAGCGCGGCAGCACGTTCGCGTACTTGCCTGACACGGACCCGAAGCGCGCTGTCTCCGTCACAATGCCGGTGCGATTGCCGTCCTGGAATATTCCCTTTGGCCTGCCGCCGATTTTCGAGATGAATTTGCCCGAAGGTATACTTCGCGAGCGGCTCCGCCTCGCCTTTGCGAAAGCCACCGGCACGTTCGATGAATTCGACCTGCTCTCGGTCGTTGGCCGTTCGCAGATCGGACGTATTCGCTACACGGGCGACAAGGAGCAACTTGACGAGGAAGTCCCTTTTCAATCCGTGGATGAGATTCTGGCTCGCCGGCGGGGCGGGGAATTGTTCCGATATCTGATCGAGAAGTTCGCATCGTTTTCCGGCATCAGCGGGATTCAGCCCAAGATCCTGGTGCGCGACGAACAAGCGTTCGCTGAAATGGAGCATCGCCCACGCCTGTCTCAGAGTTACCGGGGCGCCACCCACATTGTGAAATTTTGGGAACCGAACGAATATCCGCAACTCGCTGCCAACGAGCATTTCTGTCTCACTGTGGCGCGTAGGTGCGGACTTGAAGTGCCGCCCTATCGGATAGCGGAGGACGGGATGGCTCTGGTCATAGATCGTTTCGATCTTCGCGCAGACGGCACCTATCGCGGCTTTGAGGACTTCTGTGTGCTGAACGCGCGGCGAACGGACGAAAAATATCGCGGCAGTTACGAGACCTCGATCCTGAAACGCTTCCAGCAGTTCGCGAACGCACCGCACGTCAATGAGGATCTTGAAAAGCTGTTTACCCTGATTGCGCTCAATTGTGCGCTTCGCAACGGCGACGCGCACCTAAAGAATTTCGCGATTGTCTATGATGATGTTCTCGGGGAAGGAAGACTAGCCCCCGTCTACGATCTGGTGACTACCTCTGTCTACCTGGTCAAGGACAGCATGGCCCTGACTCTCAATGGAAGCACCCGCTGGCCCAGCGCCAAGGAACTCCGCAGGCTGGGCGAAACTCGGCTGGGGAGCACACCTTCCAGGATCAAGCAGATTCTGGCGCGCATTGACGAAGCGATTTCCCACACCACCGCGGACGTGCGCGCCTACATCAAGCAACAGCCCGAGTTCGTTGAAATCGGAGAGCGGATGCTCCAAGAATGGATTAAAGGCTCAGCATTCTCTCTTCGTTCGAATGGTTGAAAAGCAATGGCCATCCGTGCCATTCAAACAAACTCCGGCAAACTGGCCACTTTTTCAGGCCGTGCAACAACTTTACACGAGTTTTTCTGCCCTCGTTGGCGGCGGTTTTCAGGGAGTCAGCGCTGCACTACGGATAAGTCTGGGTCGCCGGCGGTTTCTCGAACGCAGCTTACGGGAAACCGCACACCCAAGAAACAGGTCCGCCCCGGCTGCTCCGCGCCGAAGCTCGACCGAAACCTGCTCAGCCGATTTCGGCAAGCCCGATCATTGAGGCGTCTCCATATTTCAGTCCCCTCTTCATCGGGGAAACCTGCTCAACCGCCAAGGAAGGTTGCGGGAACTCCTGCGTGCACATATTTCAGTCCCCTCTTCATCGGGGAAACCTGCTCAACGATAGAGCGAGGATATGAGGCGGGAATGGAGGTTATATTCCAACAAAGGTACGTAAAGTTCCACAGAGTTTTCTGCAACTCCCGTTGATTCAGTAACATAATGTGGTTCAGCAGCCCCCAAATTTCGGACCTCTTCAGGGGGTCATTTTGGGAGCCGGATTCCGACGCTATCCCGCAGCTTTTCTTCCGAGAAATCATACTCACCGAGCAGGTTCAGGTGCCGCCAAGCAGCCGCCGAGCCGTGGGCCACCGCACCGAGAAACGCGTCCCGG
>JBOGNC010000410.1:0-2172 GCA_050747045.1 Candidatus Acidiferrales bacterium | reverse complement strand
ATCGCGGCAACGTTGTTGGCGATACCTGCATTCGCGTCTCCTCGACCTCGGCAGGAAGCAGCTGTCGTAAATCCCACGCCTGAAGATTTGCAGCAGGGCAAAGCCACGTTTGAGAGCACCTGTTCCGTGTGTCATGGGCTGGATGGCGCCGGTGGCATGGGGCCAAACATCCAAGGCATACCGTTCAGCCTGGGAATGGATGCGACGACGAACGTCATTAACAACGGAATGAGCGGCGGGATGCCCGCGTTCAGTGGCCAGTTGAGCGCCACGCAAATTCGGCAGGTGGTGCAGTACTTGCTCACGCTGAAGCATCAGGACGCTTACAAAGTGACAGGCGATCCAGAAAAGGGCAAAGAGGTGTACGCGTCCAGCGGTTGCGCCAGTTGCCACATGATCGATGGGCGAGGCGAAGACTCGGCGCCCGATCTCTCAAATGTCGGCGCCCTCCGCGATCCCGGATACCTGCACACCACCGTGCTTTATCCCGGTAGCGATTTGCCGCAGCAGCATCTTTTTCTTGAAACGGGCGGCAAGCTTGACGATCTCTTCGTCCACCTGGTCACGAGAGACGGCCATGCACTCGACGGAACGCGCGTGGTAGAAGACTCGTTTCGCATCGTGATCGAGGACGCCAAAGGCAACTTCCATTCGTTCGATAAGACAGAACTTCGCGAATTGAAGGAGCAACCCGGCAAGAGCATCATGCCCAGCTACAAGGGCAAGCTTTCCGACGCCCAGGCGAACGACCTTGTGGCGTATCTCGCGAGTTTGAAGGAGGCGCAATGAAACTCGTGAAATCTGCGCTGGCTCTACTCGGGTTGTCACTATCCACACTCGTACTTGGCGGTTCAATCCGCACGCTCGCGCAGGACGTGCCCTATCAACGAATTTTGCATTCCGATCGCGAGCCGCAGAACTGGCTTACTTACGGCGGCAACTATCAATCGCAGCGTTTTTCGCGGCTCACCCAGATTAACGCGCAAAACGTCTCGCAGTTGAAAGTCGCGTGGATCTACCAGCCGGCCCGCGCGGTTGCCAATGTTGAGACTTCACCCATCGTAGTCGACGGCATCATGTACGTCACTGAGCCGCCGAGCACAGTTACGGCCATCGACGCGCGCACCGGCCTACGGCTCTGGAGTTGGTCGCCGAAGATGCCCGCGCATCTCGTACTCATCGGCCTGTACGGCAATAGCCGTGGCGTGGCAATCCTCGATAAGACGGTATACGTAGGCACAGCCGATGCGCATTTGGTCGCGCTCGACGCCAAGACCGGAGGAGTGAAGTGGGATGTCCACGTGGCGGACAACAGGTTCGGGTATTCCATGTCCGGGCCTCCACTCGCTATCGACGGAAAGGTGATCGTAGGAACAGGTGGCAGCGAAGCGGCGGTTCGCGGGCTTCTCGATTGCTACGACGCCAAAACCGGCAAGCGCTTGTGGCGTTTCTGGACGGTGCCCCGCGTCGGCGAGCCTGGGGCTGATACATGGGGCGCGGGCGCAGCGCAGAGCGCCGGCGGCACCACCTGGAACAACGGATCTTACGATCCCGAGACGAACACGGTCTACTGGGGCACCGGCAATCCCGCACCTGACTTCAATGATGACGATCGTCCCGGCGACAATCTTTATACGTGTTCTTTGATTGCGCTGGATGCCGACACCGGCAAGTTGAAATGGTATTTCCAATTTTCGCCGCATGAAAACCACGATTGGGATTCCGCCGAGCCGCCGATATTATTCGACGCCAAGATTGACGGCAGAATGCGAAAGCTCGTAGTGCTGGCAAATCGCAACGCCTTCTACTACGTGCTCGACCGCGAAACGGGTCAATTCATCACTGGAAGGCCGTTTGCGAAGGAAACCTGGGCTAAAGGTTTGGACGCAAAAGGCCGCCCGATCCTGAATCCGAACCAGCAGCCCACGCTCGGCGCCGGGACGCTTGTCTACCCCAGCATAACCGGCGCGGTGGATTGGCCAAGCCCGTCTTACAGTCCGGACACGGGACTCTTCTATGTGAGTGCGCATGAAACCGGCGCCTATTACATCAAAGGCACCGGGAAGATCGAGCCAGGCTCGCCGAAGGGAATCGTTGGCGGAGGCGGCGTTCGCGCCCTGGCCGGCGAACAATCGTACGGCGCGATTCGCGCGCTTGAAGCCACCACCGGCA
>JBOGNC010000409.1:0-2187 GCA_050747045.1 Candidatus Acidiferrales bacterium | reverse complement strand
CGATCTGCATGGTGGAATGCGGAAAGGTCTTGTCGCTTCGCCGTGCGCGTACCGCAAACGTGGCGAATCGCAGCGGCTCGATTTCGTCCCAGGCCGCGCAGTAAAGCGCTTCCAGGTCGCGCTCCACGGGCCGCGCCACGGCATAGTAGGCAATGCCGAAAACGTGCTGGACGCGCTCGGCCGCTCGCTCAAGCGAAGCGTCCGGGCCAAGCCGGATCAGAAAGCGGTCGCCGGGTTGCTCGATTCGTTGGATGGGGATTTCGGCGAGCGCACTTCGAAGCGCCGTGAACAGCTTTCCCAGGAAAAACCGCCGATTGCGGCCCTTCAGCCACAATTCATGGTAATGGACGACGATGACCGGCGCACTCATCGGACTTTTCCGTGGACTGGGATTCGTTTCCTTTCGAAATGGGATGTTCGCGCTGTCCATCGGCGCGAAGGGCTTCTCCTGATTCGCGAATTATAGCAGCAGACGCGTGGCGCGAGCCGCCTGGTATGGCTATAGAAATCCTGGTATTGCTCGTGAATGCCCGCTTCGGCGGTGTCGCTGCTGTTCGCAATATTGAATAACTCAATGGAAACAATTTGCTTTTCGGCGCGACTTTCGGAGGGTTTGCGGGTTATATTCTGCGTCACTTCAATGTCCGGAGCGAGCGCCATAAAATCGGAAGCGGCGAAAGAATTTACGCTACCGAATTTGGACGAGCGGCATCCAATGGCCAATGAGTTGATCCGCGGCACGCCGGAGGAGAGCATGTGGAACCGGAGAGATTGGGACGAGTTCTTCGACATCGTGGCGAAGCGGTGGCACATGCGTCGTCCGCCGCGTCCGGTGGACAGGTCGGCGCGGAATCGTGTTACGCCGACCGAAGGCTATAGCCTCGCGGAACTCGATGACGCGGGCCTGAGTATCGAGCAAGCCGAGCACCTCGGCCTGCCAGTCGATGCTGGCCGCGTTGGATCGTACGGGCCGAACGTCAGCTCTCTGCGCGAGTATATTCGGGCGACGCGATCGCGTCTTTAGAAGCGCCTCACGGCGAACCAACTGCTCCATTACGCATAGTCCTGCCTGCAAATCCTCGCAAGTTTTGGTAGTGTCCTAAGAGTGCGTTGTTGCCGTGGTGGCGGCCTAGAGAGGTAAGGCCGCCAGCGCATCACTCAGCCAACTCCGGCGGAGGGGTGTAGTCGTCCGGGAACGGGAGCATCAGATTGTCTCCCCACTGAGGAAACTCATGATCGAGTCTGCCTATGAATATCTTCCAATTGGGCGCATACTTCATCAGCACGAGAACCGCCGCGAAGTGCTTATCGAGCTTGGCTAATCCAACATCTTCAGTGAGACGCTGAAATAGCTTGTGCTTCAGCCGCCCGCAACGCCCTAATAGGCCACTACCCGATATCGTGTCAGTGCGGCGCAGCAAGCCAAGGGTGTAGGCCATTGTCGGGTGATGAATTTGGTGGCATTCTCTCTCTCAATCGGGATATTGGGATCCCATTGCTGTGCGTTCCGTAACAGATCGGCAGAGGACTAAATCTGCTCGAAAACTGGGATGCGGAGTTAACCTGTCACGACACCCATTTCCCCGGCATCGATTTGTACTCCGCTGCCAAAGCTCTATTCAAACCCACTGGTCGCGCTCTTTCTCTGGGAGGACATATGGCAGCTACGCCAGACATCGTAGGATATTGGGAATCGATTGCCGAGCGGCGACTCGGCCGATACATCACTGGTGTGCAGCGACAGGTCCTGGAGCTTGGTATGGTTCGGCGGCCGGCCCCCGAAACTGCATTCGAAATCGGGTGCGGCGGCGGGCGCTGGTCCCGGATTCTGGCCTCAAAGGGCTATAGTGTGATCTGCGCCGACGTGGACTCGGCTTCCCTTGAGGAGTGTCACCGGCGGATTCCTGACGCGCACTGTATTCTGACCAGTCCAGACCAACGAATCCTTCCCTGCGACTCGGAATCGGTGGGTCTGCTGTTCTGCTTCGAGGTAGAACCTGTGACCGTAGCCGACTGGTTTCCGCGCGAAGCCGCCCGCGTGATGAAGCCCGGTGCCGTTCTGGTCGCCAGCTTTCTGAATTGCGCTTCCATTCGCGGACTTGCTCACCGGATGCTCGGGCACAGCTCAGGAGAAGAAGCGTTCTATCGCCGCAGCTACGTTTCATGCAGGAAACAACTGCGGGCCGC
>JBOGNC010000408.1:0-2285 GCA_050747045.1 Candidatus Acidiferrales bacterium | reverse complement strand
AAATATGGCCGACTTCCGGATCATCTTTCCTCCCGTTCCAAAACGCCGGCCCCGAAAATCTCAAGTGGCGGGTCGGACGCCAGTTTCGCCGCCGTCTCGCGAGGCTAAGATCCTTTCATCGCGTAATACAGAATGTAGACATAGCAGAGAGCGTGCAAAGGTCAAAGGATTAGTATCTACTATCACCCGCGCATAGTCCGGGTCGAAGAGCGATTTCAGGCGCAAGACCAGAACATCATTCAAGTGCGTGAACCGGCCCCACGTGGAGAAAAGCATCGGGAGCACCACGAGGACGCTGGTTTGTCCGGATTTCAAATCGAGTTTATGAAAACCTTTCGGTTGCTACGACGGTTCATCGGCTAATTATGATGGCAGGGGAGCGCGTCGGTGAGCTTCCAAGGAAGCGAAAATCGTTGCCGGTTTCCCTGATCTCGGTCGAAAACACAGCGACCGCGCGACGGCCCGGATCGCTCGCCTGGCGCTCTCACTTCAGTCTCGGTACGCCCGCTTCCCATGTGCCGGGTGGCGACAGGTTGTATCGAATCCGCGGGCTGTCCATGTTACGGGGCGACTCCGAAAAAATTGCCGAGCCCTCAGAAATCAGATAGTCGGCACATCGTGCTGCAAGGGCTTGAATTGTCAATCCAGGATTGGCGGATCCCTGCGTGGGCAACAAACTGCCATCGCAGACGAAAAGATTTGGCACGTCGTGCGTACGTCCAAACTTGTCGACAACCGAAGTGCGCGGATCGTTTCCCATGCGCGCTCCCCCGACTAGGTGTGCATAGCGCGCTTCTTGCGCCACTTCCTCTGCTCCGGCTGCGTACATCACGTCGATGACTTTATTCTTACCGAACTCGATGACCTTCTTATCGTTTTCATGTAGGTTGAACGTCACTTTCGCAACGGGAATTCCATGTTGGTCTTTTTCCGACGCTAACTCGACGCGATTGTCTTCCCACGGCAGGATTTCGCTGAGCAAGGCGATCGCGCCCCAATGGTTATAATCCATCATCAGTTGACGCATGCCCCAGCCCCACGCGCCTTTCGCAACCATCATCTGTCGGGCGAATGAAATGGGCAAAGGGCCAACTGTCTGAATGGCAAAGCCCCGGGCAAATCCGCGCTTTGGGTCAGTCTCGTAGAATTCTTCCGTCATCGCGTGGGCTGGTGGAGCTTTGTACATCCGCACCAGTTCCTTAAACCGGCCCAGCACAACATTGCCGCCCTGGGCCATCAGATAACGACCTACAGTTCCGCTCGAGTTTGCCAGGCCGTTTTCATGTCCCGGACACGCCGAATTCAATAGCAACCGGGGAGTTTCAATAGCGTAACCACAGGCAATAACGGCCTTAGCCTTCTGATGAACTTCTTTGCCAAGTGGGTCAAAGTAGGAGACGCCAGCCACGCGATCGTCACTTCCGAGATTGACTCGCGATACCATGCAGTGATCGCGAATCTCTGCTTTGTGTGCGATGGCATCAGGAACGTGGGAGATCAAAGTGCTTTGCTTCGCGCCGACCTTGCATCCCTGAATACAGAACCCGCGATAGATGCAATGAGGACGGTCGCCATGTGAACCCGCTAAAATCGCAACCGGGCCACCGATACTCACTCCGATGCCGAGCTTCGTGCAGCCTTTGATCAAAATATCTCCGCACCCTCCCATCGGATGAGGGCCATAGGGATAGCCGTGCGGATCGCCCCAAGGAAAGTACGGAGGGCCAGAAACTGGGATCTCTTTTTCAAGCAGCTCGTAGTACGGCTTCAGCTCATCGTAAGAAATCGGCCAATCCACGCCGACACCATCCTCGGTGTACACGCGAAAATCCGAGGGGTGTAGCCGCGGCGTAAAACCAGCCCAATGAACCGATCCTCCACCTACGCCTCGCCCACTGTTGTTTGCTCCTAGAGCGAGCGGATCTTCGCCGCCCGTGATGCGCAGCTCGTTCCAATAAAGCTGATGAGACCCCGCCTCGTCGCTGACCCAGTCGCGCTCTGTATCCCAAAATGGCCCGGCTTCGAGTCCCAAAACACTAAAGCCCGCTCGGGCTAATCGCTGCAGCAGCACTCCACCTGCCGACCCAACTCCAACGATGCAGTAATCAACCGGCTCATTGTTACGATAACGGTACATGGGAACTTCGAGACGTTGCACCGCGCCGAGCGCGTGTGCTTCGTCGGGAGGCCCAAAAGGGCCGAAAAGAGGCGTTCTCAATGAGTGCCTCCCTGTCCCGGACTGGCTTTGTGCTCTAGAGAGCTTCCCACTTTCGTGAATTTCTCCG
>JBOGNC010000407.1:0-2295 GCA_050747045.1 Candidatus Acidiferrales bacterium | reverse complement strand
TTCGCGATACGGCCCTTATCGAACGGCTTCAGCACGTAATCGACGGCATTTACCTCAAAAGCTTTCACGGCGTAATGATCGTAAGCGGTTGCGAAAACCACCTGCGGAAGCCGCGCACCACGCTCGACTAGCCTTTTGGCCACGCCGAGCCCGTCGAGACCTGGCATTTCCACGTCCAGAAAGACAAGATCGGGCTCGTGTTCCTTGATCAGCGCCAGGGCCTCGAGCCCGTTTTTGCCCTGCGCCACCACGCTAATCTCCGGAAACGCGCGCAGCAAAAACGCAAGTTCGTCCCGCGCGGGCCGCTCGTCGTCGATAATAATGGTGCTGATCGGCATAGCCGCTTCTGGCGAAAGTATAACAAAACCAGCGTCTCCAGAGCCGAATGGCGCCAAAACGCCCTTAGCAGCCTCTTCGCTTGAGTTAAACTCACATTCGAACGAACGACAAATGATGAATAATGAGGAATGAAGGTGCCCGAGTGAAAAAGCACAAGAAAAAAGCACGCGGCCGTTTGCGTGTACTCAACAGCATCGATTTGTGCCAGGGGCGCGTGTTCACCGTGCGCCACGACGAAATCATCGAGCCCAGCGGCCTCAAAGCTACCCGCGATATCATCGTGCATCCTGGTTCCGTGGTCGTGATTCCTGTACTCGACGACGGCCGCATAGTGCTGATTCGGCAGTTCCGTTACGCCGCCCGGCAGTACCTTTGGGAACTGGTGGCTGGCCACAAAGAACCGGGCGAAGATCCGGCCAAAGGCGCGCACCGTGAATTGATGGAGGAAACCGGCTATCGGGCGAAGCGTATGCGCAAGCTGTTCGAAATTTTCCCGTCTCCCGGCCTGCTAGGCGAGCGCATGGATATGTATTTGGCTGACGGTTTGACGAAAGGCAAAGCGAAGCCCGAGGACGACGAAAAAATTTCGCAGAAAATAGTCACCTTGAGCGAAGCTGAGCGATGGGTCCAGGAAGCGAAAATATGCGATGCGAAAACCATCGCCGGCCTTCTCTATTACGCCAGATTTGCATCCGCTGCGCGCGCCTCCTGACCGCTCAATACGCTACCGTATGGAGTACCTACCCATAAGCATAGGCCAGGGTTCCACTTGCTTGCCAGCCCCGGAGGGCTGTGCTAGTGTCGATTTCTGGAGGTGTTCAATGAGCGACAACGCGGGATCGAGAGTCAGTTATTTCCTGGTTGGATTGGGGATCGGCGCACTGGTCGGGTTGCTCTACGCTCCGAAGTCCGGTGATGAAACTCGTGACTACCTTTCGAAGAAGGCGGACGAGGGCCGCGACTACGCGCAAAAGAAGGCCCGGGAACTACGCGAGCGGGCGGAAGATCTGATCGAGCGTAGCAAAGAAATCATGTCTCGGCAGAAGGACGCTCTCTCCTCCGCAGTCGATGCCGGGAAGGAAACCTACAAGCGAGAGTCCACTACCTCGTAGAAGTTGGGAGGACAGTCAATGTCCGGCTGGCTGGAAACATTCATCGTAATCGCCGCGGTTGCCATTTTCATCCAGATGTGCATTCTGGTTGCGATGTTCGTGCAAGTGCGGCTTGCGGTCACCACCTTCACACGCATCGGCAAAGATCTGCAGGATAAGGTCAACCCCATTTTACAGCGCACCAACCGGATCCTTGAAAATTCAGAGGATCGCATCGCCAGCATCATGGGCGATGCCGCGGAACTGACGCGGCTCGCTCGCGGGCAGGCTCAGAAGGCCGATCGCGTGGTAACCGAAGCCACGGAGCGTTTGCGAGCGCAGATCATCCGTACCGACCAGATTCTGACCGGCACACTCGAAGTGATCGAGGATGCGGGTTCTACCTTCCGTCGAAAAGTTTGGGAGCCTGTGAATCAGGCTTCAGCGATCATTAAGGGAATCAAGGCCGGACTGGAATTCCTACGTCAACCGGGCCGCGACAAAGATCGCGACGGCGCCACCCAAGACGAAGAACTTTTCATCTAAGCGGCTCCGACGTTTCCACCACATTTCAAATCCGCTTTACATCCTCAACAAAACTCGCATGGCGGCGCTGAATGGAAAGCATTCACTGCGAAATCCAGCCGCCGCCAAGAACTTTTTCTCCGGAATAGAAGACCGCCGCTTGACCTGGCGTGATGGCACGCTGCGGCTCGTGGAAGGCGATGCGAGCAGTCCTGGCCGAGAGCGCCGTCACTTCCGCATCAGCAGGTACATGGCGATTGCGAATGCGCACGCGCGCCTGCACTGGCTCTTCGGGCAGCTCCCAGGCAATCCAGTTCACGTCTCGAACTTCGCAGGTGTC
>JBOGNC010000406.1:0-2410 GCA_050747045.1 Candidatus Acidiferrales bacterium | reverse complement strand
GAGATACTCCTTCAGGCGCCCAGTGCTGCAAATGGCTGGCCATGAAACGCGCGGCCAGCGTCATCGAACAGGGCGTCGGCCGCACCGTCAAAATCCAGCGCGCGCCGGGATTCGCGCGCAGCGACCGCCGCGCGTCGGGTGCTACGCGGCTGGCGGCGCGCCCATCCGATGGCGCGAACGACCCAGTCGCACGCCGCAGGCGAAAGCGGAATGAATTCGCCATCCGCGCCGGCGAGCGTGAAGCAGTGCTCGTACTCGCCGCGCGAGGGATATGGCCCGAGCGCCGGAATCGCGATGCCATCCTCGACCTCGGTGGTTTGCGCCAGCCAAAGTTCGGGCGATCCGTAAGCCTCTGGAGGCAGCCATCGCTCGATGTGCCAGCGGTCGTGCGGGATGTATTTTGGTACTTGCCGCAGTTCGATTGCTTCGCGAGTCACGTTGCCGTGCACGTCGCGGTCGGTCCAGCGCCCGCCGATCCAGGCAAGCCGCGCTCCTCCCCACACCACGCGGAAATTTGGCTCGCCGAGGCGGTTCAGCCCGCCAGCGCGCGCTAGGCGCTTCTGAACGGACGCAGGGGTCCGATGCGTTTCTCGAATGACGCGAATCAAGGTGAAGGGGCGCACAAACGCGCGCAGACTTTAACTGGCAGATTCCGAAGGGTTAGGTTGTCAAGAAGACCGCGAAGCCGCGGTTAATTTCCGTGATTACTCGGGTGCGTGCTCGCTTGCGACAGATCGTTGTCGGAACCGTTGGCGCGCACGACGGGATACTTCAGGCCTTCCCACTTGTAGAGGCCGCCGTCCATGATCTTCACGTTAAAGTAACCGTATTCGGCGAGTTGCTTGACGATGCCGCTCGTGTCGTTGGGGCAGGAGCCGTAGAAGATCAGCGTCTTGTCGCGCGGCAGCGTGATCGGGAACTTCGCGATGCGCATTACCCAGGGATAATTCACCGCGCCGAGAATGTGCGTATCGGCAAAGCCGCTGGCCGGCTGCGTATCCACGAGTACGACGTTGGCGTCCTTTTTCTGCATTAGCTGCATCACGTCGGCCGGCGTGACGGTGGGCACGGGAGCGGCTGCTGACATAGCCATCGCGGGATCAACTGGGCCGACATCGTCCTGCGCGCGCAGAGCCGAAGCGCTAAAACTCATTGCGAACAACACAGCCACTGCGGCAATCGTAGCTTTCATGGCGGCCTCCCGCGTAACTACCCTGAGTGCCCTGCTAAGGGAGGATGTTACGCCTGAACCCGCCGGGCGTCAATCCGGAGAACCGCACCCTTTGCCAACCACGCAAAGGGTGCGGCAGCCGAACGATCGACACACCAAAGCGTCCGTTAATACCCCGTCGGGATGGCCAGGTTGTCGATGTACGCGCCGCTGCGTGGCGACTCGTTCCACACCTGGAATCCGGTGACGAAGTAGAAGATGTACGCCGAAGCGAGGCCGCCGCTGGCCCCGTAAATCGGGAACACGGTTTGGCCGCCTACGTCGTAAAAATCTATGTCTTGCATCACGGCGCGTCCCCAGTGCGACAAATCGAGGAAATCAATGCGCGACTGATTCGCGTTGATGCTCGACTTGATGGGCACGCCGGCCATGCTTTTCTCGCCGGTGAAGAGCAGGTCCAGGTCGCTGGCGCGTCCGCCTGCCCCTTCCTTAATGATTTGCGAGATAGTCACACCGAGCTGTTCCCACTGATGCTCCTGCTCGAGCGATGTGTACGCCACCAATTTGCTTAGCTGGTTGCTGCCCAACGATTTCCGCACCTTGTTGATGGCCAGGCGAACGGCGCCGGGCGTGAGCGCGGAATTATTGCCGTTGACGCGCGGCGTGGCCAGCTCGACAGGATACGTCGAGCGATTTAGATTGAGCCACGTGCCGGTGGTGGCGTTGGACTGATGATAGAGAATGCCAAAAAGCGACGTGGGTTGCGCGCCGGTAAGACCGTCGTGAACGACCACGTCATTTGCGCTGGTGCCACTCGGAAGAGCGTCCACTTGAATCAGTGAATTGAATGGATCGACGAGCATCACGTTCGCCGAGCCGCGATTGGTGGTGAGCGTCGGATCGTAAACCTGCACCGTTTGGTTGTAGTAGAAAAGCTGCGCGCCGGGCGGCTTTGCCATCGTGAATTGCGCGGCGACTCCGGAGGGCAAGCCGCTGGTGGTGATGGAGCTGACGGTTCCGAGCACGCCGTTGCCATTGGTCTGCATTACTTTGTCGAGAAACGATCGGAATTGCGCCATGGCGTTTTTCACTTCACGCTTGGCGGCGTTCTCGATCGCTTTCTCGGGAGCGTTGGACGCGTACTCGACGAGCTTCGTGACTTCCACAGCGTGGCGGAAAAATACCGGCGTCACTTGCGCCACGTCGTAGGTGGTTCCCGAGCCGCGGCCCAGGTCGCCG
>JBOGNC010000405.1:0-2439 GCA_050747045.1 Candidatus Acidiferrales bacterium | reverse complement strand
CAAGCCGAGGCTCGGCAGGCGAGTGGGGACGGTCGAACTGACTCCGCAGGGCGAGAGACTGATCGGAAAAGTGCTGCCGAAGCAGGAGGGGATGTTGCCGGCCTTGATGGGCGAGCTGGACAGCCGAGAAATAGAGTCGCTGATACGGATATGCGGAAAGCTGCGGAGGGAAGACGCGTTCGACAAAGTGAGTTACGGCGCGGTGTTGATCCGCGCGAGCGAGGAATTCGATGGAGAGGAGCAGAGTGGCGAGGATGACGAGAACTCTAAGTCCGGAGAATGATTCCGACTACCAGTCCATGTTTTGAGCATCGTCCATCTGACGCACGAGATCATTAACAAAACTTTCCATGTTCTCGACCGAGTCCATCGCGGTGCTGTACGTTCCGTCGCTTGCGTGCGTGAGAATACTCGGTAGTTCCGCTTCCTCGATATAGATCTGCGCCGGAGCCAAGTCACCTGCCCATAGCGTCCCGATGAACAACTCCGCGGTCTGGATTGCTCGTGATGCGTCGAATGAAGGTCCGGTCCGCATTGAGAACCTATTCCTGCCCGCCGCATCTGTCAGATTCACCGGCACAGCTCCGGCACCCGAATGAAACTCGAATGCTTCTCCGTCCTTGCCGAATGCCCCGTGGGCCATGAAGTTGCGAATCTGCCGGCGTGTTACGAGAAGTTCGTCAAACAATGATTTAATGTTCGGATCGGCTAGGCCGACGGCGCATTTTACCTTGTCAGACCAAGCCGCGGTCGCCAATTCTGCGACTTGCTCTCCCGTTTTCACCTTCGTTCGTAAGATCGCCACATGAACGAATACGTGTTCAGTCCAACTGAAAAACGCGTCAATCGCAGCAATCCCTAGCCATACTGCTTCGCGTCTGTGCTCGTCGCCTGGCCACGAATACGATGAAAATTTGGTACCGTTTGGTAGCGTCCTTTCGATCTTTGTCACCTCATCCTTGTATGCCTCTGCCGCGGCTGCCTTTGCGCGGAACTGATCCCGCAAGTACCGATAGCGATTAATCAGCCACGCGGAATTGTTTCTAACGTTCAGCTGCGAACCGCGAACGGCCTCGGCTGCAAGATGATCGACAAACGGGGTGGCGACCCCCACGCCCCTTTGGACAGCCTTCACGATGTCCTCAGCAACTAATTCGTCCGCCGAGAATATGCCGAGCCCCATCTTCCGGTGTTCTATCAACGCATCGTAACCGTTGTAATCAACAGGGATCGTCCACGCCACTTTCTCTCCGCGACCAAGGAAACGAAAATGCAGAAGCTCCACGAGCAAGAAATAAACGACGTAGTAGTCTGGCAGTTTTTCTCCGGCGTTCGTTCGGGTCGTTCCTGCTACATTGCGGGAGGCCTCGTCCGCCGGTTTGAGCGGCGCGATTGCATTCATTGCTCGGTCTCTTATCTTCTTAATTTCAGAGGCCGACAGCGCTGTCCTCTTAAACGCCATATTAGCGATCATTCTAGATGAAAGTCGGCGCGGTTCTCGACGAATTCGGCGGCGAGTCTAACGCCAAACTTTCGAGGACGCGGACCTAACCGACGGGCTCCCCGGAGCGAGCCGCCCTGGCGATTGAGCGGCTTCTGAAAGTCCGCGATCTTGACGGGGGAGGAAGCGAGGGGAATTCGGAGTGACGAAGTGAGTCCGGCTCCCACGCTCATGAAGCGAGCACGCTTCGCCTGGGCTCAGGGCGAGCGGGACGCCGCAAAGGTAAAATCCGCGCCCGTGCGCCAGCGCGTTTGGTGGTTGCGTGACGATGTAGAATGAAATCGATGACCACGAAAGCGATCTCCGGTGGCGCGGTACACCGTGTACCGGCGGATTTACGAAAAGTTCTGATTTCGGACCCGGCGGCTCAGGCAAAATGGGAGGACCTTACGCCTCTCGCACGCAATGAGTGGATCTGCTGGGCTATCTCCGTCAAGAAACCGGAAACCAGAAGGCAGCACATTGAGCGGGTGCGCACGGAATTGAAAGAAGGAATGCGCCGGCCTTGTTGCTGGCCAGGGTGTCCGCACCGCTGACCAGCGCGAAAGCTTCAGGCGCCCGCCTAAAGGTGACGGCTACACCTACAGCGAGCCAGCGCTAAAAGATGCATCGCCCCGCAAATACAAAGCTACCGTACGGACCGTCATAGCGACGAGCGCGCGAGCGGCGTCAGCGCGAGAAGGGCTCGCCTGCTGCGCTAAAGCGCAGCGCTACACCAAGATGCCACCGTGCGGCCATGGTTAGTTTCTCGGCCCAAAGAGCCGGCGAGACGCCGGCGCTACGCCAACCTACCATGCGCGAAAACTGCGCGAAGGATTGATTGGATAAGAACGAAGGCTCCGTTCGATGCCGGGTATGCTTCTGGTTGGAGGACCGAAGCAAATTCGGTAGGAAGGAGCCTTCGATGAGGATTATAGGATGCGATTACCATCCCGGCT
>JBOGNC010000404.1:0-2457 GCA_050747045.1 Candidatus Acidiferrales bacterium | reverse complement strand
TACGGCATCGCCATGATCTACGGGTCCACCGGGACCACCTATATCGACTCCGCTAGAACCGAGCTCGAACGCCAGATCGCCGTTGCCGGGCACATTCCTATGCTCGCGATTCTAGGCCTCGGACTGATTTTCGTCGGCCTCGGCTTCAAGGTAGTCGCTGCGCCGTTCCAAGTGTATGCGCCCGACGTTTACGAAGGCGCGCCCACTCCGGTCACCGCGCTGCTCGCCTCCGCGCCCAAGGCCGCCACTTTCGCTCTGATGGTCCGCATCTTTTACGTCTCGTTCCATTCCGCCAGCAATATCTGGTTCTGGGTCATCTGGATTTCCGCCGTGCTCACCATGTTCATCGGCAACCTCGGCGCGCTAGTGCAGACCAACGTCAAGCGCATGCTGGCGTACTCATCGATCGCCCACGCCGGATACATCCTGGTGGCCTTCGCCGCGTCCACCGAACTCGGCGTGGCCGCCGTCCTTTTCTACCTGGCGGCGTACGTACTGATGAAGGTCGGCGCGTTTACCGTGCTCACGCACCTGGGACAGCAGGGCGAAAAGCGGCTCGGTCTGCAAGACTACGCAGGCCTGGGCATGAAGCAGCCTGCGCTCGCCGCGTGTTTTTCTCTTTTCCTGCTCGCGCTGCTCGGCTTGCCGGCCACAGGTGGGTTCCTCGGAAAATTCTTCGCCTTCCAAGGAACGTTGGATTCCGCGAGATCGCACGCCGGCTGGGTGATCGCTCTGGTGGTGATTGCGGCGATCAATAGCGTGATCGGAGCCTATTATTACATCCGCGTGATCGTGGCCATGTACTTCTGGCCCGAATCGAAGGACTACGTTCCCACGCACGTAGCTCCTGCAGTAACCTTCGCTCTGATCGTCGCCGCCGCCGGCACGCTGTACCTCGGCATAATTCCCGGCCGCGTCCATTCGCTGGCCGAATCTGCCGCTCAATCGCTGCCCATTCAGTCGTCGCAGTCAAGCCCATCGAACGCCAGCCTGCTTGGACCATCTGGCGGCAACCCCGCGCGATAGCCGTACCATCATCACCCGCTCGCATTTGCATTTAGCGCATGAACAGTGCGCATTGATGAACTGTCGCCAAGCGATAGGTTCGCCGCGCCACCGCCGGAGGCCCCTCAAAAAAAAACGCCCGGGAATTCGCCGATCGCGAGCGAATTTCCGGGCGCCTTGAAATCTCAGCGGGAAGCCTGCCTCGATGCAGCTACTTCAGGAAAGCGACCACCAGCACGTAAAGCGTCAACGACTCGATCAGCGCCACGCCGATAATGAACGCTACGCGAATCGGACCGCTAGCGCCCGGATTGCGTGCGGTACCTTCGCACGCCGCCGCAGTTGCGCGTCCCTGACCCAAACCGCAACCCGCAGCCGCGATTCCAAGAGCCAATGCCGCAGCCAAGCCTACCCAATCTGTGCGTCCCGCCGCCGCGGCTGTGGCCTGCGCAAACGTCACCGGCGCAAGCACCAGCATCGATGCTAATGCCCCTAACAACCATGTTGCTTTTCTTGTCATACGCTCTCCTCGTTAAAAATTGTCCGCCAGGGGGTGGTTCCCGGAGCGCCTTGGGAGGCTACCGGTCTCACACTGTCGGCGCAAAATGCCCGAAACGAACAAAAACGATTAGTGTTCTTCCGAAACAGCCAGACCCAGATAAATAACCGCCAAAATCGTGAAAATAAACGCCTGTAGAATGGCCTCAAAAACGTGAAACAAAGCGAGCCCCAGCGGAATGCCCACTGGAAGAACCCCGGAAATGTATCCGGCCGGATTCAAATGCGCCGTGAAAACGAATAGCGCCATAGTAAGCCCGAGGAACGACATGTAAATCAGCTCGCTCACCATCATGTTCGCCCAAAGCCGAACGGTCAGCGAAAGCATGCGCGCGAAGTGGCTGATCGTCTCGATTAACAGCATCAGCGGCGAAATTGCCTTCACCGGTCCAAGCAGCGTCTTGCCGTATCCCAGCGGCCCGTGATGCCGGATTCCAAACCAGTTGTAGTAGAGGAAGACGACCACCGAACAGCCAAGCGGAACCGTCACTTCCGCTGTCGGCGACATGAACCCGGGAATCAGTGCCAGTAGATTGCACAGAAGGATGAACATTCCGATCGCGCCCAGCATCGGGACGTGGGGCTCTCCGCCGTGACCGATAATGTCGTCAACCAGGTCCTTTACGCCCATTCCCATCGAGTTTGTCAGGAACATCTCCATACATTGTTGCGTCGCGCCAGGACGGTCCACTGAAAGGCGGCTCTTGATCCAAAGAAAGAACACAATCGAAAAAGCGAAGACGACTAGTTCCATGGCGAAGAAATTCGAAATCGGACACGTAGGATTCGCCGGCTGGACGTGAATTGCCCCAAGCAGCACCGACGCCGGCTTGCCCAGCAGCCAATTTATCCACCTTGTTACGGCCAAGACCTGCCCTTCGCCCATGGATCTCC
>JBOGNC010000403.1:0-2554 GCA_050747045.1 Candidatus Acidiferrales bacterium | reverse complement strand
AGTTCTTCACGATCTGAGTGACGGCTTCGTCGCCAAAAAGCGCCCCGCACTCGGCGTGGATTATTTCGCCGCCTTCGAAGAAAATTATTCCGTCAGCATCTGCAGCATTCACATGAAGCCCGCCGGTCTGGTGCGATTGCCCGAGCATTTGAATCACACCGGGCAGATCGAGGTGCGAAAGATTGCCGCTCAGCGAAGTATCACTGGTCGAAAGCATCTGCGTGGGCTGAAAGCCATCCTGGCGACTGACGAGGAACTGGCGCACGTGAGCTGCGATTTCGGCGTGCGAACGGTGGCGGTCCACGTAATCGTCACAGCCGGCGCGGTACGCTTCGAGAAGTGCCTGATCGTTGCCGGCGCCGATGGCAATCAGCGGAATCGCGGCAGTCTTAGGGTCGGCGCGAAGAATTGGGGCCATTTCGAGAGCACCCATTTCGCGCAAATTCGTGGCGCACAAAATGGCCATCGGCGTGTTCCATTCAAGCATGGTCAGCGCGTAAGCCGCCTGGGTGCAGGGCACCACGTCGAATCCTTGCTGCTTGAGAGCATCGCCGAGCTTCTTCGCGAAATACACATTGCTATCGATCAGCAGTACGCGCGGCAGACTGGCCGAATCGTTCATTCGTTCGCCTCGGATGGTTCGGACGATTCTGCGCCAGTGGACGACATCAACGCGTCGAGGTCGAAAACGTCCAGCAGTTCCTCGCCGAACCGCAACATGCCGGAGACGCACGACGGACGGTCTGCTGCGGCGGGCTGCATCTCGCCAACTGTCAATTCGCAATCGCCGTTGACGGGAATGGCGCCGAATTCCCTGGCTTTTCCGAAGCGGCGGCGAGTGATCAGAAAAAATCGCTGCGCGGAAGATGCGCGAACGCCCAGGGCCGACGCGGCGTCGTACACCGGAACGATATGTCCCCGACGGACAATCACACCGAGAATCGACGGCGTGTCTTGCGGAAAGGAATGCATGCGCACGGGCGGCGCAAGCTCAGCGACGATCGTGGCAGGCAGAGCGAGCCGCCGTTCGCCGACCTGCAACACAACGAACGACGACTGCGCGGTTTGGGTAGCTTGCGTCATACCGATACCGCTCCGTCGAGCGGCTGTTGCGGAGCCACCCCCTGAACGGCGAGATCGAGCGTTCGGAATTCTTCTTCCGTGAGAAAACCTTCCGGCTGAATCACGGGAATGACCATGTCGTCCACGTGAGCGAGGCCGCGGTACCAGTGGCGCTCGTCTCCCGCGAAGGCCAGAGGCAGCGGATGAACAGACGAAATTTCGGCCATGCGTTCGATGCGATCGATCAAAAGGGCCACGCGCAGCTTCCGCAAAATCAGCACCAGCGAAGGGCGCGTGACAGGCAAGCCGAAATGCATGCCGGCATTTACGACGAAATAGGTGCGGCGCCCGCGCTCGACGGTGTGGCGAACTTTGCCGATTTCGATCTGGTCGATTTCGATGGCCGAGCCGGCCAGGCTATCGGTGCTACGAATTTCCTGCACCGCGTCGGCCGCAATTGCGAACATCTGTTTGGCCACCACGAAAAGCACGACAGTTTCAGTGCGGCGCGCGCGGCGCGACACAACATTCGGGGAATTTCGCGCGTCTGACTGCGGAACGGTTGCCCCCATTATCGCACTCCCACTGGCGCGAGGCGCACGAGCTGGCCAACACGCTTTTCAATTGCGCCACTGATGCTATCGAGCGGCAGAACTTCGTCGACTGCGCCAGTTTTGATGGCCTCGGCAGGCATGCCAAAAATCATGGAGGTCGCTTCGTCCTGCGCGAACACGGTGCCGCCTGCGGATTTGGCGCTTTTCACGCCCTTAGCAGCGTCGCCTCCCATTCCGGTGAGGACCACCCCGATGGTGAGGGTGCGCGCATAAGCGGCGATGCTTTCGAGGGCGGCATCCGCTGAGGGACGATAGCCGTCGATTCGGGCGCCGGAATCCAGCACGATTTTCCCGCCGGAGGAGAGCCGCAAGTGATGCGAGCCGGGGCAGAGATAAATCATGCCGGGCCTGACGGATTCGTTGTTCTCAGCCTCCTTGATGGGCAGGCCTCCGAGTTCGGTGAGTTGTACGGCGAATTGCTTGGTAAAATTCGCGGGCATGTGCAGCACCAGAAAAATTGCCGCCGGCAGATCTTTCGGGAGTCCGCTGACCACGCGAGTAACAGCCGCTGGGCCACCGGTGGACGCAGCGATCACCACCATCGGAAACTTACCTCCGTTGGCGGCTGCCAGCGCTGCGCTTTTGCCGGAATCGGACGTGTAAGTTGCGCCGACGTGCGGCACCGCGATCTTTGAGCGCGTGGCAGTGCGCACGACGCGAACCTTTGCGGCAAGCTTGAGCTTGCGAGTGAGATCGTCACGTACGGATTTCATATCCAGGTCGATGCCGCTGGAAGGCTTAGGGACGAAATCGATGGCGCCCAATTCGAGGGCTTTCAGGGTGCTGGCGGCGCCTTCGCGCGATTCCGAGCTGACGATGACGATGGGGCGCGGATGTTGCGACATGATCAACTCGGTGGCTTGCAGGCCATCCACATG
>JBOGNC010000402.1:0-2585 GCA_050747045.1 Candidatus Acidiferrales bacterium | reverse complement strand
CAACATCTTGGCTTCTGATTTTCCTAGCCGTTTTTCGCTAGTCCTTTAATGCTGCCGATTCCAAATGAGATCACTGATTTGAGGACAAAAAGCTTGGCTTTGTTCGTCATTAGCAGTTAGGGGTATCTACTTGACGCCGCCGACCCCAAGCTATAGTATTTTGGGTCATGGTCGAGGATTACCCCCGAATTTTGATCGAGCTGGAGCAGCGCTTTAGCAACGAGGAGGCGTGTGCCGAGTACCCCCAACGCTCCGCTGGCCCACCGGATGGGTCTGTCCGCGATGTCGGGCTGCCGACGCTGAACCCGCGCATCGAGTAATTTCGCTCCTGAAGCGATGGCTGTTAGGCACCCACCAGGGTGCGGTGGGCCACGATTATTTGGACGCTTACCTCGACGAGTTCACATTCCGTTTTAACCGTCGCACGTCGGCGTCTCGGGGCAAGCTGTTCTATCGCTTGGCCCAGCAGGCCGTGCAGATCGATCCGGCCCCGTTCGCAACTCTGGTCAAAACACAACATATTGGGGTCAGTGGCGTCAAGTAGATACCCCTATTAGCAGTTCTTAATGTGCTGTGCTTTCATGTACATCTTGGCTTCGTTCGTCAAAAAAACAATCCATTACTTTTGTTCGAGCTCGCTAGCCTCCCGCCTCGCGATTCCGGTTCGGGGCTTGGGAGCACCTCGATATTCCTCGAGTCTGCGACTTCTCCGGCACGCGTCGCTGCGCCGCTGCGGGTGCCCGATCCGGTTCTCCATCCCTCTAGCGTGGCACGGTCGGATGAGGGATTGGAGACGAATGAGACGCATGAGACGGAAAGTAAGGGCGGGGAACTCCTTCCTGGGGATCGCCCGCGCGTGATGCCGGCAAACGGATCGAGCTGTTGACGACGCCCGCCTTCGGCTGTACGCTCGGATGAGCTTGGCAAGCAAAATACCACCACAAGGAGACGACGATGATCCGGCAAGCGCTAATAATTGGAGCTCTGATCGTATTGTCAGCAGCAGTGAGCCTCGCTGCGGATCTTAACGGCCGTTGGGAGGGAACTTTTAACACTCCGAACGGAGATATCCAACTGGCTTTCAACTTCAAAGTTGACGGAAGCGCGCTGACGGGCACGGTGGAAACGCCGAACGGGGACACTCCGATCAGCGACGGCAAAGTGAATGGTGACCAGTTCTCGTTTACGGTGAAGGTGGGCGATAACAACATCACTCACACAGGATCAATCTCGGGAGATACGATCAAAATGAAAGTGCAAGGCCCTTGGGGAACATCGGACGTGACGCTGAAACGAGCCGCGAAGGCCAAAGCCACCTCGCTCGTGCGAAATCCGTGGGCGCGGTCCGCGCCAGCCGCCTGAATCCTGCGGAGGTCCAGGATCGCGTCAGCAGTGAGGCCGCTTAGGAGAAAACGATGCAAGCAGCCGTTGCGAAGGAGAAAGGCGAGCCATTGCGCCACGACGAGCGCCCGCGGCGCGATCCGGGCATCGGCGAAGTGCTGATCAGGGTTCGAGCCTGCGGGGTATGCCACAGCGATCTGTTCGTAATCGAAGGCGCATGGCCCGGGCTTCAGTATCCGCGCGTGCCGGGCCACGAGGTGGCGGGCGTAATCGAAGCTGTGGGTCCGCAGGTGGAGGGCTTTCGGGTTGGCGACCGCGTGGGCGTGGGGTGGTATGGAGGCCATTGCAATTCGTGCCGGGCCTGCCGCGACGGCGATTTTGTCGAGTGCGAGCGCGGCATCATCACCGGCATCCATTGCGATGGCGGCTACGAGGAGTACATGATTGCGCGGGCGCAGGCGCTCGCGCCGATCCCGGAAGAAATTTCGTTCGCGGAGGCTGCGCCGCTTCTGTGCGCCGGCGTGACCACGTTCAACTCGCTGCGGAACTCCCCGGCGCGCGCGGGCGACCTGGTGGCGGTGCAGGGCCTCGGCGGCCTCGGGCACCTCGGGGTTCAATTCGCCAAGGCGATGGGCTTCCGCGTGGCCGCGATTGCCCGCGGCGAGGACAAGCGGGCTTTCGCCGTGAAGCTCGGAGCTCACGAATACATCGACGCGGTGAAAGAGAACGTGTCCTCCGCGCTGCAAAAGCTCGGCGGAGCGCGCGTGGTGCTGGCGACGGCGGTTTCTTCGGAGGCGATCGAGGCGGCAATCGGCGGCTTGGGCCGCAATGGCTGCTTGCTGCTACTTGCCGCAGCGCCTGACCCGATCCCGGTTCGCGCCGGAATGTTGATCGGCAAGCGCGCAAGGATTCAGGGCTGGCCGTCGGGGCAGGCTTCCGATTCGGCGGATACGCTGCGCTTCGCCGCCGCAACCGGCATCCGGCCCATGATCGAGAAGTTCCCTCTGCGCGAGGCGAACGCCGCGTATCAGCACATGATGCAAGGAAAGGCGCGGTTCCGCGCCGTGATTGAGATGCAATAGACGCTCGATGATCCCTTCGCCAGCGCCGTAAGGTCCTACTGCGACCACTTGGCCGGCTTGCGGTCCCAGCGATGCTTTCGCAGCGCTTCGTAGAGTTCAGGATCGAGCGGCCCGGCTTCGCAGGCGGCGACGTTTGACTCGACGTGGCCCGCCTTGCGCATG
>JBOGNC010000401.1:0-2592 GCA_050747045.1 Candidatus Acidiferrales bacterium | reverse complement strand
GCCTCTCCGGTCGCCCTCCGGGCTCCCTACGACGCTTCCCGCTGCGGAAGAAAAACAGAACCCAGACGTGTAACGGATGTCCTGATACGCGGTGTAACGCATGTCATGATACAAAACACATAGTATCTCACCCGAGCGGCCGCCTGAACGTCACGCCGCTCGCAAGTCCGCCGAAGAGGGAGATCCCGCGATGTCCAATAACAATGCGAATCCGAATGCGAAGATGTCCGTGGAAGACCGGCTCGACATTATCGAGCTTTTCGCGCGCTACGCCTGGGCCATCGACTCCGGCGACGCCGAGGCGGTGCTCGATTGCTTCGCCGAAGACGCCTGCATGGATCATTTGTGGCAGGGCAAACTTTGCGGGCACGAGAAAATCCGGCGCGCGTTCGAGGAGCTTTGGTACGACCGTCCAAGCTGGTGGATCGGCCGGCAGCACCTGGCGAACCATTTTCTGATCACCCGCGAGGGCGAAGGCGCGCGGGTGAAGGCATTCTTTTCGATCCTGCAGTACAACGTGGAGTACCGCACGAATTTCGTCTTCGGCATCGGCACGTGGGACAACTTTTGCGTGAAGCGCAACGGAAAATGGGTATTCCAAGAGGAGAAAATAAACGCGTGGACGGACCGCAACACGGTGTTGTGGGAAGGCGAGGAGCGCGCGAAGTCCATGGGCCCGCGCGTGGCGCGGCCGGTGCCGGGCTTGCCGGCGCGATAGCGGTGGCGCGATGGAGACGGAAAGCAAAAGCAGATCCCTCACGCTCATTCCCGACAAAAAGCGTCGAGGCTGGATTCGGGATGACAGCCCGGCATAAACATTTAAATCTTGCGCGAGCGCGTTTTTCGTCGAGTCATCAGGCCGGCATGCGGAGGACGGGCTTAATGGTCTTGCCCGTTTCGGAATCCTCGAAGGCCTGGGCGATTTTTTCGAACGGATAGTATTTGATCAGCCGGTCGAACGGGAATCGCCCCTGCCGGTAATAATCGATCAGCATGGGAACGAACAGGCTTGGCGTGGTGTCTCCGCCGAGAATTCCGCGAAGTGATCGTCCTCCGCTGAGCAGATGAAACATGTCAGGCGCCCACTCGCCTCTGGGCGGAGCCACGAATCCAGCGACTCCACGGGGCGCGAGGCAGGCGAGCGACTGCGTGTACGAGATTGGCGCGTTGGCGGTGTTGAAGGCGTGGCTTACGCCATATTTAGTCAGCTCGCGTATCGCTTTCGCCGCGTCTCCAGTGGAGGCGTCGATGGTGTCCGTGGCGCCGAGTTCTTTGGCCATGGCTAGGCGCGACGAAACGAGATCCACGGCGATGATCCGCTCTGCACCCACGATCCGCGCTGCCATCACCGCGCTCAGGCCCACCGATCCAGTGCCGAAAATTGCCACCGAATCTCCCGCGCCGACTTGCAGCGAATGAATGATCGAGCCCGCACCAGTCTGCACTCCGCATCCGAGCGGCGCCAGCATTTCGAGGGGGATATCGTCCGGCACTTTGATGGCGCAGCGAGCGTCCGCCAGGGAATATTGCGCGAACGACGATTGGCCGAAAAATCGCGCGAAGACGCGACTGCCGTCTTGCGACAGCGGGCTGGTGCCATCCGGGCGCAGGCCGCCGAAATTGCGCGGCAGCACTTCGTAGCAATAGCTGTGAGCGTTGCGCTTGCAGCTCGGGCATTCGCCGCAGAAATTGACGCTCAGCACCACGTGGTCGCCGGGCGCGAGTTGCGTCACATCAGCGCCTACACGTTCGACAATCCCAGCGCCTTCGTGACCCAGCACGAACGGCCGTGGGCCGGGCCGGCCGTTGACGCCAATATCCGTGTGGCAAATGCCGCTGGCCACGATGCGCACCAGAATTTCGCTCGCGCGCGGGTCTTCGATATCCAAGGCGTCGATTTGCGGGTGACGAGCGCCTTCGCGCGATACAGCAGCTTGAATTTTCATTGGGATTCCCCTTGCGATTCGGTCGAGGGCGCGGACCCTTTTATTTTTCGCCCGGATCCGGCAGATCGCCCGCTTCAGCGCTCTCTGCCTCGATCCGCTGCTGCTGCTCCTGCACGTACTCCACGCGATGGCCGGGATCGACGATCTTCTGGAGGCCAATCATCGCCGCGCCGACTTTTGAAGAACGCTTGGCCTCGTTCTCAAACTCCTCTTCGGTCATATTCGCGTAGCGGTTGCCGGTGGCAGCTTTGGCGATCGCGTACAGAACCGCGACGACAACAACACCCGTCAGAACGTAGGCAGCTATCATTGCCTCGCCCTCGCTTTCGCTTTGCGCGCGGCGGTTGACCCGAAAGGCAGGCGCGATTGTAATCCTTTTGCGGGAAAACGGGGCAATCTGGTAGGATGGGCGTGTTGCAGGGCTGTATCCTACGCCACAAAACGCAGGAAGTTTTGGGGACCCCGGCACCGTTGTTTTGGGCCCGGGAGGAGCGGCACCGGAGGACAACATGAGCGTCCCACCCTATGCGGGCAGCGGCAAAGTTACCGTGCCCGACATTCTTTCCCGCAAGTCAAATTCCCTGGCAAGTACCACTGAACCGAAGCAAAAAATCACCTGCATCACGGCATACGACTATCCTACGGC
>JBOGNC010000400.1:0-2601 GCA_050747045.1 Candidatus Acidiferrales bacterium | reverse complement strand
TTCCGAGGAGCGCCTTAAGCACGCGAACGGCGCCTGAATCCAGAACGGAAGCTCGGCGAGATTCGAGGAATGAAATGACGAGATTTTTGAATTGGCGCTCGACCCGAAGGCGCCAAGGCCACGTTGCAGCCCAATAGATATCAATGTCATGCGACACAACCACAAAATGCTCGGTCCCTTTTAGGGGTGACGGGGCCTTGATCGACTCTTCCGCCGCGACTCCGAACCGCAGGTAGGCTTCCAGCCAGCCCATTGTCATAAGCGCGCGAGGACGAACAGGTGGTAACTGGCAGCGGGCAAAGATGGTGCTTTCAAAAGGAACGCGGCCGACGGAATCGCGATCCGAAATGCTCATTTCATCGGCCGCCGAAAGCCACTCGAAGATTTCAGCTAGCCAGTCCGGTCGACCGAATCTGTCGCGGCCGTAAAACAAATCGAACTGCTCGCCTTCAAAGAACGCCGGCTGCGGACGAGGCGCGGCGTGTTCCGGAGATCGTACAATGTAACGCGCCGGAATGCATATTTGGCCCGCGGCCGCGGAAGCGCCGTCGCCGAATCCGTAAGCAACTGAAATGACGCCAGACGAATCCCCGTCGCTCACCGCATGTCCATAAATCGCGCAAAAGACTCGGAAGGAATATGACATGCGGGCTTTCACGCGCGCCGGCACTTCCGGAGCGAACACAAGTCGGAAAGCGGTCACGGTTCCCGTCTCATCTTCTTGTAGCGTTCGCTGTATTGCGAGTGCGAAGTCAACAGAACCTTCACAGGAACCTTGTAGGATTGCATGCGGCTCCGGCAAAAGGCCTTCAGCCGGCCTGCAAAATCGCCTGAGGGATCTTCCTGTTTCAGCCGCACGCGCGCACAGACAATATGGCCGACGAGCGGGTTCTTTTCTCCGTAAACGGAAACCTCGGCGACGTTCTCAAATTCCTGAATGATGCTCTCGACTTCGCACGGATATACTTTCTCGCCCCCGACATTTATCAACTCTGATTTTCTGCCGAGGATTTTCAGGTATTCGCCATCGACTTCCACTGAATCGCCTGTGATGAACCACCCGTCGTCCGTGAAAGGACTGGGCGCATTCAGATAGCCGAGCATTGCGGATTTGGCCTTGATCTGCAGCGCTCCATCGACAATGCGCGTCTCAAACCCTTCCCCTCCTATCTTCACCCAAAGCGAATCGGAGCTTTTGGATTTCGCGCGCAAAATCCCTACCTCGGAAAGGCCGTAGGTTTGCGCCAGCTGGATCTGCGGAAAAAGCGAATGAAACCTCTTAAGGGTGTTTTCGGGCATCGCTTCCGTGCCGTACGTCACGAGCTTCAGAGAAGACAGATCGTGCCTGCGGTAGGCTTCGCTTAGCAGAATTAGGTTGATGAAGGTCGGCGAAGTGGGCAGCAATTCGGCCCGGAATCTCTCGATGGCGGTAAGCACCGCATCTGGACTGCGCTCCTCGCACACGATCAATGTTCCGCCATTCGAGAGCGTATAAAAGAGAGTATTGACGCCGCCGATGTGATCAAAAAGCAGGAAGGCTATCGTGCGATATGCTTTGCGTGGAACACTGAATTTCTCAAGGATCGCCGTGAAGTCATGAACCGCCGCTTTGCTCTTTCCTGTCGACCCGGACGAAAACAATACCAGCCCCGGATGACTCATCTCGCGCAATCGATCGTACACTTCGTGGTCACCTTTGCCGCTCAGCCGCTCAATGGAGGCCAGATCATGCTCGTCCACGAAAAGCATGATTTCGCCCCTAGCGATGTCGATGAATTCCGCTTTCTTGTCGCGCACAGACTTCGTGAGCGGCACCACGACGCACCCACATTCGATCAATGCCAAAAGCAGCGCGACCGAGTTCGGCGAAAACTCCGCCTCAAAAATCACGACCTGCCCGGGGTGAATGTGCTCGTTCTTCAAAACGCCGCGCCAATGTTCGAAGCGACCCAAAAGCCAGTGGTAATCGTAAGACTGCTCGTGCCAAATGACAGCCGTCTCTGCCGATCTTTGGTCAAACTTCTCCAATAGAAATCCAGCCGCACTCATGACACGCCGCCCAGAAAAATAGTCTGTCCGGTGATAAATGCGCTTTCCGGTTTTATGAAGAAATCGATTACATTCGAGATATCACGGAATTCGCCAAACCGCGGGAGAGCTTGCCGGCGCAGAAGCCGCTCCAGTTTGTTCTCGGGAACGGCCGCGATCAGGTCCGTACGAACCGGCGTTGGGCCGATGGCGTTCACCGTAATTCCCATGGACCCCAGTTCTCGCGCAAGAATTTGAGTCAGCGTAATCACCGCGGACTTGGAGGCGGCATAAATCGCCTCGCCTTCTAGTCGCAAAGGCGTCGCCACGGTGGCGAAGTTTACAATCCGCCCGCTCTTCGCGGACATCATCAGCTTGGCAGCCTCTCGGCACATCAAGAAAGTTCCGCTGACGTTGGTTTCTAGGATTTTTGAGGCGGTCTTTAAGGGTGTGGCCAATACATGGTTCATCGATGCAATACCAGCGTTGTTAACCAGAACGTCCAAGCCGTCGTACGCCTTTCGCAGTTCAGAAAACATCTGTTCGACGGAAGCTTCATCGCAGATATTGAGT
>JBOGNC010000399.1:0-2618 GCA_050747045.1 Candidatus Acidiferrales bacterium | reverse complement strand
GGGCTTCAAAATGCTCGCGGGCGGAGTGAAATCGGATGTTTCCGCGTCCGCAGCGCCTGGCCGCCGAAAAAATCGCCACGCGCTGTAGAGCACTAACAAGTAGTAAATGAATGGGAGAGCCGCCACGCCTAGCAAAACATCTCTAGTAGCGGCTAAAAACATGAAATCACTTTCGCGGTCGACGGATCGCCCGCCGCGTCTAAGCATCGCCAAAAAAACTGCTCGCTACTGGCGCTGCTTCGAGTCGCTGGCAGGGTTCCGCGAATTCCTAAGACACCGGCCACTGCTGCGTGATGCGGTGTTGCCGCCCCCTCAAAGCACAGCTGTGGGGCACTCAGTTGAGACTGATTTTTCCGGATGCTCATGAAGGGAGGGTTCTCAAACGCACCAATCCCGATTCCTGTCGGCGGAGCGTTTTTAGTCACCGCATTTAGGCGCTGCAAGGCTGAGTTTTCGTCGGATACGAATGGCCTCGAAGATTCGGCCAACGCTCTCTTCCACCGTCTCGGTGTCTGTCCGGCACTCCACTTCAGGCGAAGTTGGAGGTTCGTAGACATCGTCGAGGCCCGTGAGCCCCTTGATTTCGCCGTTCCGGTAACGCCGATACAATCCCTTGACGTCCCGCTGCTCGCAGACCTCTACTGGCGCATTCACGAACACTTCAAGGAAGGGAGAAAGTCGGTCTCGGATTTCGCCCCGCAACGAACTGTAAGGCGAGATCGCCGCCACCACCACGGTAATCCTATTGCGTGCCAGCAGATCGGCGACAAAACTGATCCGGCGCAGATTGTCCTCGCGGTCGGGCCGCGAGAACCCTAAGTCCCGCCCAATCATTGACCGAATTACGTCGCCGTCTAGTAACTCGACGGCTTCCCCCTCGTCCAGGAGTTGCCGCGCGATGCTTTTGCCAAGCGTGGTTTTACCTGATGAGGGCAAGCCCGTCAGCCAGATAGTCAGTCCGCGGGACGAGTCGTTTGTCTCTCGACGCAAAAATGCCCTCTTCTTTCCCGTTCCAGCGCGCAATCCTCAGGGTTCGTTGGCAGTTACGGCAAACCCCAGCACATGCCTGTCCCAGTTTTGCCCAAATGCAAATTTAGATTCGCCATCCGGTAGGAGCGTTTGCTGAACTGCCAATCAGCGCGATAGCGCAAATCCGCAGCGTCTCGCGCCGAATCCTGCCCTCCGGTGGCACGGCCACAGCGGCTCGCATCATCCCGGCCGCTTCGGCTGAAGCGCTGCTTGTTGCCTAATGCTTTCGACGACGCGAAAAAATTAAGATAGCATCACTTTTCCGCGCGTGTCAACGACGCGCGCGCCGCCACTATTTAGCAAGACGCTTTCGCATCCTGCCCGAAAGCATGTAGGATACTCGCGATGATTTGGCGTTTGTCTGTTCCTTTATTTTTGCTTTTGCTTGGGATTCCCGCTGCCGTTCTTGCTTGCACTTGCTCGCAATCCGCTCCTGGGAAGTGTGCCGGGGTGCCCCAAGATGGCGTGGTCTTCCTGGGCACCGTCACCGGCATTTACGCGGCTCCGCAATCCGTGGAGCCCTCCGGCGCGCCGGACGTCGGCACCCCCGCCGCTTCTCAGCCGGATTCGTCCTCCACGCCCACCTACCGCTACCACTTCCGCATTGACGAGCGCTTCTCCGGTCCCGTCGCCTCCACCATCGACGTCTTCACCGGCGGCGACGACGGCGATTGCGGCTATCGTTTTAAGAATGGCGCCAAGTATCTAGTGTTCACCCACGAAGGCTCCGACGGCCGCCTCTACTCCACCATTTGCGACGGTACTCGCACGGCCGCCGACGCTCGCGCCCTGATTCCGCAGCTCCGCGCCATGCGCGATGGCCAGCGCGTCGCCTCCGTTTTCGGCATCGTGCGCCGCGTCGATCCGCCGTTTCTCGATCCCCCTGACGCGCCCGATCCTCCGCTCGCCAAGGTGACCGTTCATTTGCGCTCTCGCTGGGATCGTTTCGAAACCGGCACGGATGCCACTGGCGTATATTCGCTCTACGACGTCCACGCCGGCACCTATAGCTTCTCCGCGCATCTTCCCGCGCGCATGCAGCTCACCGAACGCAATCTCGCCAGTGGCCTCAGGCCCTTCTCGATTCCCGCTGGAGCGTGTTACGAATACGATGTCGATGCGCTGCCCACCGGAGAAATTCGCGGTAGCGTCCTTGGTCCGAATGGAAGGCCGCTCAAGCTTGCTTCCGTGGAACTTTATCGCGTGGCTAATTTCTCCGACACACGCCCAGGCCTGTGGACCTTCCAGGGTTCCAAGGGCATTTTCGATTACGATCATGTCGGCCCCGGTCGCTACATCCTCGTTTTCAATCGCCCCAACAGCCTGAATCCCAATTCGCCATTTCCCCGCACTTTTTATCCTGGCGTCGCCGATGTCAGCGATGCGAAACCCATCGTGCTGAAAGATGGCCAGCGCCTGTTGAATGTGAGATTGAAGCTCTCGAACGGCATTCCTACGCGCCGCCTCCGCGTTCGCGTGAATTGGACCGGTCCGCGCCCGCTTGGCACCGTCACCGTAATGGCGCAAGCAGACCACGGCGATAATCCCGCCGCGCGGCGCATCGCGCCCGATCTCTACGAATTCACCCT
>JBOGNC010000398.1:0-2655 GCA_050747045.1 Candidatus Acidiferrales bacterium | reverse complement strand
TGTCGTATGGGCTTGTGGCCCTGCTGGCAGTCATCGCGCTGAATGAAAGAATTACGCCGACGCGCTGGGGCGGAGTTTTGTTGATATGCCTCGGCGTTCTCGCCGTGGGCCAGACGGTGCCTCGCACTACAGAGCCGCGTTAATACCAAGTTTGGTCTGCATCCGAGGAGAAACCTTGTCCGACCAGCCCGCGAACGCACCGAAGCAGCCCGTGATGAGGCCCGGTCTGAAACTGAAAACCTATACGTTCATTCTTTTGATGGTGTTGCTGAACCCCATAAGCAATATCCTGCTGAAAAAGGGAATGGATCACGTGGGGCCGATGGTTAGCTGGGCGCCGGCGCGAGTGGCGGTGTTTTTCTTTCGTGCTTTCTCGACCGCGACAATTTGGCTCGCTGTTGCCTGTTTGCTTAGTTTTTTCGTGTCATATCTCTTGGTACTGACGTGGGCGGACTATACTTTCGTGCAGCCGTCCGCGGCGCTATCGAACGGATTGACGGCTGTGCTGGCGGTTTTAATTTTGCACGAGTATATCAGTCCCATTCGGTGGCTGGGCATTGCGTGTATTTGCGGAGGTGTGTTCGTGGTGGGACGAACGCATCCACAAACGGGGATGCAACTTTGATCGTAACGGGCGTCATTTTTTACCTTTTCATCCTGCTCTCTGGCACGGGCGGCGAAATGTGTGTTTCGCGCGCGATGAAGACGATTGGCGAAGTGACCGATTTCCGGCCACACTCGATCGCTCGCGTGATCGGCCGCGCCATGAAAGTGCCATGGATGTGGATTGGCGTCGCTCTGATGGCGCTTGGGTTCTTCTCGCTCATGGGCTTACTTTCGATCGCCAACGTGAGCTTCGTATATCCGGCGTCGGCGCTCAGTTATGTGGTGGGCGCGCTGGGCGGGAAGTTTTTCCTCGGAGAACGGGTCACCAAACAGCGTTGGGTAGGCGTGCTGCTCGTCACGCTGGGTGTGCTGCTGGTTGTAGTCGGCAGAGGGTGACGCGTTGGCAATTGGGACGAGTATTCGCGATGCGCTATTGGTGCTGGCGCTCGCGCCGTTGGTTTACTACCTCTTGGCGATTTTTGCGGGCCTCCGATTTTTCCGCGCCGCACGAAGCGAACCTGAAAAACACGGCGATTTCGCCCCGCCTATCAGCATCCTAAAACCGATCCGCGGACTCGACCGCGACACTTACGAGAATTACGCCAGTTTCTGCCGCCAGGATTACCCGGAATTCGAAATGCTTTTCGCCGTATCCGACTCGACCGATCCGGCGATTCCGGAAATCGAGCGGATCATTCGCGATTTTCCTTCGCGGTCCATCCGGTTGCTGATCGGCTCCGAGCCGATTGGTGTAAGCGACAAAGTGAACAAGCTTTGCCGCATGGCTCGCGAAGCACGCCACCAAATCCTTCTGGTCAGCGATAGCGATGTGCGCGTGGACCCGGGTTTCCTGCGAGCGGTCGCGGCGCCCTTTCGCGACGCGAGCGTTGGCGGCGTGACCTGCCTTTACCGCGGGCTGGCTGACATCTCGGTTCCCGCGATTCTGGAGGCGTTGGGCAATACGGCGGATTTCGCACCGGGAGTGCTGCTGGCGCGTTTTTTCGGTGACCTGAATTTCATGCTCGGCGCCGTGATGGCCGTTACGACGAGTCAGATCGCCGCCATCGGCGGATTCGAATCGCTAGCCGACTACTTCTGCGACGACTACGAACTCGGCAATCGTATCGCGGGAAGCGGACGGCGAGTAGTCCTCAGCAAGTTTCCGGTTTCGATCGTTTATCCGCGCGAAGATTTGGGTGCAGCCTTTCGGCACCAGCTTCGCTGGAATTTGAGCATCCGCTATTCACGTCCGTGGGGACATTTTGGGTTGCTTTTATCGCAGGGGCTGCCATGGGCCATTCTCGGAGCGGTGCTGGCGCCATCGGCGGCGACCGCCGGCGGGTATCTGGCGGCGTACCTGGTTTTGCGCTGTTCACTGGCTTTTGTGGTAGGAACGCGGGGCATGCAGGACGAAACAGTTCGCTCCTATTGGCGCCTTCTCCCATTGCGCGATCTGTTTGCATTTGCAGTTTGGATCGCGAGCTTTTTTCCACAGCGCATCCGCTGGCGCGATAGCGAATTTTACGTGCGCGAAAAGCGGCTGGTCCCTGTAAAACCGCATTCCTAGGCCGAATCGAATCCCACTGTCGGGGCGATTTACTGGGCGCTTGCGGTCTCCAGTTCAACTTCGGCTTGCAGGTTTTCGCGATCGCGGGAGATGGTAGCCACCGCCAGCCGCCGTCCGTTGAGGAGGAAGCTGACCGCCGCATCACGCGCGTCGAGCGAGCCGTCAATTCGAATGGAATCCCATCGTTCGGCGTGACCGACGTACCGGATGGTCACGTCGTAATGCTGGCTCCAGAAAAAGGGCACGGCCTCGAAGCGTTCTCGCGCGCCCAACATATTTCTTGCCGCCGTCTGACCCTGCCGCTCGGCAACTACCCAGTGTTCGACGCGAATCTTTTCTCCCGTATGCGGGTCGGGCCAGCGAGCCACATCACCCGCCGCGTAAACGCCCTTCGCACTCGTTTCAAGGAATTCGTTGACTGCGATCCCTCGATCCACGGCGAGCCCCGAGCGTTCCGCAATCGCAATGGATGGCCGGACGCC
>JBOGNC010000397.1:0-2658 GCA_050747045.1 Candidatus Acidiferrales bacterium | reverse complement strand
CACGCAGCGCAGAGTCGCTTTCGCGAAACTGCCGTCATCATCGGGGAATTTGAAATGCGTCGTAGGCTCGACGGGATTGTAATTGGCGCCCAGGCGAAGATTGGAATCGAGCGGAAATGGATCGACCACTTTTCCCGGATTCATTTTCCAATCGGGATCCCAAATCTGTTTGTATTCGCGGAAGGCGCCGACAAGTTTTTTGCCGAACATGATGGGCAGAAGTTCGGCGCGCGATTGCCCGTCGCCATGCTCGCCGGAAAGCGATCCGCCGTAATTGGAGACCAATTCAGCGGCATGTTCGACGAACGAGCGATAATGCTTGATCCCACGTTCGCTTTGCAGGTCGAAAGTTATGCGGCAATGAATGCAGCCCATTCCGAAGTGGCCGTACAGTGCTGCTTCGTAGTCGTACTTCTTCACCAGTTGGCAGAAATCGCGCAGATAATCGCCCACGGCGTGCGGCGGGACAGCGGCATCTTCCCACCCGGGCCAGGCGCTGGGCTCGCCGGGAGCTGACGCCGTGGCCCCAAGGGCCGATTCGCGAACTTCCCAAATAGCTTTTTCGTCCGGCGGATCATCGTACAGCTTTATGCTCGGAGGATTCGGATTGCGCTTAAGATGATCGATCAGGGCGCGTGCATTTTCGTCGGCTTCTCGCTTGGTTTCGCCAGGGAACTGTACGAGCAGCCAGCCCTTTCCTTCAGGCAGGCGGCTCAGATACTTCGTGTGCAGGTCCTTTTTCTTCATGTTTTCGATGAGCTTGTAATCGATGCCTTCGAAGCCCATCGGCTTGAACTTCAAAATTTCCGGCACGTGATCGCCGGCTTTGTAGACATCCGGATAGCCGAGCACCACCAACGATTGAAAAGGGGGATTGTGAATCAAATCCAATGTCGCTTCGAGAATCGTCACCAACGTGCTTTCTGACCCGACTAGCGCTCGGGCCAGATTGACTCTGGGATTTTCCTTCGAGAACAATAGCTGATCGAGGTTATAGCCAGAGATGCGGCGCGGAATATTCGGATACCGCGAACGAATTTGGTCGGAATGCCGTTCAATCAGATCTTTCAACTGCGACAAGATTTCGCCTTCGCGCCCCCCGCGGCGGATTTTCTCTTCCCATTCATCGCGCGTCATCCAGCCGACGGTCATGCGCGTGCCGTCATAAAGCAGAATCTCCATCGATTCCACATTGCTGGCCACCGCGCCGGACATTTGGGCGTGCATGCCGCAAGAGTTGTTGCCGAGCATGCCGCCAAGAGTGCAATGGTCGTGCGTGGCCGGGTCGGGACCGAAGGTGAGGCCCCATTTGCCGGTTTCGTTGCGCAAGTGATCGAGAACGGAACCGGGCTGCACGCGCGCGGTGCGGTGAATGCGGTCAACTTCGAGAACTTTGTTGAGGTATTTGCTGAAGTCCATCACCACGGCGGTGTTGCAGCACTGTCCGGCCAGGCTGGTGCCGCCGCCGCGCGAGAGGACTGGAGCGCCGTGTTCGCGGGCGGCACGCACCGTAGCGATCACGTCCTCAATACTTTTGGGAATCACGACGCAGATCGGCACTTGCCGGTAATTGGAAGCATCGACGGCGTAGAGCCCGCGGCTGCCGGCGTCAAAGCGAACTTCACCGTCCACAGTGCGGCGTAGCATTTGTTCGAGGGTGCTCACGTCGATTCGCGAGGGAATTGCGGTCTTCTTTGCTCCTCGATTGGTCGGCGTCTCTATTCGTACGTCGGATGCGGTCATTTCCTCTCGCCCTTAAATTTGTTCTGATACGGTGAACCTCTGACGCGACCCCGAAAGGCTGTGTTCAGAATCGCGTACTTGATGGCGACCAGCGATCCAGGAACAAATGGACCTGCCTGAGGACCTTTCATAAGGGGCCAAACCGCTGTTAAGTTGCGCAGCGATTGAAGATGCCGCGCTCTTGCAAAGGTTCGTTCGTCTCAGCCTGTTCCAGTCGCGCTGCACGCGCCATCGGGCATAAGGTGTATTCTCCTGTCGAGTGTCTACGCCAGTTCCGATCTACGATTCCGCCCTGGATCGCCTGAGAACTTTCGTTGAGCCAGCATTCGGATCAGGGCCGCAGCGCGCTCAACTTCCCGCCCGCCGCGGTGCGAACCAGGAGCGCCATAACGCCGCGGATTCGGGAGTGCCGAAGTTTTAGCTGACGTTCGAGGTTATCTGCGCCAATTATCTATGTGAAATCCGTTTGATCCGTAGGCTAGATACTTGCGGAACGAGTGATGATCAGCGCTGGCGGGAATTGCTCCGCCTAGAAATTTCGCATAAAAACACACAGCATCAGGATTGAAGCGGAAAGAGTTGAATATTTATCGAGAATGTACTTTAAAGTAGTGCCCAGCAAGATTTGAGTCTGTTCGGGAGAAAACGAGATGAAATGGTGGACGATCGCGACACTGTTACTTGCGGGGACTCTCGGAACTGCAATCTTCTCGGTCGCAGCGGCGCGGTCAAATGATTCGCTGCCACTTGATCCAGAGCTGGGCATTACGACGATCCCGATATGGAGAGGTCATATCCCTGGTTCCAAGGGTTCACCAACGATCGTTCCGACGCTGACCGTTTTCGCGCCATCTAAACCGAATGGCACCGCCGTTATCGTGGCGCCCGGCGGAGCATACGTGATGCTGGCCAGCA
>JBOGNC010000396.1:0-2709 GCA_050747045.1 Candidatus Acidiferrales bacterium | reverse complement strand
GCTCACGGCTACAAGCAATGCTGACTCCACGAAGAGTGGCGCGGCAAGCATCACGATTTTCGTGGCGCGCGGGCCGGTGAGCGTAACGATTTCGCCAGCGTACGCGTTTGTTTCGCGATCGGGCGCACGCCTAAGCACGCGGCAATTTGCCGCGGCCGTCGCGAACAGCGCTAACACCAATGTGACGTGGAGCGTGCAGACCGGCGTAGCTGGTCAGGGATGTGCAGGAGTTTCCTGCGGTTCTGTGGACGCGAGCGGGGTGTACACGGCGCCTTCAATCGCTCCCTCGCCGAACGCCATTTCGGTAATCGCGACGAGCGTCGCTGATCCCACAAAATCCGCGACGGCTACCGTGGCAATTTCGAGCGGGCCAATGATCGAAGCGTTGCTGCCTTCGAGCGTGATGGCTGGCGCAGTGGAAAGTTTTCCGCTGGAAGTGAAGGGCTTGAACTTTGTGGCCGGGAGCGGCGCAGGCGCTTCGGTGATTTTGCTCAACGGCACGCCGCGCGCCACCTCGTGCTCCGCATCTACAGCTTGCACCACCGCGCTGAATGCGGTGGATGTGCAGACCGCGGCGACGCTGACGGTGGAGGTGCAAAATCCCGGAAATCCGGGGCCGCTCTCGAATCCAGCGCCATTTGTGATCGCTCCATACGACGTGTCGGCGGGAACAATCTCGCTAACTGCGTCGCAACCGGTCTCGACAGAGAACGACATCATCGTGACGGAACCGACCACCGCGGCAGAATCGTCGCCTCTCAACGTCGATTTCGTCGGCTATCTGCTTGGCCCGGACAGTTGCAGCGTGCAGGGATCGCCTTTGACGGTGACCCGGCCATCGTCGGGATCGACCGTGGTGAGCATCTGCGTGCATGGCACGGGGCTCGATCCGACTTTTATGTATACATTCAGCGGGCAGGGCGGCGCGCCCGGCGGCGGCGACATCGGCGTAACGGCATCGGCCATAACTGGTCTTTTCCCGAACATGGTCGAACTTGATTTGCAGATATCGAGCGCCACGCTGCCCGGCGTGCGGTCGCTATTCATCTCCACGCTCAACAACGATCGGGCCGTAGCGACCGGATTCCTGGAGGTGAAATGATGAGCAGACCAACGAAACGGCGGTGCCTGCGCGTGGCGATGTGGTGCGTACTTAGTCTGTCAATTGCTGCCTCAACTCGCGCGACCACGATCGAGCGCATGTCGCTGGCGACGATGGCGCAAGCCGCGCCGCTGATTTTGCGCGCACGATGCTCGGGAAAATCCGTGGTGTGGGACGTCGGCGAGATCTGGACACTTACTTCGTTTGATGTGGAAGAAACATGGAGAGGCGAAGCTTCACCGCAAATCACCGTGCGGCTGCTGGGCGGGCGCATGGGAGATATCACCTCGCATGTTTCGGGCGTGCCGCAATTCCGGCCGGGTGAAGACGTGGTGCTATTTCTCGAACCGACGAAGCGCGGTGACTTTTCGGTGGTGAGCTGGGATCAGGGCACCTTTCGCATCCAGCGCAATGCGCCTGGAGAGCAGGAATTGGTCACGCAAGACACCGCCTCGTTCGCGACGTTTGATCCGGCCACCCATCAGTTTAGAGCTGGGGGCATCCGCAATATGCCGCTCGAAACGTTTCGGGCTCAGGTGGCGGCAGCTCTTCAAGGCGCCGAGGTGGGGAAGCCATGAGGCGCGCGACCGCATGGTCCGTTGCGATTTTGTTTTTCTGGGCGACCATTGGGAGTCCTTTGGCCAGCGGATATTCGGCGGACACGACTCTGCCTTCGGCAGGCGGATGCCCGGTGCTGGACCACTGGAACGTTTCTGTATCGCAGCCGTTGACTCGCCGCTGGAGCACATCCCTGCCGCTTGCACCGGTGACGGTTCTCACTGTCGCGGCGCAGAACACCAGCGCCCAGCTGACGGAAATCGAAAACACGATTTCGGCGGCGTTCGGCACATGGACCGGCGTGACGGGTACAACACTCAACGCAGGGAATTATCCCGGCGCGCTCGCGCCGCTCACGCGCGTCAGTACCACGGATGCCTGCTCCAACGACGCGGAGAGCAACATCGATGGCCTGAACACAATTTGCTTCAACCAATCAAGCCTGGCGTTTACCACCGGCGTGCTGGCATTCACACGAGTGATCACCGCAAATGCGCCCGGCGCGTCGGTCGGATCCGGGCCGGCCGCAGCGTTCGCGGGGCAAATTCTGGACGCGGACACGCTATTCCGCAACGACGGCCAGGCCACGTTCGCCACTCCGGGCGCTCTCGCGACCACACAAGGGCAGGGCGCGTACGATTTGGAGTCGCTGCTGACGCACGAGTTGGGGCACTGGCTCGGTCTCGATCATTCCGCGGTTTGGCGCGCGATGATGTTTCCATACGCGCCCCCGCCGGGACAGTTTCTGGGCAGCCGGCCGACGGCGCAATCTCCCGATGCGCTGCTATCGGACGACGACCGCGCGGGCGTTCGCTTGCTGTATCCCGACCCGGACGACATCGTTGACGTGGGCTCGATTCGCGGGCGGGTACTGCCAGCGAATCCATTTGCGCTAGTGACGACTCCTGCGCCCTACGCGGGCGGATCGGTAACAGGGATTTATGGAGCCCATGTGGTGGCCGTCGATGCTGCCACGGGCGCAGTGGTAGCTGGCGCGTTCGCAGGTTGGAATTGCAGCGATTCGAGTTCGTCCGGGCTGCCGCAGTTCG
>JBOGNC010000395.1:0-2711 GCA_050747045.1 Candidatus Acidiferrales bacterium | reverse complement strand
CCCATCGGTTCACCTCGAAACGTCCTGCGTGCAGGGTTTTCACGCTATGGCGAAGTTGGTGGATGAGTGCGGCAGCCAGCAACTTTTGTTCGGCAGCGGCGCTCCGTTGCAATGCGCGGGCGCCGCCGTCGAAAAAATTCTAAAGTCCGGTATTTCCGATTCCGACCGTGAAGCGATTCTGTGCAGCAACGCCCGCCGCCTGCTGCGGCTGAATCAGGAGGGTTAGCGCTTTTGTTCAATGTTTATGGTGACGGCTGTCGAACTTAGCGTCGCGGTGAGCGGCTCTGCCGCCTGACTTGGGGAAAGCCTGGGGCTTTCCGGGTAAAATCGCGTCTTCTTTTACTCTCGCTGGGCGCGAAGGCTTAGCCTTCGCGCCCCGCCAAAAATCAGGTTGCGTATGAGACCGGTCGGCGGAAGGGCTAAGCCCTTCCGCAAGTCAGGCGGCAAAGCCGCGCTTCGCCTCCGGGCGAGCAGACCTAATTAGGAAAAGTCCGATCTTTATGGTCACGTATTGATTCACTGGCGGTAACGAATTGTGGCTCTGAGGCGAAGCCCTCGGGTCGTGTCATGGCTCAAGTGCGAAGAATACTGAGATTCATTGCAAAAGATGGCATCGTTCATCAGGGGACGGCGCGAGTTTGTTGTGACGTTTGACAAACGTTGTTATATTCTATGACACGGCGCAGTGATTGGAGCCAATTTTCAATCAGTGGCGGACTGGTGTTCAAGTGAAAGAGATTCGCTTGGGGATCGTCGGGTCCGGATTCATGGGACGCACGATCGCGGAGACCGTAACTCACTATCTTCCGGATGCGCAACTCGTGGCCGTTACCGGCGGGAGCCGGGGCCCGGGGCTCGCCAGGGATTATGGAGTAGACTACGAACCCGCGGTGGGCAACTTGGTGGCGCGCCGTGACATTGACGCCGTGTTCATTCATTCTCCGCACAGCGAGCACGCGGTCCAGGCGATTGAGGCGGCCAGGCAAGGCAAGCATATCTTCCTTGATAAGCCAATGGCAACTAGCGTCGCTGACTGCGACCGGATCATTGATGCGGCTCGTCTCGCCAGCGTCAATCTCATGATCGCGTTTGGCCAGCGTTTTCGAATCTGCAACATCGTGGCCCGGCAGTTGATCCTGGACGGAAAGATCGGCCGCGTGAAGATGATTCAGGAGCGAATGCTGAACAGCGGCGGGCTGGTCTCGCTCCCTCCGTGGCAAAGCCGGCCGGAAAATCTGGGCGTGCTTTTCGGCCACGCGGTCCACAATATCGACCGGATTCGCTGGCTTACAGGCGAAGAGATTATCAGCGTGGCAGCGCGAGTTGAACGCGATGCGAAGTCGGGCAACGAGGTCTCAACCATGGCTCTGTTCGGCCTGAGCGGCGGCGTCATGGCGAGCGTGTGGGAATCCTGGGACATTCCTGAGCCTGGCATTCCGCGGAGCGGTTGTTCAGCCTGGATCGCAGGTGAAACGGGAATTCTCGACCTCGACGCCTATGGCCTTTTGCGGCTGGGGCGGGACGGAGCCTGGAGCGCCATGGCCGAGCAAGCACCCATCGACTGGAAGGGCAAGGGAATGCTAGACCCGGCGCGGATTGACTCTTATCGCCTGCAGGTCGAGGAATTTCTCAATAGTATCCGGGAAGGCCGGTCTCCAAGCGTGACGGGGGCAGACGGCCGGGCGGCGGTCGAGGTAGCTTTGGCAGCTTACCAGTCGGCGGCGGAAAACAGGACCGTCGAACTGAGGAGACAAGAAGCGGCAGTATGAACGAACGCCTTGCACTACTCGGCGGTCCGAAGGCAGTGAGCGAGCCGCTGCCGACCTTTCTCGAGCGAGCGGGCCGCACCTTCGGAGAGACGGAGGAACGCCTGCTCCTCGAAGCCTTGCATTCAGGCTGCCTCAGCCGCAACGGCGGCGTGATGGCTGAAAGGCTGGAGCAGGAGTTTGCCAGAAGGTTGGGCGTCGCCAAGGCAGTCGCGTGTTCGAGCGGGACCGCGGCGGTCCACTTGACCATCGCGGCGCTCGATCCTGAACCGGGAGACGAATTCATCACAACGCCGATCACCGACGTCGGCTCACTCCTGCCCATTCTTTGGCAGAACTGCATTCCTATCTTTGCAGATGTTGAGGCGCAAACGCTGAATCTTGATGCGGAGAGCGTGGCCCGCAAAGTTACCCCTCGGACGCGTGCGATCCTGAGTGTTCACCTGGCCGGTCAGCCCTGCGATATGCGCGCCCTGAGGCAGATTGCGGACCAGCATCACGTGGCGCTGATTGAGGATTGCTCGCAGGCGTATTGGGCGGAGTTTGATGGCAGGCTGGTGGGGACTATCGGAGACCTGGCCTGCTTCAGCCTCCAGCAGTCGAAGCACATCACCTGCGGCGAAGGCGGGTTCATGGTAACGTCGAATCCACAATACGCCGAACGCGCCAAGCTTTTTGCGGACAAGGGGTGGCCCCGCGACAACACGAACATGCTAGGGCCATATCGATTCCTGTTTTTATCGCAGAATTACCGGATGAGCGAACTTCAGGCAGCGGTGGCGCTGGGCCAGCTCGAGAGAGTCACCGAGGTCGTGCGCCGCCGCCGCGAGGGCGCTGAGCGATTGACTCGCCTGATTGAGAACGTTCAGGGCGTATTTACGCCCTGCGTGCCAGCGCATACGCGGCCGGCGTATTGGCTGTATCTTCTGCGTGTCGACGAAGAAA
>JBOGNC010000394.1:0-2728 GCA_050747045.1 Candidatus Acidiferrales bacterium | reverse complement strand
ACACCAAGGTCACCGAGTTCATCAGCCGCTTCCAATCCAGCTTGGCGAACCGCGTGAAGCTTTACACCAAAGAGGCGCCCATCTTCGAGGAGTTCGGCATCCAGCAGGAAATCGAAAAGGGTTTGCGGCCAAAAGTGTGGCTGAAATCCGGCGGCTACATCGTCATCAACCACACCGAAGCTCTCGTCGCCATCGACGTCAACACCGGCAAATTCGTCGGCAAAGGCTCCAATCGCCTCGAAGACACCATCGTCCGCACCAACCTCGAAGCGGCCAAGGAAATCGTTCGCCAGATGCGCCTGCGCGATTTGGGCGGCATCATCGTGATCGATTTCATCGATATGGAGGACCGCCGCAACCGCGAGAAAGTGATGGCCGCGCTCGAAGACGCCCTCCGTACCGATCGCGCGCCTTCCAAAATGCTGCGCTTCAACGAGTTTGGCTTGATCGCCATCACCCGCAAGCGCACCAAGCAGGCGCTCGAACGCACCCTCTGCCAGCCCTGCCCCTACTGCACCGGCTCCGGCATGGTGAAATCGATTCCTACGCTCTGCTACGAAATCCAGACGGAAGCCCGCAAGATGGCCCCGGATATCGACTCCGGCAGCATCACCCTGCGCGTCCATCCGGAAATCGCCAAGGCGCTCAAAACCCGCGAATCCTCGCTCATCGAGGAGCTCGAGGGCGCCACGAAAAAAAGCGCCATCATCCAGGCCGATCCCGCGCTGCACTGGGAGCAGTACGATATCTACTGATACGGGAGGCTACGGGTGAAGGCACTCGGCTCGGAAATTTACGCCGCAGCGCGGTCAGGCAGACTGGCGGAGCCGTTTAGCGGCGCGACGGTAAGGCAAGCGTGCCCTGGTTGGGCTAACCAAACCTACTACACGTTCCTCGGCAAGCACGCCGTGGGCAACGGGAGCACGACCGAGCTGTTCATTCGCGTGAATCGCGGCCGATATCGGCTCAACGCCGCGCGCTAAGCCTTAGCGGGTGGGGGCGGGCATTCTAGCCCCAGTTCGTAGCCCGCCTGCATCCCGGTCAAAAACGCCATTTCCGCAAGTCCGCGTCGGTCCTGTCGTGTCGTCATCTCTAAAACGTCGAAAATCACCGACTGATACACGGAATGGGTCGCACGCAACGTATCCCAGAGGTGCTTGGCCGCATTCTTGTCAGCTTGCGTAACAGCACTTGAGAACGCCCGCTCGAGTACTGCCCTCATCGCCTGCTCTGTAACGTGAGATGTGTCGTGCATGGTTCTGCGATTCTACTGCATCCTGAGCAAGATGACGCGGCGAGCCGCGGACTCCGCTAGGCGGCTAAAGGTGCGCCCCGGCCTAGTCCTTCGGCGTCACATCCCGCAGCTTGATCAGCCACCGCGCAGCGCCGCTCACCCTCGTGTCCGGCAGACACTTTCCATCCGCGTCCGTTGGTGAGAGAATACGCCCCTAGGTTCCCCCCGGGACGCCCATGCCCTACAGCTTCGATTTCGATCTTGCCAACGGCATTCTCCGTTGCCAGCTCAGCGGCAACGTCACGGACCAGGAGCTGAAGCAATTTTTTCGGGTGGGAGCTGGTCTCGCCGTGCGCGTTCACCCGGCTGCCGGCGTAATCGACCTGACCGAAGTAAACTCTTTCGACGTCTCCACCCAAACCATCCGCGAACTTTCCAGGGTCGAGCCCGTGCTGCGCGACCCCGATCTCCGCCGTGTCGTCATCGCGCCTTCTCCCGACACTTTTGGCATGATGCGCATGTTCGAACTTGAGGGCCAGGACATTCGCCCGGAGATCCACGTCGTGCGCACAGAAAAAGAAGCCTGGGCCATCCTCGCCGTCGAAAACCCGCGCTTCCAGCCTCTGCAATTCAGCTAGCCCGCCGCATGTTCGATCTTTGGCGCCGCCAGCAGTAATTACCATTCACTTTTCACTTCCCATCGTCCTTCGGCGTCACGTCACGCAGCTTAATCAGCCACCGCCCGTTCACGCGCACCAGTTCGTCTACTTCCCTACCCGCATCCGCCACGCGAACCGGCACATTCTTCCCCACTTGCCCGAACACCGTCTGCCAGTACGCCTCCATGTGCGCGTGATTCGCATCAGGAAACGAAACGTACCCATTCATCAGCATGTGGTACATCGGCTGACGCGTTTGTCCCTTCGCTGCTTCTTCATCGCCCCTCTTTTTCAGACCGCTGATCATTTTCTGCAGCGCCTCGCGCCCTTTCACCGCGTTTTTCCCGGTCCCGAATTGACCATCCGGCGTGTAGGTCGCGGCATACGCATCCGCGTTAAACGTGTCCAGCGCGCGCACGTAGTTCCACATCAGCGTCTCAATCTGCGCGCGATCTTCCGGTCGCGCCTGCGTGTCGTTCCCCGCCGCCGCAGCACGCGCGATCACACCGTACCCCAGCAAAGCCAGTAAGCAAACCACACCCACGCCCGCCACGATTTTTTTCATCACGTCTCTCCTTTACGCTGCCGTCCGGTGGACGGTTTGAAGCGCTTACTCCGAGCGGCCGTGATTCTGCACCAAGAATGCAAGCGGGTCCACATCGCACTCACTCGCCGCGGCCTTCAGCGCGGCGCTTGTAGTTGCCTGTACGGGTGCCGCTCGATAAGAACGAAGGCGTTGTCAAGAGACACTTATTTGCTGCAGTGCCTTTCAGCATCGCGTGACGATCAGAGTGGTTGGAGGACCGAAGCTCTGAAACTCACACGGTGAATCAGC
>JBOGNC010000393.1:0-2728 GCA_050747045.1 Candidatus Acidiferrales bacterium | reverse complement strand
ACGGGGAAGGCTGCGGGATTTACTTCCCTAAAAGTTGAATGGGAGCAAACGGATGTGTCGTGGGCCATCAAGCCGAATTGCTCCGCGACGGTAAGTTACACTCACTATGACGATTACTATAAGCAAGACCAGCCAGGCACAGCGATCAGAGTCACTGGCGGCCGGTAAAGTACGCGACTGAGGGCACGCGGAGAGGCAATGCTGCTGCAAGACAAAGTGGCGATCGTGACGGGCGCGGGGCGCGGCATTGGGCGCGCCATTGCATTGAAGTTCGCGGCGGAAGGCGCCTCAATCTTTTTGGCGGCGCGAACGGCGAAGGAAGTTGATGCGGTCGCGGCGGAAATCACCAAGGCGGGCGGCAAGGCGGTAGCTATCGCGGCGGATGTGGCGCGAGCGAGCGATTGCGAGCGGGTCGTTAAGGCGGCACAGAACGCGTTTGGCTCAATTCATATTCTCGTGAACAACGCCGGAATTTACGGTCCGGTGAAGCCTTTGGAGCATGTGACGGCCGCGGAATGGGACCAAGTGATGGCCGTCAACCTGCGCAGCGCGTTCCTGCTATCGGCGCTGGTGCTGCCGCAGATGTATGCGCAAAAATCCGGCGTGATTGTGAATATCGCGAGCGTCGCGGCAAAAGCGGCGTATCCCTGGGGAGCCGCCTACGCGGCGTCGAAGGCAGGTTTGATCGGCTTGACGCACACGCTGGCGGCAGAAGGCGCACGAAAAGGCGTGCGCGTGAATGCGATTAGCCCGGGGCCTGTTCTGGGAACGAAAATGTCGGAGAACCTGCGTGGCGAACTAGGGAAACTGCGAAACGTTGACAAGGATGCGCTTGGAGAGCAGATGGCGCAGGGAACTCTGCAAGGAAGGCCGCAGACGGCGGACGAAATCGCGTCCGCGGCCCTTTTCCTTGCTTCCGACTTGGCCAGCGCGGTTACGGGGCAGACTGTGAATGCCGATGGCGGTATTGTTTTTTACTAAGGTCCTCAAGCGTGCTGAAACTCCAACGCGCCGAACGGGCCGCTACCCGGATTCCCGCCTCCGCTAAATACAATCCCCGCTCTCCCACCGCGCCCACAACGTAGAAAATACCGCAGAGAACTAATACGACTGCAAAAAACATTCCGAAAAGCACTTCGGCCGCCAGCATTTCGCGGACGAAGTAGAGTTGAAGAACAAAGAGAATTGCCAGCAGTGAAAATATCCACTTGCGAAGTTGCCTTTTCTGGAAAAGCCCTACCGACACGGCCCCAATCTGGTCCCAAAGCCTGTTCATCGAAGTGACCCCGCCCTCCTGGGGTATTCGATGCACGATGGACACCAAAAGCGCCAAACAAGAAGTGGAGCCATTTGTGCGGCTTACGATTATTCACTCAGGAAAAAACAGGAAGAACACTTCCGCAACGGACGAAATTATTTTGTCGGTTATAGTACGTGCGTCAGGTCGATACCCGAGAGCTCACCAACGGCAAGGGTTCGGCTTTGTTTCGTCCTGGAGCGTGAGCTTGAGTCGGTGCCCGTGCGCCGCCGAGCGATCGAAAGTTATCGCCCTTCGAATGGATAACGATCCTGCGCCAGCACGGCGGCCGCAACGCTGCGGCGCAGCGCGATCACGTCCACGGGAGCGTGCTTAGCGAACCGGCGCAGCGCGGCGAGCAAGGTGGCCAGCGTATCGCCGCTCTCCGTGCCCGCGAGCGCGGTGCGCGCGTCCTTTTCGATTGAGTCCATCGCGTCATAGATGAAGGCGCGGGTGGCGTCGGCCATCGCGCCGGCCACATTCGAGCGGCCCGAGGCCGCCTTTTGCGCGCGGCGGAGCGCGGATTCCATGGCGTAGATGTTCATCACGATATTGGCCAGCGACGCGACGACCTCTTGCTGATTGGCTAATTGATCGCGGAACTTTTCGACTGCCGTGCCAGCGGCCAGCAGGAAAATCTTCTTGGCTTGCGCCAGCGAGCGCTCCTCTTCCCCGAATGCGCCACTGGGCGCATCTTCAAATGACGGGCCAGCCAGCAATTCCTCGCGCAGCTTCATGGCCGCGGGAATCAACGGCAGCGTGCCTGCGGTAGCGCGCTTCATCAGCATCTGAATGATCACTAGCCGGTTGATCTCGTTGGTGCCTTCGAAAATGCGGTTGATGCGGCTATCGCGATACATCCGCGCCACCGGATAGTCCTCGTGGAAACCGTAGCCGCCGAAGATCTGCACGCCTTCGTCGACGCAGTAGTCGAGCGTTTCGCTGCCCATCACTTTCGCGATGGAGCTTTCGATGGCGTATTCCTCGAGCACCTGCATCGCTTGCTTGATTTTGTCGTCGCCGGGAGCCGACATGGCGGCTTCGATGGTTCCGGCGGTGCGGTAGATCATCGATTCGAGTGCGTACTCGCGGATTGCCATTTCGCCGAGCTTGGCTTTGATCAGACCGAACTCCGCGAGCTGTTTTCCGAACGCAGTGCGCTCTTTCGAATACTTCGACGAAATGGCGATCACCTGCTTGCAGGAACCTGAGCAACTGCCGCCGAGCGAAAAACGTCCGGCATTGAGCGTGTTGAAGGCGACGATGTGACCGCGTCCGATTTCATAGAGCAGGTTCTCTTTTGAAATTGCGGCATTCTCGAAGAACAGCGGAACGGTGGAACTGCCGCGAATGCCCATCTTGTTTTCTTCCGCGCCATGGGTAAATCCCGGCGTGCCCCGCTCGACGATAAATGCCGAGAACTTTTCGCCA
>JBOGNC010000392.1:0-2775 GCA_050747045.1 Candidatus Acidiferrales bacterium | reverse complement strand
GGCGCGACCATCGTAGTGGAGTCAACCGGCGCATTCACGAAAGGCGCAGATGCCCGCAAGCATATTCGCGGACCAGTCAAAAAAGTGATGATCTCCGCGCCGGCTACCGATCCAGACCACACCATCGTGCTCGGCGTGAACGACAAGACTTACGATCCTGCAAAACATCACGTGATTTCCAACGCGTCGTGCACCACGAATTGTTTGGCGCCCGTCGCGAAAGTGCTGCTGGACAACTTTGGAATCAGCGTGGGGACGATGACAACGATCCACTCGTACACCAACGACCAGCGGCTGCTCGATTTGCCGCACAAGGATTTGCGCCGTGCGCGTGCCGCGGCTCTTTCCATGATTCCGACCTCGACTGGCGCCGCGAAAGCTTTGCACCTGGTGATTCCGGAATTGAAAGGCAAACTGGATGGCTACGCGATGCGCGTGCCAACGCCGAACGTGAGCGTGGTCGACTTAACGGTGATCACGGAAAAGCCCGCGACCGTAGAGAGCGTAAATGCCGCGATGAAACGCGCCGCGGAGGGGCCGATGAAGGGCATTTTGCAGTACACGGAAGAGGAACTGGTGTCCGTGGACTTCCGCGGCAACCCGAATTCTTCAATTGTTGATTCCGGCTACACGCGCGTGGTGGGGAACAACTGCGTGAAAGTGCTGGCGTGGTACGACAACGAGTGGGGCTACTCCTGCCGCTGCGTCGATTTGATTAAATTCATGACCACGAAGTCCTGACGGCCGGATAAACACAATCGGACGAACAAAATGAACAAGCTCTCGATTCGAGATCTCGATCTCTCCGGAAAGCGCGTCTTCATTCGTGTCGATTTCAACGTCCCGCTTGAAAACGGCGCAGTTTCCGACGACACGCGCATTCGCGAGACGCTGCCGACTTTGCGGCTCGCGATTGACCGCGGCGCACGGGTTGTGCTCGCGTCGCATCTTGGCCGGCCGAAAGGCAGAGTCGATTCGAAGTACAGCCTGCAGCCGGTGGCCGCGCGGCTGAGCGAATTGCTCGGCAAGCCCGTTGAATTCGCGTCCGATTGCGTGGGCGCCGATGCTGAAGCGAAAAGCAATCTCCTGAAAAACGGGGAAGTGCTGCTGCTGGAGAACGTCCGGTTCCATACGGAAGAAGAGAAGAACGATCCTGACTTTGCCGAGCGCCTGGCAATGCTTTGCGACCAGCTTTTCGTCTGCGATGCATTCGGCTCGGCGCACCGCGCGCACGCGTCAGTCGTGGGCATCACGAAATACGTGAAGCAGGCGGCAGCTGGGCTGCTGATGGAAAAAGAAGTCGCGTATTTGGGCAAGGCGATTTCCAATCCGGAGCGGCCGTTTGTTGCGGTGCTGGGCGGCGCGAAAGTATCGGACAAAATCGAAGTGGTTCAGAACTTGATGAAGCTCGCCGATGCCATGCTGATCGGCGGCGCGATGGCCTACACTTTCGTGAAATCGGAGGGCAAGGCGGTGGGCAAGTCGTTGGTTGAGGACGACAAGCTCGATCTGGCGAAGGGATTGCTCGAAGAAGCGCGCCGCCGCGATTTCCGGCTGCTGCTTCCGGTCGATCACGTGATCGCCGAATCGCCGGATTCGAATGTGACTAAAACCGTCGATATCGCCGCGACACCAGACGGCTGGATGGGATTGGACGTCGGTCCGAAGACAATCGACCTATTCGGGAAAGAGATCGCCAAGGCGCGAACGATTGTGTGGAACGGGCCTCTGGGGATGTTTGAGAAGCCTGCGTTCGCAAACGGCACCCTCGGAGTAGCCCGCGCTGTGGCTGCGGCGACGAAATCGGGTGCGACTTCGATTATTGGCGGCGGCGATTCGGTGGCGGCTGTCGAGCAAGCCGGCGTGGCCGACCAGATTTCTCACATTTCCACCGGCGGCGGCGCTTCGCTCGAATTTTTGGCCGGCGAAAAACTCCCCGGCGTCGAAGCACTTACCGACAAACCTTAAGTGACAGGGGAAATTCTTGCGACGCCCGGTGATCGCTGGAAACTGGAAGATGTACAAGACGCGGGCGGAGACGTTTGGATTTCTTAGCGCCTTTCTCCCGCTCGTTGTGGCCAGCAAACATTGCGACATCGTGATCGCGCCGCCGTTCACCGCGATATGCGCGGCCGTTGAAGCGACAGACGGAAGCGACGTCGCGGTGGGCGGACAGAACCTACACTGGCAGACCGAAGGCGCATTTACCGGTGAAATTTCCGGCAGAATGCTGGCGGAATCGGGCTGCAAGTACGTGATCGTAGGCCATTCGGAGCGGCGCCAGTTTTTTGGAGAGACGGACGAATCGGTTCTCCGAAAGACCAAGGCGGCCTTGGAAGTGAGACTGACGCCAATCGTTTGTGTGGGCGAATTGCTGGATGAGCGCGAAGCCCATCAGACGGAAGCGGTGCTGAAAAGGCAATTCGAGGCCGGGCTGGGTGCGTTGACCCCTGCGGAGTTCTCGCGTATTCTCATAGCCTATGAGCCGGTGTGGGCAATCGGCACGGGGCGCACGGCGACGCCTGAAATCGCGGCCGAGGCGCACCGGTACCTTCGGGAATTAGCTGCCGCACTGTTCACGAGCGAGCAAGCCTCCGCACTCCGTATTCTCTATGGCGGCAGCGTGAAGCCCGAGAACATCAATGGATTGATGGCGCAGGCCGAAATCGACGGCGCTCTGGTCGGCGGAGCTAGCCTGGATGCGAAATCGTTCGGGGCAATCGTAAATTATAGTTAGAAGCGTACGTCATTCTTAAAGGCGCGCGAGACAGCGCG
>JBOGNC010000391.1:0-2819 GCA_050747045.1 Candidatus Acidiferrales bacterium | reverse complement strand
TCGGGGGCATCGACAGGGGAGAACGAAGCGATCGAATTGCGCGACGGCGACAAGACACATTATTTGGGCAAGGGCGTGCTGAAAGCAGTTGGTCACGTGAACACCGAGATTGCCAGCGCCGTTAAGGAGATGGATGCCGCGGATCAACGGGCACTCGATCGCAAGATGATCGATGCGGACGGCACGCCGAATAAGTCTAAGTTTGGGGCGAATGCGATATTGGCGGTTTCCATGGCTGCGGCGCGCGCGGCAGCAGCAGCGTCCGGCCAGCCGCTTTACAAGTATCTGGCGCGGCATGCGGGGGGCGGTCCGACGGGGGTGCTTCCATTGCCGATGATGAATATCTTGAACGGGGGCGCGCATGCGGACAATTCCGTCGATCCGCAGGAGTTCATGGTGATGCCCGTGGGCGCGCCGAGCTTTCACGAGGCGCTGCGGTGGGGAGTGGAGGTGTTCCATCATCTGAAGGCCGTGCTGAAGAAAAATGGATATTCGACGGCGGTGGGCGATGAAGGCGGCTTCGCACCCAACCTGAAATCCAATGAGGAAGCGCTCGAACGCGTGCTGGAAGCCATCACCGCGGCTGGGTACAAACCCGGCGAACAGATTGCCATCGCCATCGATCCCGCCGCCAGCGAATTTTACGACCGGGCCGCGAAGAAATATGTGTTCAAGAAATCGGACCGCTCGGCGCGCACATCGGAACAGATGATCGAATTCTGGAAGAACTGGGTGCGGCAATATCCGATCGTATCGCTTGAGGATGGGCTGGCGGAGGACGACTGGGAGGGCTGGAAGCTGATGACCAAGGAAATGGGCGACCGGCTGCAGCTGATCGGCGACGATATTTTCGTCACCAACCCGACAATTTTCGCGCGCGGCATTTCCGAAGGCATCAGCAACGCGATTCTTATTAAACTCAATCAAATTGGCAGCGTGACGGAAACCATCGAAGCAGTAGAGATGGCGCGGAAGGCGAAATACGCGACGATTATTTCCCATCGTTCCGGCGAAACCGAGGACCCATTCATTGCCGATTTTGCGGTGGCCATGGGCAGCGGGCAGATCAAGACGGGATCGGCTTCGCGCACGGACCGCATCGCCAAATACAATCAACTGCTGCGTATCGAAGAAGAACTGGGTTCGTCCGCGAAATTCCTAGGACGCACCGCGCTTTCGCGGCATTAAATTCCAGCATGACTTGTTGGGCCGTATCCCTCGGGGATTGTGACGACAAGATTTCGCGGGAACATATCGTTTCAAAGTCCCTGTACATCGGGGATATGGTTAAGGTTTCCGGATTCCCGTGGTGCAAAGATGAGCCGAAAACTATTGGTCTCGCAAATCTCACCGCAAAAATTCTGTGCAAACGACACAACAGCCTTCTATCTGAGGTCGATACTGCGGGGGCGTTCGCTTTCGACGTGCTGCGGCAATCGCAGGGCTTAAGTAATATCCGTAACCGAAATCCAAAGACGCGCTGGACAATCAAGCGCTACAAGATTGACGGGCCGAGGCTCGAGCGTTGGTTTCTGAAAACCCTTATTAACATTAACCTAAGCTTCGGTGGCAGCTTGCGAATTGGCACCGATTCAACCGAGATCGGTAAGCCGTCATTAAGCGTCGTTGAAACCGCTTTCGGCGTGCGAAAGTTTCAGAACAGGGCTGGGCTCTACTCTGTCGTGCGGGTCGGGCAAACGCGCACATCGGAGGACACAGTCTCGTTCGCGCCCCTAATCAAAGACTCGGCGTACATTGCCGGCGGCCTCTGGTCCTTTCGAGGCTTCGTTTACCTTCTTTTTCTAGGCGCCGAGGGGCCGCCACAGCCTCTCGTGGGAGTTTCTTTCGATGGCGAGGACTTCGGCGCGTGTCAGTTGAATTTTCATAATCGGCAGGCCCGAATGAACGTGGGCAAATATCTTTCACAAGTAATAGAAACGGTCTGGTAATCACTTCATAAAGGTGATCTCGAAGCTGACGAGTGTTTCGTTAATCTGGAATTTCTCCCAGCCGCTTTCGGCGATCATGCGCTCGAATTCCTCGCGGGTGTAGGCGCGCTTCAGCAGCATGAAGCGGAACGTCCATTTCATGAGCGTCGCATTCACCGCACCGACGTTCATGGCGCCGATATACCGGTTGAGTTGCTCGTGGGGCGTGTCGCGGCGGAGATCGATGATCACTGCCTTTCCGCCGGAACGCAGTACGCGACGCATTTCGGCCAGAGCGCGAACCGGCTCGGAGAAGTTTTTGAAGGCGGCGCGGCAGAGGATAAGATCGAAGCTGTTGTCCGCGAAGGACATGCGCGATGCGTTACCCTGCTGAAAGTCGACTCTTGCGCCTTCCTTGTAGGCATTTTTTCGCGCGATTTCGACGAAGGTTTTGCTGACTTCAAGGCCTGTGATTTCGAAGGAGCCAAGTTTCGCCAACGCGATTGCAAAGTAACCCGGGCCGGGCGCCACTTCCAGTACGCGGGCGCTTTGGGGCAAGCCGGCGGCCATGCGCCGCGCCAGATTCTGAAATTCCGGCAAACTTTTGCGCGTGAGCTTCGCGTACCAACGCGCGATGCCGCCCTCCATTCCCATTCCTTTGTAGGCTTTTGTTTCCATGTGCGTCCACCCTCACCATTTGTACGCACAGCCGTGCCGAAAACTTACGCGCCGGGCAAAGCTCAACTGCCGGGTGCGCCGCGCAACGCTTGACACATTTTTCCGCGGACGCTACGCTGCGTTGCTCGCGACAAATTCCGGCGAGGCCGCTTGGCGCCATTTCGAAAACTACTTCGCAATCTGCCGTTTTACGGAGCGTACAAAGCGCTCGGA
>JBOGNC010000390.1:0-2819 GCA_050747045.1 Candidatus Acidiferrales bacterium | reverse complement strand
TGATCGAGCGTTTTTTGCGCCGTGGCCTGACGGAGACGCCAGACTTTCACGCTTTCTGGGGCTATTTCGTAGGAGCGCTGACACGCGACCTGAATTGCGTTCCCGATGAAGATCCTGCGCTCACAACCAAAAGCTTTCTTGCGGCGTATTTCCTGGCGGCGATGGCGAAAACCTTTTATGCCGGGACGGCGGAGGATTTTTTCTGGGAGCCCGGCAAACTTCGGCAGAACGTGTTTCGCATCGCGCAGGACTACGGGCTACATATGCTCCCGGTGCACTTTTACAGTCCGGTTCCGGCGACCAAAACTTTGCCCGCGGAAACGTGGTCCCGCTGCGCGGAAATGCCGGGCGTGCGGACAAACATAAAAAAACAGCTGGTACTGCTCGCGACTCTGGCGCGGCGCTTCCGCAAGGAGTACGAACGGTTTCCGGCGCGAAAGCCGGAAGGCTCGCCGCCGCACACCTACTATTCGTCGAACGGGTTCTTCGACGATGTCGACGGTTATGTTCTGTATTCGATGGTGCGGCAATTCCGGCCGAGGCGCGTGATCGAAATCGGTTCGGGAAACACCACGTATCTGTTCGCAGAGGCGATCGCGCGCAACCGCAAAGATGACCGTCGCTACCGTTGCGATCTCACGGCGATCGAGCCGTATCCAAACGAAGTGCTGAAGGCAGGATTTCCGGGACTGACGCGGCTGATCGCCAAACCGTTGCAGGAAGTGCCGCTTTCGGAATTCGAGAAACTGGGCAGGAACGATATCTTGTTCATCGATTCGAGCCACATTCTGAAGATCGGCAGCGACGTGCAACGCGAGTTGCTGGAAATCGTGCCGCGGCTGGCGAAGGGCGTGATCGTCCACTTCCACGACATCTTTCTGCCCAAGGAATATCCGCGGAACTGGGTAGAAGAGATGAACCGATATTTCACGGAGCAATATTTGCTGCAGGCGTTTCTGGCTTTCAACGACTCGTTCGAAATTTTGCTGGCGCCGGCGTATTTGCACGCGCAACATCCGAAAGCGATGGAGGCGGCGTTCCATTCGTATCATCGCGCGCAGGAGTGGTCGCCTTCGAGCTTCTGGATTCGCAAGACGCGCTAAGCCGCGCGGCTTCGTCGGAGCCGGGCAACTTATTTTCTGCGCGGATTGTGCGGCCACGGATCACGCTCCCACCGTTGCGAGACGCGTGACCAGATCCTGATGCAGACCCGGCGGCAGGATCTCCGAGTCGACTATGCGGCGAAGCAAATCGGAATTTTCGCGGCTGTGGACGAAGGCGCGATTTACGTCCGCGACGGTGACGCCGCTCTCGTCTCGACCGATCCGCTCGATCGCATTGCCGGCGTTCACCAGTCCTTCTTCGACGACGGCAAAGTAAATGCCCGAGCGGCCGCTGGCGAGGAACCGCTTCGGCATATCGTCGCGGCCGAATCGAATACCCAGCTTGTAGCACGGGATACGAGGCTGAGCGACTTTAACGATTGCACCGCCGATGCGGAAACGATCGCCGATATGCGTTTTGTCTTCGAATAATCCCTCAGTCGTCAGGTTTTCGCCGAAAATTCCCAAGGACAATTCGTATCCGGGCAACTCGCCGCGCCAAAACTCGTAGTGCTCGGAAGGATAGGCATACACGGCTTTGTTGACGCCGCCGTGATTGTTGAGGTCGGCCTGGCGATCTCCGTCGAAATTCATGGTGCGGAGCATTAGCGGCCCGGAAACCGGCGCCTTGAAAATGCCGGTGCTGACTTCGCGTCCGCGATCTAGCGCCAGGCGCGGGCGGCCGACATTGAGAGAGATGATTTTCATTGCGAAAGCCTTTTCATGGATTGCAATCCAGGACGGCGGCGCCATTGATGCGATCGCTTTTCAGATCGTTGAGCGCGCGGTTGGCTTCGCGAAGTGGAAATACGGTGACCTGCGAGTGAATGGGAATTTCGGCGGCCACGCGGAGAAAGTCCTCGCCGTCTTTGCGCGTGTTATTGGCCACGCTGCGAATCATGCGCTCCTGATAGAGCAAATCATAATCGAAAGATGGAATCGGACTCATATGAATTCCGCCGAGGACCAGAACCCCGCCTTTTTTGAGCGCTTTCAGCGCGGGCGGGACGAGCTCGCCGGCGGGAGCGAAGATGATGCCGGCATCGAGCTGCTTCGGAGGCTGTTCGGAAGCTTCCCCGGCCCAGACGGAGCCGAGCTGCAGCGCGAGCTGCTGATGCTTTTTGCCGCGAGTGCAAGCATAAACCTCGATTCCCCAGTGCAGCGCGACTTGGATGGCGACGTGAGCAGCGGCGCCGAATCCGTAGAACGCCAATCGGCCGCCGCGCTTGAGATTGGAAAGCCGCAGACAGCGAAAACCGATAATCCCGGCGCACAGCAGCGGCGCGGCATGCTCGTCGGCGAAGTTTTCGGGCAACGCGTAAACGAAATCCTGCGGCGCGACGGCGCATTCGGCATAGCCACCGTCGACGGAGTAGCCGGTGAATGTGGGATGGTCGCAGAGATTTTCGGTGCCGGCGCGGCAGTATTCGCACGTGCCGTCGGTTTGATGCAGCCAGGCGATGCCCACGCGCGCGCCAATCTTGAACCGCGCAGATCCTTCGCCGAGCTTTTCGACCACGCCGACGATTTGATGGCCGGGGATGACGGGCGACTTGCGCGGCGGGAGTTCTCCTTCGACGACGTGCAGATCGGTGCGGCAGACTCCGCACATTTTCACGCGGACGAGGACTTCGCCGGGGGCGGGCGTGCGAACGGGCACGTCGGTAAATTGAAGCGGATTGGTCTCGACCGGAGCGGGTGAGCGGAGGAGGCAGG
>JBOGNC010000389.1:0-2825 GCA_050747045.1 Candidatus Acidiferrales bacterium | reverse complement strand
ATGGGTCCGCCGATCGGCGAATCCAAGTCATCTTGCAAGAAAACGCCGGCCAAGCCGCCGCATTGAACGCCGCCTTCAATGCCAGCCGCGGCGAGATTCTGTGCTTCCTCGATTCGGACGATCTCTGGGCGACGGAAAAATTGCGGAACGTCGTCGACGCCTTCGCCGCTTCGCCGAGCTCCGGTTTCGCGATTCACAAACTCGCTCGCGTTGATGGATCTGGCAGCCAGTCGCTCGGCGAAATTCCGCTCGTATATGCGCTTCCGACTGGTTGGCTTGGTGCACAGGCGCCCGTCGATGCCCCGTGGGTTCCTCGCGGCATTCCTCCTTGTTCCGCGCTTTCTCTCCGCCGGGTAGTTGCCGACCGGATCTTCCCGCTGCCCATGGGCCTGCGTGCCTTCGCCGACACGCCGATACAGGTGCTTGCACCTTTGCTCACGCCGATACTGGCACTAGACCAGCCGCTTGGTGCATATCGCATTCACGGTCAGAATGCCGGGGCTGTCAGGAGCTTCACGGACGTCCACCTCCGCCGCTTGGTCGATTTCGACCGCGAACTCTGGCATATTTGGAGGGGTTTCCTTGCCTCTTCCTCCTGCAAACACCCGATCCCATCGAAGCCGCCAGTAACTCAAAATAGATATGTCTACGCGCGCTTCCGGCGCGAACCGGAAACCGGACGAGTCTACCGGGCATTCGTTGCGGGGCCGCACTTTCGCGGGCTTCCTGCTCTTTACCGCGCTTTCTGGAAAGCGTCTTCTTGGCTGCCCGACTGGGCGTTTCGCCAAGCGTTTGAGTTGGTGCAGGGACAGCGATCGACGAAGCTGGTTCTGGCCGGAGCGCTACAAAGACTACGCAGGTTCAAGGACGTGACGCATGTCTTCCATCGACCAGACAAAAGGGTTTGTTCGAAAACTCGCAAACCAGTTGGGGATTGAAATCACCCGTTTCAATTCCAAAGGCTCTGACCGCGCCAGGTTGTCCCGTTTTCTTCTGTCGCGTCAGGTGAATTTGGTTTTCGACGTCGGCGCCAACGTCGGCCAGTACGGCAAGGAACTGCGCGCTTTGGGCTATGGCGGACGCATCGTTTCGTTCGAGCCGGTTGAGAGCGCCCATCTTCGACTGAAGAAAGTTGCCGCTCGCGATGCGAACTGGGTCGTTGCGCCGCGCACAGCCATCGGGAGCGAAGAGGGCGTGATTTGTATTAACGTCTGCGCGAACTCTGTTTTCAGCTCCGTATTTCGCGGCACACATCTGCTCGGCCGCATGGACGCGAACGCGCAGGTAGCCCACGAAGAGCAGGTGCCGCTGGTAACTTTGAACTCGATGGCGCCTCAGTATATTGAGCGTGACGATGTTGCATTTCTAAAAATCGACGTCCAGGGTTTCGAATATGAAGTGCTACACGGGGCCGACAAAATCCTGTCCAGCCTTTGCGGCGTTCAGCTCGAACTTTCACTTCTGCCTCTCTATCAAGGCGAAAAACCATTTCGCTTCATGCTCGATTTCATGGAATCTAAACGTTTCGAGCTGCATTCGCTCGCGTCCGTGTTCGCTGACGAAACTACCGGCCGTGAGATCCAGTTGGACGCGATCTTCGTCCGCTGCGGAGGCGCCGACCGACTTACTCATTAACTCGGACGGCCGACTCGCTGCCGGCTGGCCGCAAACAACCATGTCGTAGCCCAGTCCGGACTTCGCGGACGCATCGGAGAAGAGACGAAAGGCGACCACTGTGCACTCCACGCCAGGAATTGACCACGATCCGGCCCTTACCTCTTTCACCGTCCTCAACGTGCGCGTCGATGCAGTCCAGATTCCCGACGCCATCGACAGAATCGAATGGTGGATTCGACATCACGACCGTTGTCGCTACGTTGCAGTCACCGGCATGCACGGCGTCACCGAGGCGCAGCATGATTCCAATCTGACGCGAGTGCTAAACGGAGCCGATCTAGTGGTGCCCGATGGTATGCCGCTCGTTTGGATCGGACGCCTTCGCGGCCATCGATTACGCCGCCGCGTGTACGGCCCGGAACTGATGCTTTCGTTCTGCGAAACGACGGCGTCCAAAGGCTATCGTCATTTTCTCTACGGCGGATCGCCTGAAGTTTGCGATCGTTTGTCGGAAACTCTCCGCCAGCGTTTTCCCGGGATTTTGATTGTCGGCGCCTATTCGCCGCCATTTCGTCCGCTTACGCCGGGCGAAAGCTCGGAAATCGTCGACACAATCAATCGCGCTGCGCCGGATGTGGTCTGGGTTGGACTGAGCACTCCAAAGCAGGAGCGCTGGATGCACGAGCATCGCTCGCGCCTCCGCGTTCCGGTCCTGGTTGGAGTGGGCGCTGCTTTCGACATCAACTCTGGCACGAAAAAACAAGCGCCAGAATGGATGCGCGAGCACGGGTTCGAATGGCTCTTCCGCCTGGTGCAGGAACCGCGCCGGCTCTGGCGCCGCTACTTGGTTTGCGGCTCCCAATTTGTGCTTCTGGTGGCCATGGAATTCCTCGGAGTGCGCCGCCCGGACCTGAGCCGGTCAGAGGGCGTGCCAGCGCCCGTCACGCGCACTCGGTCGCTCTCTGAGATCGGTAGCGATACGCAGCAGCGTGTCACTAAGCCGAGCCCGATTGCCGGCCCACGCAGCCGGGCGTCATAAACATAGATTGCTGTGTGCGAAAACTGGCCAGCCGCTGCCGCGCCGCCTAAATGCCAGTCCGTGCTATTGTTTAGGTCAGCCGGGCCCGGGTGGCGGAATGGCATACGCGGGGGACTTAAAATCCCCTGACGCTCACGCGTCGTGTGGGTTCGACCCCCACCCCGGGCAC
>JBOGNC010000388.1:0-2837 GCA_050747045.1 Candidatus Acidiferrales bacterium | reverse complement strand
TCGTCACAATCGTTTGTGCCGTCCTCCTCGCGACGATCGTTGCCCATTACGATGAGTTTCTCCCCTATCGATGGCACACATTTAAAGCCACGGACGGCAGCTTCACAGCGCAATTCCCGAGCAATCCTAAGGTGAACGAGACCCAGGTACGGTTGGTCGCCGGAGGAACAACTACCCTCGACCAAATAACTGCCAAGCCTCAACGCAACACCGTGTACACCTTTTCTTACTTTGACGACCCAAGACTCGCAAACGGGCCGGCCGAAAAGGCGCTGAACTCCGCGCGGGACGGCAGCGTTTCGCGCCTCCAAGGCACCGTCATTAGCGATCACGATCTCGAAGTGGATGGCTACCCCGCGCTGGACGTTGAAATTCGCGCGCGCGCAGACTCATTAGTGGCCGAGCGGCTGATCGCCGTTCGCCATCGGATGCTCCTTCTCGTTGTCGTCGAGACCGACCGCACGCGGCCCGATTCGAAGAACATTCAGAGATTTTTCGATTCCATCAAAATTTCCCCGCAGTGACATCCCGCGGCGCTCCCAGCCCGCCTGCCCTGAACTGGCCGAAGGGAAACCAGCCCCGACGCATTCTGTCGGGAATGAGGGTGAGGGATCTGCTTTTCCGTTGTGACCCCGCCGCATGAGCGCGGATGCTCGATGCTCGCTTTCCGCGCGCGGGAGTCCGTTCTGTGGGTGCCGTTGAATCCCCCTCGCTTCCTCTCCGCCCGCCGGTTCCGGCTACCGCCACCCTCTTCGCCCTACCAGCGCTCTATCGAGCGCTACCAACCAGCGCCCCAGTCCTAGCCCCCTGTACCTTGTCCTGTACCTTCGACCAGTAGAAACCTGTACCGCCTACTTGCTACCGTCGATCTGTGGTCATGCGTGCTAACGAAAAGCTCGTCGTCGAAACGGCTCTCACCAGCCGGAGCGAGAGGTTCGTCTGCCACCGCCACCGCCACCGCTCGCGCTGCTTCACCCGCGTAAAGACTTCCGCCTCCTTGCGTGCGCTCCGCAGATCGATACACGTTCGAGTAGAACACGCCGCAAGTGATTGTAAACAAAGGGCAGGCGAACGCTCAGATCGCTACAGTCTTGTTGCAGATCCCCTGACCGCTCTGCCAGCGATCGGCAAACAAATAGCGAAAGTTAATAGCGAACTCGCGTCGAGTAGGACGCTAGCTAAGACGCGAATACTCAATAGTATCGATTTTTCTAATCGCGAACGATTCGAGTGCCGCCCTGAAAACCAGATGCCTCGTCGGGCGGAATGCGGCTTCTATCGGGCCGGCAGCTTTTTGGCGAGCGGCAGTCTACGAGTAGCGCAGCCAGCGGAGCAGTTCCGGCAAATTGGGGCGCTTGCCGTACATCAGGATGCCCACGCGGTAGATGCGCGCGGAAACGTAAACGACGCCAACGATACCCAGCAGCAGAAGGGCGATCGAGAGCGCAATTTGCCAGAAGGGCGGCGTCTGCACGGAGATGCGCAGCGTCATCAGGATCGGCGCGAACAGAGGAATCTCCGACAGGATGACAGAAACTTTCGAAGCGGGATCCGAGAGCACCGCGCTGAACATGACCACGCTGAAGATCAGCGGCAGCGTCGCCGGCCATTGCAACTGCTGCGCGTCCTGTTCGTTGGAGCAAGCCGCGCCAACGGCCGCATAAAGCGAAGCGTACAGAAAGTAGCCGCACACGAAGAAAATCAGCGCGTAGATCAAAAGCGAAATAGGAATGTGCACGCCCGCAAGCGGACTGCCCGGCGTCATGGTGCTCATCAACGCGCCGTAACTGAAGATCAGCGCAAAGGTCGCCAGCCAGATCAGGAATTGCGTGAAAGCGACCCCGGCAACGCCCAGGATTTTTCCGGCCAGAAGCTGGGACGGCCGAACGGTGGAGATCAGCGACTCCATCGTGCGCGTGGTTTTTTCTTCCAGCACGGAACGCATAGTGATGATGCCGTACATCAGCAGCGCCATATAGAGCAGCATTACCAGTGCGATCGAAATGCCTATCGTCTGGCCGCGTTCCACCGCTTCACCGTTCCGGGTGACTTTGATCAGTTTCAGGTCGGTGCTGCGGAATACGGCGCCGGGATCTTCCACGTGAATGCCGCGCTGCTGCAGACGCGCGAGAATTGTCGCTTCATTGACGGCCGCGTTCAGCGGACCGATCAGCCTGGGATTATCGGGATTGCGCATGTGCATCTCCAGCGGCGCGGTCAAGTCGCTGGGAATTTGCAGGTAGCCGTCCAGCGTGCCGGCGATGACCTGCGAGCGCAGATTTTCCTGCGCGGCGCTTGGCGATGCGGAGCGCGATATTGTCTGCACAATCGAGAATTCGGGCTCTCCGTCTGGCAATTTGGAATTAAGGTTCGCCTGGATCGTTGGCGCCAGAATGCCGGATTCATCGAGGACGGCAAGCCGGAACGTGTGATTCGGCTGGCGCGTGGCGAGAAAGGCAGTGAGCAGCGCGAATCCGATTCCCAGCACCGGCACGATAATTGTGCCGATCAGAAACCCTTTGCTCTTAACGCGCGTGATGTACTCGCGCTTGATCACCAGCCAAATCTTATGCATTGGCGGTCCTCTCGATGAAAATATCGTTCAGTGAGGGTTCCAGCAGTTCGAAGCGGACGATTTGCGCTCCGCAGTCCACCGCCGCTTTCAAAACCTGCTGCGGGTCTGCACCAGGTTTAAGCTTGGCTTCCGCGCCGGTGCCGAAGCGATTCACGTTCGCTATTGCTGGATGGCTCAGGAATCCGTCTGGCCCCGAAAATTCGATGTGCATGGTGTTTTTTCCGTACGACTGCTTGATGGCTCGGAGCTCACCATCGAGCAC
>JBOGNC010000387.1:0-2838 GCA_050747045.1 Candidatus Acidiferrales bacterium | reverse complement strand
CTGCTTGCAAACCAGCCTTCCCACCCAGAGGCTCGTGAACACATTTTTCAAGACGACGGAATCAATGTTGCGCCCCGGCCGGTGTATCGCCCCATACCACATGGCGACGTCGACGTCGGCCACGATACCATCGTACGCTCCTCCCAGCCTCCGCAGTTGGGCGAGTGTATCCGTCTTCATCTGGGATCCTGCATCCTGTGGGGATAAGCTGGCCGGATCAGGCCGTCGCGCCACCCACTTATACGCACCGAATGCGTTCACCCCCATGCGTGATGCTCCTTTCGCTGTGCAAAAACCGCCGCGGCGGCTCACCCCGAAGATCACGTGCGGATGGAACGCGCGTCAAGTTACCAAAGCAGCGCGGGGCGCAATCTCCCGATTAGGCGCGGCGGCCAGCCCCTTCACCCCGCATCGTGTCACACTTTTGAATGTCCCGCAAACAGCGGTGCCGGTGATTGGGATGGGGCAGCTTCTGCTATCCGCAGCTCCTTAACGTTTCGCGCGGCGCCGGTTGCTGCTGGGTCATGCAGTGCAGCGTTCCGAGGCCCCAAACGAGGTCAGTGGCGTGAATGCCGATCACGGGACGATCGCTGAAAAGCTCGCCAAGAATGCCTAGAGCGGCCCGATCGTGAGGATCGTTGAACGTCGGTACGAGTACCGCGGCGTTTGCGATGTAGAAGTTCGCGTAGCTGGCAGGCAGACGCTGTCCGCGAAAGTGCAAGGGCGACGGCATCGGCAGCGCGATGACTTCGAGCTTCGATCCGTTCGCGAGCCGAACGCTTTCGAGGCGTTCGCGATTCTCGCTCAGCAGCTGGTAATTCGCGTCTCTCGGATCGCTCTCCTGGCAGAGCACCACGGTGCGCGGATTAACGAAACGGCAAACGTCATCGACGTGTCCGTGCGTGTCATCGCCGGCAATACCCCGGCCGAGCCAAAGCACCTGGGACGCGCCCAAATAGTCGCGCAATTTTTCCTCAGCGCCAGAGCGGCTAAGGCCGGGGTTGCGGGCTTGTGCCGCGGGATCGAGCAGACACTCTTCAGTGGTCACGAGCGAACCTTCGCCGTTCACATCGATTGCGCCGCCTTCGAGCACGAATTCCCCCGCAGCAACCAGGGGAATGCCAAGCGCTGTTGCGACCCGCTCCGGCACCTCATTATCAAGCTGCCAGTCGGCATACTTGGCCCACGCGTTGAATTGAAAACGAAGGACCACACGATCGGAGCTATGCGCTCTGGAACGGTGGGCAAAGATTGGACCGAAATCTCGCGTCCAGCCGCGGTTTGTGGGAATGTGGAAGAATTCCGTTCGGGCGAGGTCCGCGCCCGCGCTCTTCAAAACCGCCTTCGCTCGGCTTTCGTGGCGTGGCGAATTCACCAGGATTCGAAGGATTTCGCCCGGCGTGATCTTATACGCGATTTCGGCGTAAACCCAATGGATGGGCGCGAACTTCCCCGGCCAGTCGGAGGTGTTGTGCGGCCAGCCAATCCAGACCGCTTCGTGCGGCTCCCACTCGGCGGGCATGCGCAGGCGCGCCACTTCGCTCAGGTTTTCCGCAGACTCCGGAATTGCTTCGGGTGACACGGGCTCGTTCATGACATGCGCTGAGCTGCAAAGGGAGCTCGCAGGGCATCGTTGCCGAGGGCGTCGCGGTGAATCCGCGTATCATCGTAGCACGGCTGTGCTAGAATCGGGACCGTTGCGCGCTGAAAGGTACCGCACTCGTGAGGAAGCGATGAAGAATTGGCTGATTGCGAGCACCTTGATGCTGGGAATTGCACTGCCGCTTTCCGCCCAAGGATGGCGAGGATCGCTCGACAACCTCATCCGGCCCCACGACTATATCGCCAAGCGATCATCGAGTTGGGATCGCACGGGCGCGAATGCGGACTTCAGGCGTCTCGATCCCGGTAAAACACTGGTGCTGCTGGATACGCCGGGGCCGGGCGAGGTGCGGCACGTCTGGATGACCATTGCCGATCGCGAGCGGTTCCATCTTAAAAAGCTCGTGCTGAGCATGTATTGGGACGGGGAGAAGGCGCCCAGCGTGGAAGCGCCCGTAGGTGACTTTTTCGGCCTTGGGCTTGGAGATTACACCCTTTACCAATCGGCGCCGCTCATGGTCGCGCCCGACAAGGCGCTGAATTGCTTTTTTCCCATGCCCTTTCAGAAGCACGCGCTGATTACGGTGACCAATGAGGGCGAGGCCCCGGTGAACGCGTTCTATTTCAACATCGACTTTCGCGAGTATTCCGAGCCTCTGCCCGCAGGGACGCTCTACTTCCACGCGCAGTATCGACAAGCCACGCCCACCGAAGGCTTTCCCGGAGCAACCATCAACCTGGATGGCAAGAACAACTACGTGTGGATGGAAGCGCGCGGACGCGGTCAGTTCGCGGGCGTCACCATGTCGGTGATTGAGAACCAGGACGGCTGGTGGGGTGAGGGCGACGACATGTTTTTCGTGGACGGCTCAAAGCTGCCCTCGATTCAGGGAACCGGCACCGAAGATTTTTTTCTGGGCGCCTGGGACTTCGGCGGAAAGCCGTTCGCGTACGCGCTGTTTGGCGCGCCCGTCGTGGGCAAGGAGCTCCAAGGTTCGCGTTGGTCCGTCTACCGCTTTACGCTCGCCTCGCCCATCACGTTCACAAAATCGTTTAAGGCGACGATTGAGCACGGCACGGCGGATGACCGCTCGGACAACTACTATTCCGTTGCGTACTGGTATCAGACCGAGCCGCACGTGCCGTTTCCTCCGCTGCCGCCGGTGAATGAACGAATTCCGCGCGTCATTCCAGTTCAGCAGTAATGGGCGGCCGAATCGCGGACAGACGCGCGCG
>JBOGNC010000386.1:0-2887 GCA_050747045.1 Candidatus Acidiferrales bacterium | reverse complement strand
GATGACGCCGGCCTTCTGGTCGATTGTCGCGGCATTGGCTGCAATGATGATCATCCCGCTACAGTATTTCCGCCGCGCAACGAAGCACGCGCGTGCACTCGCATTCGCGGCCGTTCTCGTCGCGCCGACGGTCAGTTACTCGACTTGGACGCGAGCGTTCGCCATGCAGCAACGGTTATCGCCCGAACCCGCTGTCGCCGACTCGATTGCAGTGACGTTTGAGCCTGGAATCGGACCATCGACTGATTCTGCCGGGATACCCGGCGGCGCGGCATCCCTGCCATTATTCATTTCCGGCCTTCAGCCCGAATCTCTTCTACTGATTGATCGAGCCGAGATTCATATTGCTAGTGAAAGCGGAGTGGTCCTCTACGTTGGGCAAACAATGCCGGGCACCGGCGGCAATAACCAGGTGCTCGCGATTACATCGGATGAAACGGACGCACACACGCATCAACGGGTCGCGTTGCCCGATGCGGTATTCAATGCAGCGAGGGCAAGGCCGGTCCACATCGCGATTAATTACTCGCTCTCTGTGTTCAGACTTGATGCCGCAGCGACTCTCAGCGCCGTGGGCGGCGATCGACACGCGCGAGGCTTTGGGTGGTGCAAAACGAAAGTCGATGAAGAAGGCGACGACGTTGAATTGGGCTGTCTAAAAGCAGGGCTTCCACCCTCGTGCTTTAGCGCCGCACTTGAGAACCCGCTCAACGGTCTCAGGAATCCGCTGAACATTCGGTGCGTTCCAGATTATGCGCCCTACGCAGTGCAGGTCTATCCGGACAGCGTCACTCGGTGGGGTGGATCGGTCCAGTTCCGCGACGTTCACGGCCTCGCGAAGTTCCCGGTCGATGGCTCGCAAATCTCAAGTGCAAGGCTGTTCCTGAAATCGTATCGTCCGGTCGTGCACTTTACTCGCCAACTCATCATCCCGAGGCTCCGGCCGAACGATTGGATAACGGTGCCAGTTCTACGCCAGTGACCGGAAAGGAAGGCGCGTGCGACAGGTCTCAGAGGCTACCGCTTCGAAGTCAGTGGTTCGGTCCTGCCCTCGGCGAACTTGAGAGCAGGAACTTTAACTATAACAGTGCCTCAGCCGGGCGCGGATTTACGGTATGTCCTTCAACCTCCGCAGGATTCCCAAAACGGGAAATCGGTACTTCCGCGAATTGAACCTCGACCAGATTCCACGGCCGTGCTACCGTTGCTCGTTTTTAGTTGCTCGCGTGAAGTGGCTGAGCGAGTCAAGGAGGGGAGGGCGGTGTCAGTAGCTCCGTATCCGGCCAAGGCTGAGGGGCAGCGACGATCGCGCATTTTTCATGCCTGTGCGATTCCGTGCCCTATGCGTCAGCGAAGAACGAATCTCGTTACGCGGCCTGCTAAACCTAATCGCGAACCCGTGCCGAGTAGAACATCGCTCAACTATCATAGAACCAGCAACATACGTTTTTCTAATCGCGAACTTCCCGCGGTTGGCGAGGAATGGCTATTCGCGAATCACGATTCACAAGTCGCAAATCACAACTCTACCCGAGACAGTCAATCGAGTAGAAACATGCGTAAGTCACAGAAAACAAACAACCGACCACACGCCTACCCGAGACGGTGCGCGCAGTCCCTTGCGCCGTGTTCCTGCCTTCACAAATCATGAGTCACCAATCACGAATCACGAGTCGGACAGCAAAGGGCGGAACAGTCAATCGGCCTTTGCCACACGTAAGTCACAGAAAACAAAGGCTTCGCCACATGAAAGGGCGGAACGTCCCGGTGCACTCGAATTCCGCGAAAATGTTCGTCGTTTTTACCTCGCCGCGTCAGGTATATTTTTTGTGAGCATGAAAAACTGGATCAAGCGACAAGTGCACGCGTACGAGAAGATGCGGTTCGACCAAGAGCCGGTGCGGACGAAGCTGCCGTTCGAATGGGGTCTGGAGCATATCGGCGGCGAGGCGACCGAGCGCGATCCTCGGGGGTATATCGAGCGATTTGTTCAGGAGACAGTTGCCGAGAGCGACGCGTGGTATGCGGCGCGTCCGGCCGAAGATTACAAGCTCGACGGGAACGTGCTGACGTTTACCAGCGCGATCCAGTCGCCGTGGGCGGAGAACAATCGTGTTTACGGACAGGTGTTTCCGGCGAAGGCCCGCGCAAACGGCTCCGGATCGGCGAAAGGCAAAGGTCGGGCGGTGGTGGTGCTGGCGCAATGGAACGCGCGATGGGACGAGCAGCAGGGCGTCTGCAAATGGTTGAACTTGATGGGAATCACGGCTGTGAAGATGAGCTTGCCGTATCACGACCGGCGCGCGATTCCGGGCCATCGGCGGGCCGATCATTTGGTGGCGCCGAACATTGGCCTGACTCTGCAGGCCAACCGGCAGGCCGTGGTGGACGTGCGAACGACGCTGCGCTGGCTGGAACAGCAGGGCTACGATCGGCTGGGAATCTTGGGGACTAGCATCGGGTCGTGCATCGGATTCATCACCATGTGCCATGATCCGGCGGTGAAGGCCGGGGCTTTCCTGCACGCGTCAATGTATTTCGGAGACGTGGTGGCACATGGGTTGACGACTGTGAATGTGTGGGAGCAAATGGCCGAGCACGTAACTCCTGAAGAGTTGCGGAGGTATTGGTCGCCGATCAGTCCGCTGCCGTACCTGGCGAAACTACCAGGGCGCGACCGAAAAATGCTACTGATTACAGGAAAGTACGATCCCACGTTCTGGCCGGAGTTTACCGACGAGTTGCTGGCACGGATGCGTCAGGAGGGCATTGAGTTCGTAAGTCTGCGACTGCCCTGCGGGCACTATTCACTCGGAGTGACGCCGTTCAAGCATGTGGCCGGGTTCCGTTTTGGGAAATTCCTGGCGGACGCGCTTGCGTAGCGCCG
>JBOGNC010000385.1:0-2939 GCA_050747045.1 Candidatus Acidiferrales bacterium | reverse complement strand
CTTGTCGAAATCCTCAATGGCGAAGGCTTCGATGCCGTTGCTGCCTCCAATGGCGATTCCGCGCTTTCGTCCGCGGAAACGTTCTCCCCAGACGTGATCATCAGCGATGTTGTCATGCCCGGCATGGACGGCGTACAACTTGGGATATACATTCGAAAGCTGCTGCCGAAGTGCCGCATCATTCTGTTTTCAGGGCAAACCGCCACTGTAGATCTTTTGCGGGACGCGCGCTCCCAGGGGCACGAATTCGAAATCGTTCCCAAGCCCGTCAAGCCGCAAACGCTGATTTCTATGATCCGCCGCGGCGCTTCGAACTAACCGCTGTTCCGTTGCCGTCGCGCGGCGTCATCCGCGTTAACATAACGGGTTTCCCCGCTGCTCACAAAATGTTCACCGCCCGCGCGGCGAGGAGCGCCAAAATCAGCAGTGAAATCAGCGACTGCGCCATCATCGCCAATTTCGCACTGCGCGAAAGTACCGCTGTGTCCGTCGGCGAAAACGCCGTGCTGGTGTTAAACGACAGAAATAAATAATCGACGAAATGCGGATACCACGACGTGCCGTCCGCTCCCGTGGACGGTTGGGTCATTTGCGGAAACAAAAAAGCGCTTTTGATCTGTCCCGCCGCATGCGCTCGCGCATGCGGCCCGCCTGCGTCCAGCCGCCAGTACCACAGCGCGAATACCAGAATATTTGTCAGCCACAGTCCCGCCGCAGAACGCAGCAGCGCTCCCGGCGGCTCGCGGTGCGAAGGCAGTCCTTGGACCAAAAACGCCAGCGATCCGGCCAAGAAAATCGTCAGTACGCCATCGGCAAAAAGTGCCACGAAGTGGTTGAGCCTGTAACGTCCGCTCCGATGCGTGATCACTAACGGTGCGAGCAACACCAAAATAATGGCGAGCAGCAGCCATCGCGGCCCCACCGAAAGGTCCTCTGGCAGCCCCAAGTACATAAAACCAGCGGCGATCAATGCCGCGGCCGCAGGCCATCGAGCCTCTTGCTTCGCTTGCGAACTCATCGTTGATTGGGATTCATTTCGTCACGAACGCGCCGCGAGTTCCCACGCCGACCGGCCGAGCCGGGCCGGCGCTTGTGGGCCAGCTTCGCTACATTATCAGCCACTCGCTCAATGCTTCCGCACTCTCCCGCCCTTTCGATCTTATCGTTCCAGAGCGTGGCTGCGGCGCCGCTGCGGTTCGTTGTTTCCGGTAAGTTAGCCCCGTCGTGGTTCCGGGCCCCCAGACTCAGCAGCTTCCGCGCGGCCATTAAAAAAACGAGCCGCGTCGGCGTAGCTTGCGTGGCTCCGTCAAGTTCTGATACGCTATCAATTCAAATTGAAGCGCAAGCGAGGAAGCAACATGGCCACCGAGAAATGCGGTAGTTGCGGGAAAAGGTCCAAGGTGCGGAAAGGGAATTTTCGGTATGACGAGATCGGAGCGCCGATTCTATTGAAGAATTTACAGATATCCGAATGCACCGCGTGCGGCATGCGTGAGCCGATCCTTCGAGACAAGAAGCGGCTAATGGACGCGATCGCGTTTGCCGTGGCCGGCCAGCCCTGGAAGCTGCGAGGGTCCGACGTTCGATTCCTCCGCAAGTATCTTGGAATGACCGGCCTGGCGTTCGGCAAATTGGTGCAAGTTGAGCCGGAGACGCTTTCGCGATGGGAAAACGACCAGCAAGATATTGGCAAGAATACGGATCGGCTGATCCGGTTCGTGGTACTCGGCAAAAGCCCCGAACTGCGGAAGAATATCGAAGAATTCATGAACAAGTACCGCGAATTGACGGACCGCGATGCGCCGAAGAGCGCGCACATCGAGATCGATCCGGCTACCCTGAAGTACGACTACGTATAGCGGAATGGCAGCGGAGGAAAGTTAAAACTCCGCATCCTTCGTAAAAGGCGCGAAGAGCCTCGTCGCGCAACCAAAGCGGTACTCGCATCGGCGGCTGGCGAACAGTCCCATCAGTCAGGATGGCTGACGCTTTCGACCCACGGGATATCCGCGAGGCCCGGCTTGATCTCCACCTCGATTTGGTCGCCGCGGCTAAAGCTATCGTAGTCGGACAAGGTTACGGGCACTCGCTCGATCCCGTGGCCCTCGCGCCAAGAGCGGACAATCAGGCGCCGGCTTTGTACCGGGCCGGGCATGGAGAACTTCCCCACCACCCGGCTCTGCTCGATATGCGGCGGCGAAGTATCGAGCGCGCCATTGGCCATCAATAGCGCACCCAGAACCCAAGGCACTGGAATTAACCCATAGTAGACACGCTTTAGCGCCTCCGCTTCGGTGTGGCGTACCGCGCGACGCTCCACAACAATCGCCAACCCTAGCACGGCGAAACAAACCACCCCGCCAAAGATGAGCATCTGGTCCAAATCCAGCGCCGGATACATGCCGCTCGCGGTGACGAACAGGATTGCGCCTAGCAGAAAAATTGCGGTGCGGTTCAGCAGTTTCTTGCGCAGTGAAAATTCAGCGGCTGCCGAATTCAGCCCGCAGTAATCGCACACGTCGGCGTCCCGCTCAGACCCGCAATTCAGGCATCGGGTCATGTGCACGATGGATGTTTCCTCCCTGCAACTCAATCGGACGACGCGCCGGCGCTCATCTCAAACAGCCGGCCGCAAGCTCAACAGGCATTAGACACCGCGCGGGGCCGATTCTTTTGCCGTGATGCACGTGGACAGACCTATTGTTTCACCGGACGAACGCTCGCAGGTTCCTGGTCGAGGCAGACCATATTCTGGTCCCGACCGTTTGCGAGCAGTTCGCAATCGATTTGCTGCGCGCTGCGCACCGCCTGCTGATAATTCGTGCCGGAGGCCGAAGCGCAGTGCGAATTGCCGTTGAATGTCATGCACACCTCGTACTGATCGTGCGTCGCCTGGAACGAGGAGTACGCCAGCACGCCAATGAAAAGCACCGCGCCTA
>JBOGNC010000384.1:0-2955 GCA_050747045.1 Candidatus Acidiferrales bacterium | reverse complement strand
CTACTGGGCATTGAACTTTGGAATCGCAAATACGACGGATGGGCGCCCAGCCGCACCGCCCCTGCCCTGATCGATAGCTCCGGCGCCGTGCCGTTCGTCGGGCTGGATTTCCACACTTGGCGCCAGTCCTTTCCGCTGGCGATGGCGCTCGATCTGGATGGCAGCATCACGGAGGAAACGGTGCTCGCCTGCTTGCGGTCGCGGCGGTGCCAGCCGCACGCGTTCGGGATTTCGCTCGGGCAGCGCGTCGTACGCTGTGCTGCGCCCCCGCTCGGCGTCGCGGAGCGCGGAAGGCAAATGGCGGCGTCGATGCTGAGGCTAACGAAGGTCTTCGGGCGATAGGCCCATGCGGCGGGGATTTACGCGTTCGTATGAAAAATCGGGGAGTTCGATGCTGCCATGCCCTGCGCGCCGGACAACCGACTTCCCAGGGCTGTGAGCGGTGCTACAATGTGGGCCTGGGTGAGAAACATGGAGACTCCTGTCATTGTGCGCGATCCGGAGATTCTGGGCGGAGTTCCCTGCTTTCGCGGCACCCGGGTTCCCTTTCAAAATCTGCTTGATTACCTCGAAGCTGGCGACACCCTGGACGAGTTCCTGAACCAGTTTCCAAGCGTTACCCGTGAAATGGCCATCGAGGCGCTTGAGACGGCAAAGGAATCGCTCCTGGCGAGAATCGGGTGAGGATTCTGCTCGACGAATGCCTGCCAAAAGACCTGGGAAAGCACCTTCACGGGCACGAGTGTGGTACGGTGCCGGCGTCCGGTTTCTCGGGCAAGGCGAATGGCGAGCTGCTCGCGCTGGCGGAGCATTCGGGCTGGCAGGTTCTGCTGACAGTGGATCACGGTATGCCGTATCAGCAGAACCTTTCTGCTCGATCGATTTCTCTCGCTATCATCCGCTCCAAATCGAACCGGATGCCCGACCTGCTACCTCTCGTGCCGGACATCCTGAACGCCATGCGCTCCATTAAGCCAGGACAGACGGTGCGGATCGGCTGAGAGAGTAGGGTAGAGCGTCGGCCGCTTTCCGATCCACGTCAGGGGCAACACCCTCAGGTATTTGCGAAAAGACGCAGAATTTTCAGAAACAGGTAAATCATCGCTGCCAGGGTCCGGGCCATAGTGCCAGATGGACCACAGCTTCTCATCCTGGAGCGGGAGGATTTGGAGTTTTCATGAGTTCATTGATTAACGTCGGTGGAAAGCAGGTCCGGGTTCGAGGACGGCTCCTACGAATCGGGAGTTTAGTGGGCGACACGTATGTGTTCCTGGAGGAACCCGAGCCCCTGCTGGAAACCCTGCGCAAATGCGGAACCCGGATAGACCTGTTCACGTTTCTGCAAAGGTTACCCGAAACGTCGCCTAAATACCCGTATCCCATGGACTGGGATAATTTCGCCGTCTTGCCCGTGACCACCTTTGATCACTGGCTTAAACACCAGATCCGCTTCGCTCCGCGCGGACGTGTTCGCCAAGCGGAAAAGAAAGGGGTCTCGACCCGGGAGGTTGCGTTCGATGAAACGCTCGTCCGAGGTATCTGGGAAATCTATAACGAGTGCCCGGTTCGTCAGGGGACGGCGTTCGCCCACTATGGAAGAGACATCCAGACCGTGCGCCGGCTGGAGGCGACCTTTCTTGATAAGAGCGTGTTTATCGGCGCTTTCCTCGGCGACCAGATGATCGGCTTTGCGAAACTGACCCACGATGAGACCCGGACGCAGGCAAATTTGATGAATATCGTTTCCATGGTTCGCCACAGTGACAAGTGTCCTACGAACGCGCTGATCGCCCAAGCCGTCCGATCGTGCGCCGAACGCAAGATCGCCTACTTGGTATACCAGAAGTTCAGCTATGGCAAGAAGGGATCAGACGGGCTTAGCCAGTTTAAGAAAGTTAACGGATTCGAGCGCATCGATCTGCCTCGTTACTATGTTCCTCTCACGCCTTGGGGTCGCGCCGCGATTCGCCTTCGTCTGCACCAGCCGCTTGCCGACCGGCTTCCGCAGCCCATGGTCAGCAAGCTGCGTGATCTCCGCAGCGCATGGTATAACCGCAAGCTTAGCAATTTAGAAGCTTCTTAAGGACAGACGGAAATGCCGGGAATTGTTGGCCTGATAACAAAAATGCCGCGCGAGTGGGCTGAGCCACAGCTCAACCGCATGGTTGAAAAGCTACGTCACGAGTCTTTCTATACCTCGGGGACCTGGATTGACGAATCGCTGGGAATCTACGCCGGCTGGGTGGCGCGGAAAGGATCATTCTCGGACGGAATGCCGCTTAGGAATGAGACGGGCGACCGCGTGTTGATCTTTGCGGGCGAAGAGTTTCCCGAGCCGGGAACCGCGGCGCGCCTCAAGGCGCGCGGGCATGCCGTCGAGGCGGGCGGGCCGTCTTACCTCGTGCATCTTGCCGAAGAAGATGCGGAGTTCCCAAAATGCCTGAACGGAACGTTTCACGGGCTTCTGGCGGACCAGGCGGGTGGGAGCGCAACGCTTTTCAACGACCGCTATGGTTTGCAGCGGCTCTACTACCACGAAGCGAAGGAAGCGTTCTATTTCGCCGCTGAGGCGAAGGCGATCCTCGCCGTGCGCCCCGAATTGCGCCGGCTGGACCCGCGTGGGTTGGGCGAATACGTCTCGTGCGGCTGCGTCATGGAAGACCGGACGCTTTTCGAAGGGATTCATGCCCTGCCGCCCGGCTCCGCGTGGACTTTTCGGAACGGCCGGCTGGAAGCGAAGCGCGCCTATTTTGATCCGCGTGAATGGGAAGAACAAGAGCATCTTGAACCCGAAGCCTGGTACCGGGAATTAAAACAAGTGTTTCAGGAGCGCCTGCCGCGCTATTTTAACGGCCGGGAGCGGGTCGCGATGTCGCTGACGGGCGGGCTCGACAGCCGCATGATTCTCGCTTGGCATCAACCCGCTCCCGGGTCGCTCCCTTTTTATACCTTCGG
>JBOGNC010000383.1:0-2959 GCA_050747045.1 Candidatus Acidiferrales bacterium | reverse complement strand
ACTTCGGCCTGGACTCCTCGCGAGTTCCAGTTGGGCGCGAAGCTGTCGTTCTAACGGGCTGTATTCAAATTTTCCCACCCACCCCCGCTGGCGTCGAAGTTGGCGCCAGCGGGGTTTCCTTTTGCGGCCCGCTGAGCTACAACATCTACCATGAGCGGTTGCAGGAATACCTGGCTCAGCGCTTTTTTGTTTGCCGGGATGACACTCGCCCCGGCGCTCGGTGCTCAAACCGCAGATCCCGCTTATGCGGCTGCATTGGAGCAGCGAGGAAGACTTGAGGATGCCGCCAGGGCGTGGCAGGCGGTCACGCAGCAAAGCCCGCACGACGCCGCAGCATTCGCGAGCCTAGGGCTGGTTCTATCAAAGGAAAAGAAGTACGCCGAGGCTGCTTCAGCCTATCGGAAAGCAATCGCTCTGAATCCGATGTTACCCGGAGTTCAGATCGATTTGGGTCTTGCGGAATTCAAGCAAGGCCATTTCGAAGCGGCGATTCCACCGCTCCGCACAGCCCTTTCCGCGAGTCCAACCAGCGTGCAGGCCGCGACCCTATTAGGCTTGAGCTATTACGGAGCGAAGCGATTTGCGGAGGCTTCCAAGTATCTCGCTGGGGCCTCATCATCCGACCCAGCCAATACAGAACTGCGTCAGACGCTCGCCCAGAGTTGTCTCTTAGCGAAGAACTATTCCTGTGCGCTACGGGAGTTTGGAAACCTTCAACGGCTCAATCCGAATTCCTGGGCCGTGCACAAGTTTACCGGAGAGGCCTTGGACGGTGAAGGCGATACCGTTGGCGCGATCGTCGAGTTTCAGAAGGCGATCAGCCTCGCTCCGCGCCAACCCGATCTGCACTTCGCGCTGGGTTATCTGTACTGGAAAGCACAGCGATTCGATGAAGCGGTTGCCTCTTTCAACGCCGAACTAACGATCGTCCCCGGCAACCCTCAGGCCTTGGCATATCTGGGAGACATTGCCATGCAGAAGGGCGATTACGCCAAGGCTCTCCCATTGTTGCGCAGAACGGTTCAGTTACAAAGGGACAACCGTCTGGCGTATCTCGACATCGGCAGCATACTGACGGATCAAAAGAAATACCCGGAGGCGCTGTTGGCTCTCCGCCGCGCCGTCGAGCTCGACCCGAACCAAACGGATGCGCACTTCCGAATCGGCCGCATTGATCAACTCTTGGGGAATATGGCCGCCGCCGAGAAGGAATTTGCGAAAGTGCGTGCGCTTAGAGAGAAGCAGACTCAAGAACTCGCGGCGAAGGCGCAAAAACATCTCTCCACTGGCAGTCAGTGAGTATCTGGTTGTTCTGAAATGAAAAGAGCAACCGCTAGGTGACGGCTTCCTTGACGTTTAGCACTCGGTCGCCAGCCACGTCATGCAGTGCCTGAACGATGCCCGAAGGCCAATGGATTTCCACAAGCCTCGCCGCATGATCCCCGCCAAGGCCGAAGTGCACCGGTCCGTGGCTCGAAGAAGCATACCCGACGCTTGAGGTCATATGGTTAAACTGTACTCCTTGCGTAGTCAGCACCTTAATGCGGGCGCCAATTCCATCGCGATTGCTCTTCGTACCCTCCAAAGCGACGTCCAGCCAGTGGCCCGCGCCCGGCGAGCGATTCATCCAGATTTCCGGTGCTTTGCCAAGCGCAGTAACCACAACATCGATGCGACCGTCCCCGTCAAAGTCACCGAAGGCGCAACCACGGTGGCGCGCGGGTGGTGAAGCCGTCAACCCAGCTTCCGCGGTCAGGGCCTGCCATTTCCCCGTAGGACCAGGATTGCGGAACACGGTGTTGTACTGATCGATCTGGTAAGAAGCTGTCGGGACCCTCTCGACGTGTCCCCTGGAAACGAAAAGATCCTTCCAACCGTCGTTGTCAAAATCAAACAGCCCCGGTCCGTACCCGGACATCGAGCGGGTTAACTCGCGCAGTCCGGTCTGGAAGCCAGCTTCGTCAAAACCCTTTCCGCCTCTATTCAAAAATAGAGGAAATGTCTGATTGTTCAGAGCCACGAAAATAATATCCGGGTAGCCGTCGTTATTACAGTCGCGAAAATCCACTCCCATGCCAGAGATGAAATCGCCAGTTTCTTGCAGTGCGACGCCTTCCTGAAAGGCAACTTCCTCAAACTTTTTTCCGGTGTTGTGAAAAAGAAAATTATAGGAGGTGTCGTTCGTGACGAAGAGATCGGGGCGGCCGTCGAGATCGAAATCCGCGACTCCCACTCCCATTCCTTTGCCGACGTGAGCGCGAAGGCCCCATTTTTCCGATACGTCTTCGAAAGTTCCGTCTCCTCGGTTCAGAAACAACTGATTCGGCTGGCCTTTGTATAGCTGGGGGCTGCAGTAGTCATTCGCGCCTATGAAGGGACAGAGCTTCTCAGTTTTCAAGTCCCAGCACAGGTAATTGATCACGACAAGGTCGAGGAGGCCGTCGTTGTTCACGTCCACCCAGGCGGCCGCTGCTCTCCAGAGAGGGCCGTACTGCGGATCGATGACACTGCCGAGGCCAGCCTTGGCGGTGACATCGGAGAACGTTTCATCGCCATTGTTGTGGTAGAGGGTGTTGCCGTGCACGCCTCCGACAAACAGGTCGGGGTAGCCGTCGTTGTCATAATCGCCGACAGCCGCGGCAATGTCGTAGCCGGTCCCGCCGAGGCCGGCCTGTTTCGTCACATCCGTGAATGAACCGTTGCCATCGTTGCGAAAAAGGCCGTTGGAGAACCTCGGAGAATCTTTTCTGAGCGTCTCGATATTCGCGCCGTTGGTGAGGAAAATATCGGGCCTGCCATCTTTGTTGTAATCGAAGACGGCGACGCCACCGACCATCGTTGCGGGCGCGTGCGGAAACTTCAGGGTTTCGTCGGAATCCAAGCGGAATGGAAGAGTCGCGAGCGAAAATCGGATTTTGGCCAGCGAGTGTACTTGCTGGGTTGACCCTTTCATCGCAAC
>JBOGNC010000382.1:0-2962 GCA_050747045.1 Candidatus Acidiferrales bacterium | reverse complement strand
AAGGATTACAAAAACCGCGATTTCGCGGTTGGATTCGACTATCCGCGCGCGCTGAAGGGACAGGAGCCGTACGCCACGTGGTACAAGATGCCGGACGACGCGATGATTCCCCGATGGCCGCACGTGAACGACATAAACATCGTGGTCGCGGGCGGACAAACGAACGCGTTTTTCCAGGTAGGATCGCTGAGCTACACGTTGAGCGCGTCAATTGATAAGTGGGCGTAGGCGCTAGTGGCACGTGGGCGTAGACGCTAGGGCTTGTCTTCCCAGGTATTGCGCTCGGTTTCGCGCGGATCGGTGCGCCATTGCGTAGCGCCTTCGTCCGACAAATCTCCGCGTTGGCTGCCGCCGGCGTTCGAGCCGGCAGCGCTCGAACGACCACGATTCTCCGTGCCGGCATCGCGGCTGGCAATCCCCTCCTCCGCGCGTTCCTCAGTAGAAGTGATCACCGGTTCGACTAACATTTCGCAATGCGGGCAGTAAAACTTCTGTGTGAGGGCAGATTCTACCGGACGCTTACCGGGCGGAGCGGCCATGTCCTCGAATAGCAAGTTTCCGTGGCATATCGGGCACGAGTACATTGGGTTTTCCATTTCGTAGCTCCGGCAGAAGTACCTCGCGGTACCTGCTTCGTCTCTATAACAGGATAGAAGACTCGGAACCGGCGCGAATCCGGTCAATCCAAGAGCCGTCCCTGCGGAATACCCCCTAAACGGACTAGGGTGAAAATGTGACGGCGGCAATGTAACGGCCGGACAGCTGTACGGGAGTTGGCCATTGGTACAGGAGCAGTTACGGAAACACGGGAGCACGTTGGAAGGCGCGGACCAATCGGACCGGATAAGATTATTTCCGGCGGAGAGCGCGCGCCACCGGCGGCTTTGCGTTTTTGCGCTCGGTCTGGGGGAAGGGTCAGCAATGCCATCGTTGTTTCGCAGGATGCTTTCGGGTCACGGGTCCAAGGAGCGTGCCGCGCAGGAGGAATACGGCGGGGCGAAGAATGTGGCCGTCCAGGAACCGCCGACAGCGGAAGAACCGATTTTTGAGGCCGCCGTCGATGTCCCCGACCCGGCGCGGCGGAGTCTTGTCACTGAGGTTGATGTTCGTCCGGGCGCGCTCGACCAACGCGGGCTGATTCGCGCGGACCAATTGCCGTCCGCAGCGGAGGCATTGGCGGAGCTTTTTCCTCCTGAGAAAGAAAACGATCCTTTTTTGAGCGATGCCACCGAGGTTGAAACTTTTTCGGCGGACGACCGTGCGGATTTCGCGGCGTTGACGCAGAAGCCGCACCAAGAACAAGAAGAAGATGTACGTAGGATCGTGGAGCAGCAACCTGTCGGGTTAATAACGGCAAGGGATTTTGTGGAAGCTGCCGCGACCGCGGTGAGCGAAGGTCGCGCGGAAGGCCAACCCGCAGGCGGGATTGCGGAGGTCGAAGCGCAATATACAGCCACGGCCGGCGAGCCGGCGACGGTCTCGGCGTTGGCTTCTGCGTCGGAAGAAAATGCGCCTACGACTCGCGTTCACGCGTCGAGCGCGAGCAAGGAAACCGCCGACGGGCCGGAGATCACCGAGAGTGCGGATTCCGCCGGTGCCGGCCCAGATCGGAGCGCGGAAACCGCGCAGCCGCAACACACGCGAGAAGCGGAAGACACGGAAATAGTGAAAGCGGCGTCGATGGAGGCGCTCGAATCGCCGGCGTCGAGCGGCAGGGATTGGATACTGGAGGAGAAGCTTGCGAGCCACCTGGAGTGGCTCGATTCGCGCGGGGAAAGCGGGTTGCGTGCCGATCTTTCAGACGCGGACCTGGAAGGACAGGAACTGATCGGCGTGAAACTAAAGTTCGCCGATCTGCACGACGCGAACTTGCGGGCAGCCGATTTGCTGCTGGCGGACCTTCGCGACGCGAGCCTGGTGCGCGCCGACATGGAGGATTCGTGCCTCGTGGGCGCGAACCTGGAAGCGGCGAATCTGGAGGGCGCGTCGCTGGAGACGGCGATGGGACTGGTGCCACGGCAGATCGCAGGGGCCAATTTGAGAGACGCGTTGTTGCCGCCGCAGATCATGGTGTTCGATGCGGCTGCGAAATTTGCGCGCGCGTCGCGAATTGCGTGGCGATGCTTCGCTCCGCTGATACCGGCGGTGCTGATCTCCTGGCTCATCATATGGAAGACGAAAGATGCGCAGTTGCTGACCGATTCAGCGGTAATTCCCTTTCTGCATTCACGAACGGCCGCGACGGCGATGCCTACCGAGCAGATATTTCTGTTAGCGCCGCTGGTGATTTTCAGCTTCTACCTGGTGTTCCAGTTCCAATTGCAGAAGGTGTGGGGAGCGGCGCTGGAGCTTCCGGCCATTTTCCCAGATGGGCATTCACTGGACGACCGAGGACCGGGAATGATTGTCGGGTTGTTGCGGGCGCACTTTTGGTGGATCGGCCGCGAGAATTCGTCGACGATGTGGGTGGAGAAGACGATCTCAATCCTCGCGGGCTACTGGGCGGTTCCGTTCACTCTGACACTTTTCTGGGCGCGATACCTGACCATGCAAGAAATGAAGGGTACGCTGCTGCAGGCTCTGCTGGTGGCCATCGCGACGGGGGTGGCGCTGCACGCAACGATGAGGACGGGACGCGTCCGGGTGAACTGGGCAGCGGAGCGTAAATGGACAGGGCGCATGGTGGAGGCGATGCGAAGAGTGTCGCCGGCGGTGACGGCGAGCGGCGTTGGCATCGCGCTGCTAGTGCTCTCGGTGGGCACGCTGTCGGGCGTGCCGCATGAACGCAGCCGCGCACCTCAATACAGCGCGGCTAGTATCCGTCGATGGGCGGCGGATGTTTTGTGGAGCTTCGGATTCGATCCGTACGCCGACCTGACCGAAGCAACGCTTTCGCGAAAACCGGCGAGATGGACGGGCGCCAACGCACAGGTCGCGTCCGTGACCGGGCCGCAACTCAACC
>JBOGNC010000381.1:0-2967 GCA_050747045.1 Candidatus Acidiferrales bacterium | reverse complement strand
GGCATGGCGCCCGCGAGTAGAAGCACGGCGCCGCAGAACATCAGTGTATCCGCCATATAATTAAAGCCATTGTCGAGGCTCGCGAAGCCTACCACTCCGATCGGTACGTAGACAGCTAACTCCACAACGAACACGGTCCAACCCACCCACAGCGCTGCCGCGCGGGTTTTCTTGCCAGCCAGCAACAGGATGCCAGCGACTGCGTAAACCACGGCTGCGAGGTACGCCCAAACGGAGTGTCCGACGATCCAAGTGGGAGTCACCCTTTCCAACGGAATGGCGGGAACGTGCAGGCCGTGCAAGAACTGCTCCAAGCTGTAGTACAGCAGCGCAATCGCAAAGAAATATCGCGCGATCGTCGCAAGGATGGGCGTGCTGCGCTCGCGCCCCCGCTCGGTCAGGCGCCCTGTGAGGCTGGCCGCCAGCGCCAAAGCGCCGCCGCTGAAACATAGTTCCCGCAGCACCAACGCCAGCCCAATTCGATCTCGCGGATCTTGCGCCCAGGCTGGGACGTCCATCAGCACCACGAAAAGGAAAAACGTCAAGGCCAGCAAGCTCGCCGCCAGGCGCGCTTGAATCCTCGTCACCAGGCTCAACGCGGCGGCGATAAAGCAAGCGCCTACGAAGTACGCCCAAAAAAGGTGCCAGGGAATCCACGCCGGTACGATCGACGCGATGTCCTTCGTAAGCGTGAAGTGTTCGGTGCCGAAGCCCGCTAGCGGCGCCGCGTAAAAAAGCGGCCCGAACAGAATCAGCTTGTCGAACCCGCGCGCCTTTTGCCAATCGCCTCGAAGAAAAATCGTGACTAACCCGATCGCGAGGATTAGCCCAAAGGCACAGTAGGCCCAAATCACCGTACTCGGAATTGCGACCAGAGTCATGACCGTCGCTAAATTCATTAAGCCGCCACTCATGACGATTCCTTTCCGCCTCGCTCGGCCTCCAAATCCGGAATGAGCCTGACTTTTGCTCCGATCTTACGCCGCTATTTCTTGATCCAATGGCTCGCGCGTGGATAAACTCGCCGCGCATTCGCCGAATAAATCCGGTCCTTATCGGCGCTGCTGAGCTTCGAATCATCCACGTAACGGCGCGTGTTGTCGTAGTGGTCCTTGGTCTCGTCATTGACGACGCCGGGGAACGCGCCGTCGCATTCCGATCCAAACAAAATGTTGTCGAGCGGCACGGCGTCAAACAGCATCTGCATGTTCATATCGTTGTACACGCACGTGTCGACGAAAACATTTCCGTTGCCGAGGATCTCGTCCGGACTGGCCCACTTGTTGTGCTTCGCAATCGCCCTCCAGCGCCCGATCTGGCAAGGGAGCGCTCCGGCGCCATGTGGGATCAGAAAACGCAGACGCGGGAAATCTCGGAATAGATCCTTCGCCATCATCAGCTGTACGAAACCTGTTATGTCGGCGACCAAATATTGAACGGCGGTGTGCGGGAAGTTTTTATTGATCGATTCGCTGCCGTGCAGGACCAGCGGCACATCCATCGCCTGAGCCGCTTCGAACACCGGATAATTTTGCTTCCCAGTGAAGGGCTGATTTTGCCAGCGGCCGCCCGTGCCATCGGGATCGAAATTGAATGCCACGAAACCGTCATTGGTCCAGCGTTCGATCTGTTTTGCCACCTGCTCAGAAGGACATGACGGATGTTGCCCGAGCATGCCCACCGGCACGAATCGCCCGGGAGTGAGTTTGCAAGCACGAGATATGAGGCCGTTGTTGAGGTCGGCCCACACGGCGTTCTGCTCCACGGTACCTTCATGTGTCGCCATCGCCTTCGCTCGCGGAGAAGCGAAGGCCACATCGATGCCGCGCGTTTCCATCAAGCTGACCACTTGCTCCAAACTTTTTTTAACATCGGCATCCGAAATGTTCGGGAGCGCGTCAGGATTTTTCCCGGTAAGTTGCGCCTGACGAAATCCCTCTACTTCCGGATGCTTGGCAAGACGAACGAAATGCTGGTGAGAGTCGATAATCATGCTCGTAGCTGGTTAGACCTTTCTTCGGAGATAAGTGCCTGTTACCGAGCCAGAAATAGCGCACCGAAAACAGCCCTTATAGCGCGATCGGCTTCGCGAGTCGCGGAAAAACGCGAGATCGGCCCGATTGGGCCAGACTCCGAATCGAATGTCAAGCCAACGCAAATTGTTCGCTCGCAAAAAATCCAGCAGCGGCGTTTCCGTCGATATGACATGATCTTCTGTATTCATCGCCATGTCTGATTCAAGCATCGCTAGCACCGATTCTGTCTTCATGCGCGCCGCACTCGACGAAGCGCGCGCTGCAGCCGATCGTGGCGAAGTCCCCGTCGGCGCGGTCATAGTGCTCGATGGACAGATCATCGCCCGCGCAGGCAATCGCACCATCACCGATTGCGACCCCTCCGCCCACGCGGAAATTATCGCTCTGCGCGAGGCCGCGAAAGGCATCGGAAATTACCGCCTTCTCGGCGCTTCGTTGTACGTCACCATCGAGCCGTGCGCCATGTGCGCCGGAGCGATCATCCAGGCGCGCGTCGCTCGTCTCATTTACGGCGCCGACGATCCCAAAGCCGGCGCGGTCCGCTCCTGCTTTTCGATTCTCGATTCCGCGCGCCTGAATCACCGCGTCGAAGTTTCCCCTGGCGTGCTGGCAGCCGACGCAGTCGCCCTTCTGCAGGAATTCTTCGCCACTCGCCGCTCGTGAACGATTAAAGCGAATAAATAGCGAACAGATACCGCAGCAAACTATGCAAGGACCATGTTACCAAAAGCTCCTCTGAAGGCAGGTTTACTGCACAAATTTGTGCAGATTGTGTCGCGTAACGCGCCTTATACGCGCGAAAAGCAGCGCGTCGCTCAATTCCCGCTCCGACCGGGCCCGGATTTGATACGATGTCGCCATTCGACGCCGCCCGGGAAGTATCGCCGCGGGACGCGTTGGAGGTGAAGGCAAAAACATGCCGGCCGCATCG
>JBOGNC010000380.1:0-2977 GCA_050747045.1 Candidatus Acidiferrales bacterium | reverse complement strand
GTCGAGTGAAGATCAAAAGCCACGCGTGGTATCGCTGGGAGGTGGCACCGTTGCGCAGCCGCAAAACCTGGCGCTGATGCGCGATAGCGGCGCGATTTTGATTTGGCTGGATTGCCCGATCGAGGAGTTGCTGGTGCGCTGCGCGCAGATAACGGATCGCCCGCTCTTTCGCGATGAGGCCAGTTTCAGAAAGCTTTATCAAGAAAGACTTCCCTTCTATAAGATGGCAGACTATCGAGTGGATTCAAATGTGCCTGGAACCCGATTAGTGGAAAAAATATTGGCGTTGGAAATTTTCGGCAAGGTGCCGGCGTGAATCGCGCGCGGTTGATAGCGCGGTGGGCGGCGACGGTCGCCAGCTTGGCCGCATGCATCGCATGGTCGTCGGCGTTCGCGTTTGGCGCGGGCGGCGGAACGGGTTCGGCAGGCTTCGAGTCCGACCACGGCAAGTTCAAAATTATGGTCAACGGCACGCAGGCCGGCGAGGAAACTTTCGACGTCCATCCGGACGGCGGCAATTGGGTGGCGCATGGCGTCACGGAAATTAAAACGCCCGCTGGGATGGCGCGAGTCACTGGAAATTTGGTGATGCATCCCAACGGCACACCGGTCCGGTATGAGTGGTCCACGCAAGGCGCGAAGAAGGCAGCCGCGACAATCACGTTCAACGGGCCAGTGGCGATGATCGACCTCCACGTAGAAGGAAAACAGCCGTACACGCAGCAGTTCACGTTCGCATCGCCAAACATCGCGATCCTTGACAACAACATGTACGACCAGTTTGGCGTGCTGGCCCGCCTATACGACTGGCAGACGAAGGGCGAGCAGACGTTTCCAGTACTGATCCCGCAGGCGTTGACGCCGGGCAGCGTGACCGTGGATGCGCTGGGCGAGCAGAACTCGGGCGGCAAAAAGCTGGAAGAACTGCGCGTGAAGACTGCGGACCTCGAAGTCGACCTGTACCTCGATGGCAAGAAACTCGTGCGCATCGTCTCGCCAAGCGCCAATGCCGAAATCGTCCGCGAATAGGGCGGAGCACGCCCCTCTATCTCAGGGGCACTCATTTACCTGGGAGCTCGGGGCGGCCTGGATCAGTGGCGTCTTCCGCTGGCAAGGGCCAGCCGTTTGCGCGCGCTTGGCTCTGGTAGTCAAGGCAGGCTGACGTTTGATTGCGGTCCGACACAGCGACGGCTACTGGGTGGTGTCGCGGAGGAGGATTACGTCGGAGGTGGACTGACTGCGGGCGACCGCGAGGCGCTTGCCGTCAGGCGACCACTCGAATTGTCCGATGTGCTTCGAAGTGAAATTGGTGAGCTGACGGCCCTTGCCGCCATTGAGCGGCTCGATCCAGATGTTATCGGCGCCCTTGTCCTGAATCACGTAAGCGACCGCCTTGCCATCGGGCGTGAAGCGTATACCGTTATTCGTACTGCGCGGATCCACATCGAGCAGCCGCGGAGGCGAATCGGAACCGCCGCTAAGATCGACGAGCGCCAGTTTGGAGATGACACTCATCGCCGCGGAGCTGACGATCGAAGCGATATAGGCCGCGGTTTTCCCGTCGGGAGAAAGTCCAAAGGAAGCGAAGATCGCGTGGGGCACAGTGCTGCCCGGCACGGCCTCGGACGCGCCGCCATTCAACGGCACGCGCATCAGCCGGTAGTTGCTCAGATCGGAGTAATACACCCACTTCCCATCCGGCGAGCAGTCCGCGAACACATCCTGGTTTCCATTGGTGAGTTGCGTGGGATCGGAGCCGTCCGCACGGGCTCGCCAAATGTTCGCGGCGTACTTGTGCGTGCCATGGGAAAGCGAGGTATACACGATGTAGCGCCCCGCATCGCAGCTTTCAGGAACCACAATCGATTCTGCCGGTTCGGACAGCAAAACGGCCGGATTGGCCCCGTCGACGGAGGTGCGGATCAGCTGCCGGCCTTCTGCCACTAGAATTTGACCGCTGGGCTCCCAGGCAAAACCCATCAATTCCTGCCAGTGGGGAACATCGCCAAGGGCGGTTGGCGTCCCTTTGCCAGAGGCCGGCAAGATGTCCACTTCACCCTCGGTTTGCACCTGAACGGTGGCCAGCGATTTGCCATCGGCGGAAAGCGTGAGGGTCGAATACGTATTGGTGTCGTTCGTTACCGTATGGAACGTTCCCTGAGGGTACGAAACGATGCCAATCTGCCCGTGCTCGGGAACAATCCCGGAGAAAGAAGCTCTGGAATAGCCGAGCGCAATATCGTGGCCGCCGGGCAGCCAACCCATCCCCACCGGGACTTTATCGGGAAATCGGACGAACGGCTGCATCTGTCCGCTAGCAAGATCGAACATTTTCATGCCGCCCAGATCGTTGTCCGCCTGGCGAAGACTGCAGGCAATGCGCTTCCCGTCGGGCGACCACGCCAGGTCATACGCACCCTCGGGCGCGTCGGTGACAAAGAGCACCTTTTCGTCGCTGCCGTCGGGATTGGCGCTCAGAAGACGCCATTTGCCCACGTCGGGGTCGTTGAAGCGGCCGAAGGCCATTCGCGTCCCGTTGGGAGAGAAGGTGATGTCCGTATCGATATCGCGGGCGACGACCTGAGGCGTGCCGCCCAGAACCGGAGCGCGATACAGATTCCAAGAGCTCAAAGTGGCATTGGTCGGCTGGCGAAAATAGATGTTGTCGCCGTCCGGCGAGAACATCAGCGATTGGTAATGGGTGGGCGACGGCGGAATGATTTGCGTATCGCTGTCGGTGGGAATGTTGCGGAGCCAGAGGCTTTCTTCGCCGTGAGCGTCCTGCACGCTGAGGATGAATTTGCCGTCGGGCGAAATGGCCGCCGCGGTTGCTTCGCCGGAATGAGTAACCTGCGCGATGCTGAAATTCTGAAAGGGCATGCTGTGAACGGGAGATGATCTTCCGAAGAAGAAATAGGCGCCTAAGGCGCCGACAATTACGACCGCGGCAATGGCTCCAGCGATCTGAGGCCATTTG
>JBOGNC010000379.1:0-3003 GCA_050747045.1 Candidatus Acidiferrales bacterium | reverse complement strand
TGCGGCTGCGCAACGGTGCCACCTCCCAGCGATACCACGCGTGGCTTTTGATCTTCACTCGACTCGGCGATAAGCCGCGCCAACTGCTCGTGCTCCAGGCGTCGAAATTCGGACTCGCCTTTTTTTGCAAAAATCTCGGGAATCGATTGATTGGCAGCTTCCGTGATGCGCCGATCCAGGTCGACGTTCATCCAGCCGAGCTGACTGGCAAGTTGGCGCGCAGTCGTGGACTTGCCGCTGCCCATGAATCCGGTCAGGCACACCAATCTGCGCGATCGCTGCTGTATTTTCATAGGCTACAGGCTTCTCGCGCGGTGGAACCGTGCGTTCAGTCCCGTTTTACGATGTTGATTGTACCATCGAAGGAAGTCAGCTCAACTTTAGCGCGTCCAGTGTTGAATGTGCCAAAGAGGCTGTTGCCGTATTTCGCCGACCAGGGGTCAGGATGCACAGGCGGCGCGAGCTTGGCTTCATTGTGCACGGCGCCTTTCAGCGAAGTCGCGCTCAGGTCAAAAGAATCTCCCGGCGAAAAACGGACTTCGATGTTGCCGCTGTAATTCCGCAGCCGGTACATCCCGTTAGGCAGGAATTCTCCATCGAACACGATGTCTCCGGTCGAGGTTTTTGCGCGCACGTGATAGCTGCGGGTATCCATGAATCGCAGGCTCCCGCTGATCGAGGAAACCTCAATTCGCCCGGCGCAGCGCAAGCACTGGAACGAGCCGCCCACCGTGTTCACCGTTAGATAGCCGGCGGCGTCTTCTAAATCGACGGCGGCTCCGATTGTGTCCACGTTCATGTCGCCCAGGACGCTATTGACGCTGACGTTGCCGGAATCGTCGTGAATCTGCAACTCGGCATCTTCAGGCACATTGATTTGGTAATCGGCGCGAAGTTGGGCGGGCGAAACCGCATCGGAAATTTGCCGCGTGGTGATATCGACTCGATTCCCGGTCTTTTCCGCGTCCACATCCACTTGGCTGCTGGCGCGGTCGGCCACAATCATAACTTCCGATTTCGTCCAAGCTTTGATGATCACTTTTCCATTCGGGTTATGAATGGTGATCACCGGACGCGAGTCGACTTTGAAGCGCTGCACGATGCGGTCCGCCGAGGCAGGCGCCGCACTCAGCAGTAGCAGGCAGGGAATCAGCAGACCTGGCGATTTCCAGCCAATGGATAGCGTTTTTGACGAACAACCGTTCATTGCCCCACCCCCCGGTCGGCCATCTGATCTAACAAGTCCGCTTTTTGCTCGTATGCCTGGTAGAGATAGTCTCGCGCCAGTTCGTTCTCGGGCTCTTCGCGCACGTTTTTCTCACATAGCGCGATATCGTTATCAACAATGGCCAGGTTCCGGTGAAGCGATGCGGTTACAACCGGGCTAGCGCTGGCCAGGTTCGAGAGCAGCACGTGCTCTGCGGAATCGAGCTCGGAGTTAAGAGGCTTAACGGATTTTTGGGTACGCGCCAGCCATTGTGAATCGTCGATCTGCTTTCCGTTGGGGCCCACAAACACGATGGAGGCGGCGATCAGTAATGCAAGATAGGCGCCCGCTAAGGCGGGCCGAAGGCCTCCCGCGAACCAGTCGGCGAACCGCCCGCGAGATTTAAAAATGACCGATTCTGGTTGACGTGTCGGGCTCGGCGCTGGTTGTCGCGCTGCATCACGAATCAGGCCTTCCTCCTGGAGTTGCGCGCGCAAAGCGTTCCAGAGCCGCGGCGACGGCGCCACGTCTTCAAGTGACCAATCTCGAGCAGCATTGGCGATGGCGCCAAAGTCCTCTGCCAGCGTGCGGCATTGCTGGCATTCTCGCGCGTGCACGCGCGCCACGGCCGAACGCTCGCCGCTCATCCACTCGTCAAGCTGACTCGCGAATTGGCTACAATCCATCGTGCTCATCGGCTTCAATCCTCGCTGCTTGATCCGCCGCCGGCTGCCCGGCGTTCTTCCCGTGCTTTCTCGCGAACCGTCTCATGAAGTAAATCCCGCAGGCGCATGCGAGCTTTGTGCAATTGCGATTTTGAGTTACCGATCGAACATCCCATGATCTCCGCGATTTCGTTATGTTCGAAACCTTGCACGTCGTGCAGGACGAACACTGATTTGTAACCCGGCGGCAATTGTTCCACCGCCCGTTGCAGATTCACGCGGTCGAGCGAGCCGCTTAGCCTCACATCCAAAGTCCCAAAATCCCGCCGCGGCGTTCCTGATTCTTCATCGGGGTCTGTCACTTGCTCGAGCGAAGTTTCCTTGCCCGATTTCTTGCGAAGCTTCATCAATACCACGTTGACCGCCAGGCGATGCAGCCACGTGGAAAACGCAGACTCGCCTCGGAATGTAGCGACCTTCCGGAAAAGTTGAAGGAAAGCCTCCTGTGTGAGGTCTTCCGCTTCGGCCGTGTTCCCCACCATCCGAAGACATAAGGAATACACGCGGCGATTGTGCATCTGATACAACGCTTCGAAGGCCGCCGCGTCTCCCTGCTGGGCCAGCCGGATTAATTCCGGCTCTGGAACCCCTCCAGCCTCCATTCGTCTCGTTCGGGTCACGCTACCCGCCGGGACGCATCCATCATTGCGATGCGTTGGTCTTTCCAAGAGTTGTACTTCCCCTTCTTGCAGCACAGCCGTCTTGCCTTTGCCCGCAACTGCGGGAACCCTGGGAGTTGAAACGCCCTAAGATGCAAGACACGGTCAGAATGTCGTCCTATTTTCGTCTTTATCTGCCCGCGCGTCTAGTGGGCTCGGGGAAAACCACGAGATGAATTGGCGGGGTTGCGCAATTCCGGTTTTGGTGGCGAAATAAGAGCGAAGGGACTACGCGGTGGCGCGGGATAGTTTGGGCTTGATTCGTACGAGCTTTGTCGTTGATACAGCGTCCAAATCGCGTGCCAGCCCAGAGAGTTGCTCCGCGGGCAGGGCGCGCAAAAATGATTTCAGCACGACCTCGGTTTCGCGCAGACAAGTATTGAAATCGTAGTGGAGGTCATCGAGCTTGAGC
>JBOGNC010000378.1:0-3012 GCA_050747045.1 Candidatus Acidiferrales bacterium | reverse complement strand
ATTTCAGCGGCTAGCATAGTCCCGCGCGCCGCGACAATCAACAGGGCAGAAAACATCGCGGAGCAGCCATGAAGTTCCGCTAGTTCTTCTTGGGTGTCAGACGCAAGAGCTGGCCATCGTCATCAAGGATGTAAATCGCGCCGTCCGGACCTTGCACCACGTCGCGAATGCGCTCTTTGAGGTTCGTAAGCAGCCGTTCCTCGGCGACCACGCGATCACCATTGAGCACCAGGCGAATCAGGCTGCGCGCGGCCAATCCGCCGACGAAAAGATTGCCTTTCCATTCGGGGAACAAATTACCCGTGTAGAACATCGCGCAGCCGGGTGCGACGTCTGGATACCAGAAATAGATTGGCTGGATGGTGCCGGACATTTGTGTGGCGCCCGTGCCGGCAATGGGCTTCCCGTTGTAGCGGCGGCCATAGCTGACGTTTGGCCAGCCGTAATTGCCGCCGGGCTGAATGATATTGACCTCGTCGCCGCCCATCGGTCCGTGCTCGACCACCCATAGTTTGCCGGTGGTTGGGTTAATCGCCGCGCCCTCCGGATCGCGATGGCCGTAGGAATACGTTTCGGGCAGCACCGTTGGATCGGCGAGAAACGGATTGTCCTTGGGGATTGATCCGTCGGTATTGATGCGCACCACGCGGCCAGTGAAGTTGCGCAGAATATCGGGATCGGTGACTTTGTGATCCTCGCCATCGTAGTTGGCGTCGTAGAAGCGGAAGCGGTCGGCGCCGGTGACGAACATGGTGCCATCAGGCGCAAACACGATGCGACGATTTACGCCGTCGAGCAGCACCTGCACGTCTTCCAAGCTTTTTTCATCGTCGCTCAGGCGCGCGCGGGCCAGGCGTTCTTCGCCGATGCGCATGGTGCGACGCTGGGCTACCGAGGCGTTGAACACGTTGTCATAAAAATATTTCACCGGCCAAACGGCGGGCGCTTCGCCGGGAGGCGGAGCGAAATAAGTGAAGTAGATCAGCCGGTTGTGGACGAAATCGGGATCGATGGCGATATCGTGCAGCGATTCCGCCGCCACGACTTTCGTGCCCGGCACGCCTTTGATCGGCGCCGAATACACGCCATCGAGGGATGCGACGCGAATAAATCCGTAACGTTCGGTGACCAGTAGCTTGCCATCCGGCATAAATGCCATCGCCCACGGCGCCATGAAGCGGGTGATCACCACGTCTACGTTGAATGGCGGGGATTTCTTCGCGGGCGGTGGGGCGTTGGTTTGGCCGGCAAAGGCAGGTTTGGGCAGCGGATAATCCAGCGGATTCGCTGTTTGCGCTCGGAGCAGAGGAATAACCAACAGAGCCAGAGCTATCAACGCGGCTAGGTAGGACACCACGATGGCGATCCTTTTCGTCTGCATGAAACCTCGCTTCCGGTGAGTCCTTAAAATGTGGGCGCGATATTACCTGTAGTCGCGGCCGGAGGCAATCGTTTGCAGGGATCTATGCGACGCTGGAAGGGAATTACTGGGCGCGCCTAACAGTGCGCCCGAATGCGAAAAGTGTTTAGTTTAGCGGTGCCAGGAATTGAGCTATGCGCGTACTTCCCAGGTGTCGCCGGCGCTCAGCAGTTTTCCGAGGTCGCCGGGGCCGCGCTTGGCCTGCACGTCGCGAATTTGCGAATTGACCAGGTCCTCGTAGCGCGGAGCCTCCACCGAGCGGAAAATTCCGATGGGAGTAGGGAAGCCTTCGGTTTTCTCCATGTGGGCGAGCAGGAAAGAGTAGACCGGATCAGCGTTGTGCTCGTCGTGAACCAGCAAATCTTTTTCACTGATTCCGTTGCCGAGTTGGACCACTTCGAGTTTCAGGCTGTTGAGCCGGATGCCTTTGTCCCTATTTTTTCCAAAGATTAGCGGCTTGCTGTGTTCGAGCTGGACGATATGTTCGCTGCGAGCGTCGCGTTCGGTGAGCGAGTCCCACGCGCCGTCGTTGAAGATGTTGCAGTTCTGCAAAATCTCGATGTATGCCGAGCCTTGATGGGCCGCCGCGGTTTTTAGCGTTGCCTTCAGGTGCGGTTGAAACACGTCGATGGAGCGCGCCACGAAAGTTGCCTCCGCGCCGATCGCCAGTGCAATGGGATTAAACGGACGATCCGACGCGCCAAACGGGGTCGATTTCGTTTTCTTGCCAATTTCCGACGTGGGCGAATACTGGCCCTTGGTCAGGCCGTAGATGCGATTGTTGAACATCAACACCTTCAGGCCGACGTTGCGCCGCAGCATGTGAATGGTGTGGTTGCCGCCGATAGAGAGCGAATCGCCGTCGCCAGTGACCACCCACACTTCCAAATCGGGCCGCGACACTTTCAGTCCCGTCGCAACGGCGGGCGCGCGCCCATGAATGGTGTGAAATCCGAATGTGTTCATGTAATACGGAAAGCGGCTCGAGCAGCCGATGCCCGATATCACCACGAACTTTTCGCGCGGGATGCCCAGCTCCGGAAACACCGCCTGCACAGCGGACAAAATCGCGTAGTCGCCGCAACCGGGACACCAGCGAATCTCCTGGTCGGTCTGAAAGTCTTTTTTCGTTAACGGCGGCAATGTGGCAGTGGCCATTTCCTAGCTCCTAGCGGTCTGCAAGAATCTGCTCGATCTTGCGTTCGATTTCCGATTGCTTGAAGGGCTTGCCCTGAATTTTGTTCAGCCCCTGCGCGTCGACCAGATATTTCGCGCGGAGAAGCATCAGCAGTTGGCCCATGTTCATTTCCGGAACGAGTACGCGATCGTAGCGTCCAATTACTTCACCCAGATTCTTCGGCAACGGATTCAGGTGCCGCAGGTGGACGTGGCCGATTTTGCTGCCCTTGTCGCGCTGCGATTTCAGCGCCGCGGTGACCGGTCCATACGTCGAACCCCACGCCAAGATCAGCAAATCGCCATTGGGATCGCCGGCAGGAACCACATCCGGCACGTCCTGCACGATCGCTTCAACCTTCGCTGCGCGCAGGCGCACCATTTTCTCGTGGTTCAGCGGTTCGTAATTTACGTTG
>JBOGNC010000377.1:0-3019 GCA_050747045.1 Candidatus Acidiferrales bacterium | reverse complement strand
TCGCCGATGGAGACCTGGAATTTGTCGCGCGGACTGGTGATTTCGTGCCGCTGGCGGCCAGCCTGCTGGCGCGACGAATGCGCTGGGCGCGTATGTCCGAGTCGATGCTCGGGCCGCCGTGGGCCGCAGTGAATGGCGACCTCGGCGCGATCTTCCGCCACGAGATCAATAATCCGCTCACCGGGATTCTCGGCAACGCCGAACTAGTTCTCGGCCACGGCGAACGGTTCGCACCGATCGATGTGCAACGCCTCCGAACGGTGGTTGACCTGGCGGTGCGGCTGCGCGAAACGATACGCCGGCTGAGCAATGCCTGGGAACGGCGACCCAGTTCGCTCACGCCGGCGTAAAAGCTCCAATCAAATTATTCATGCTTCAAAGCAGCTGCTCAAATAACGCGTGCTGCATTGAGGCAAATATTGTCTACGGCAACGCAAATGTGTAAATCGCGCTAGCCCCGCGAACTAATGGCACGCCCGATTGAAACGACAGCACACCCTCCGCGAGGTTGTCGCCGGTGATGATCGCCACGTACTGTTTTCCGTTAACCGCGTAGGTGATGGTGCTCACCGAAATCGGCCCCCCAACGATCGAGTGCCACAGTTCCTTCCCCGTGGCCGCATCGTACGCGCTGAGGCGCCGATTGATGTCGCCGTGGAAAATCAGTCCACCCGCCGTGGCCAGCAAGCCGCCTGTCCCCGGAGACATCCCGGTGGCAAAACGCAACATTTCACCGGTGGATAGATTCACCTTGGCAATTCCGGCGATTGAATCAGCGGGATGGCCTTCACGCAGTACGCCATGGCGCAGCCCGCTGGAGTTGTTCGCGGTCATGTCCAGGCAGTTGTCGACGTAACCGGTGTACAGCGAATTCGTGACCGGATCGTACGCCGTGGGCCAGTAGCTGCGTCCGTTCCAGTAGCAGATCACGTGATGATCGCCGGGATGTTTCATCACCACATCCCAGTTGATCCGCGTCTTGCCGGTTTTTTCGTCGATGTTGTCGATAGCCATATTGGGCGCGTCATAGGGAATCGGCTCAGCCCACAGGAACTTGCCGTTGCTGCGATCGATCACGAACATCATGCCGCTTTCGCCGACGATGGCAGCCACGTCATGCGTGGAGCCCATCGGGACGGTGGTGTTGTACCACTTCACGGCCTTGGGATCGGGATCGTACTTGGTGGTGACTAGCGTGCGTTCGTGTGTGTGATCAGTGTCCCAATCATCCGCGGGCAGATATTGATAATACCAATGCAGCTTCCCGGTGTGCGGATCGAGCGCCAGCGTGCAGTTGCTATACAGATCAGCAGGTGCGGTACGCGACGTGCCGTCCGGATTGCCGTTGTGGCGGGCCAGGCGCTCGTAGGGGGCGGGATTGGCCGTGCCCCAGTAGAGAACATCGCGACCGGGATCGAACGAGCCGGGCAAGCCCCAGGTGGAAATCGTGTCCTTGGTTGTGTCCGCGCCGTTCCAGGAATCGTAACCGGGATCGCCGGGCGCCGGAACATTATAGAAACGCCAGACTTTCGCTCCGGTATCGGCGTTGTCGGCTTCGATGAAGCAGGACACGCGGCCGTCGGGACCGCAGGTGCCGCCGGAAATCACGTTGCCATCAACCACCAGCGCGCCGGAAGTATTCTGCGTATCGGTTTTGTAGGTCTCCCACTTTACTTTGCCGGTGGCGGCATCCAGGGCCACTACGTAGCCATCGGGCGCGGTGAAGTAGACCATATCTTTATAGATGGCGATGGTTTTGGTGCGCTCGGCCCTGCCGAGGGAGGCCTCTTTGTAGTGGCGCACGTATTCCCAGATGATGTTCCCGTTGGTCGCGTTGATGGCCATCACGTCGCCGCCCGGAACGATGGTGTACATCACGCCATCGTGGACGATTGGAATGGTTTCCGTGGTGCCTTGCGGAAGGCCAAGCGCCCAGGCCATGCGCAGGTTCTTCACATTTTTCTTATCGATCTGCTTGAGCGGGCTGTAGCGCCACGCGTCGTAGGTGCGGCTGTACATGAGCCAATCGTCGGGGCTGGGATGCAGCAGCATGTCGTTCGTAACCGGCTGATAGTTCTCCACCGTTCCGTGCGGCGGCTCCGGCATCCGGAACATCGGAGGAGGACGCCGCGGCGGAGCTTTCTGCTGCGTGGCGCCACCTTGCGCTCGCGAAAGCGGCGCGATGGCGCCAGCGAGAAACAGCGCGACTGCCCAACACACAATCTTTTTCATGCGTATCCCCCCAACGGAATTCGTAAGATGACGCTCCGAGACACTCCAACGCGAATGAGTGCGCAGAAGTCCGCGCCAGAAATCCGGCCCCGAGGGTACTGTGACGCGCGGGCAAGCGATTGCGTTTCCCGAGTCGCGGCTACGACCCGGCGGATGAAATCGCCGGCCGGGAACCTCAGGCTGGATCAATGACGGCGTGGTTATATCCCAAGCATTAGGGGGATGCAAGCAGGGATGCCGGAGCGACGAGAATGGGGGCGCCGGAGCAGGCACGTGGAGCGCACTTCGAGCAGGCTTTCGGAGCGAATTGGCGGCGGAAAAGCGCAAATTCGCGTGCACCGGGACGTTCCGCCCTTGTACGCGGCCGATCTTTTGTTTTCTATGACTTACGTGCGCCGAAGGCCGATTGACTGTTTCGCCCTTTGATACGTGATTTGCACTGAATCGCGGCTCACCGAGCCGGGCGTGTAGAAAGACCATCGGTCGCCCACCACAACGTGCGAAAACTGCCGACAACGCAGATCCTCGCCTTCCGCGAAAGGCGTTGTTTTCCGCACCGAATTGTTCGTTTCCTCGCAGCATGACAGATCGACCATAGCAAATCTGGGAATGAGCTCTACTGGCCGGAGGTACAGTTTAAGTACAGGTCTCTGGAGTGAACCCCTCTGTTGAGACAGTTTGGAGTTGACGCACTCGCCGTTTAATGGATTTTGCTTCTTAATTGGCTTCTGCTCCCTCAGGATGGCGCTCGGCTGGTGAAGCGGAGGCTGGCTCTGCTGGAGAGCAA
>JBOGNC010000376.1:0-3036 GCA_050747045.1 Candidatus Acidiferrales bacterium | reverse complement strand
CGGCTTCGGCATGAATTGTCTCGACCAGCGGATGCGATGACAGGAATTCGGCGAGTCCTCGGCGCAGCGCGCCCGTTCCGTAGCCGTGAATGATGCGGACGCTCGGCTTGCCCGCCAAAGCCGCTTCGTCGAGAAATTTATCCACACGCGCGGCGGCCTCTTCCACGGTACAGCCAATCACGTTGATTTCCTCAGCCACCGGTCCGGCGCTGGGCTGCGCGTGGACGGTGATGCCGGGCCGTTCAGCCGTGGCTGTTGCGGATCGAGGCCGCGCGGATTGTGCTTCGTCCACGATGCCCACGATATCCGCAAGGGGAATTTTCATTCGCATCGGTCCCGCCTCCACTTCTGCGGTTCGACCATCGTGCTTGCGAAAGACAACCGGCTGCTTGAACCCTTTCACCAGTACCCGCTGGCCAGCCGTAAGCTGCCCCGGAGGAAACGGTTTTGCGGAATCCGCGTCCGAAATTCCCAAATCGGGCTGTGATGACGCCAGCGTCTCTACCACCGCGGCATCGGCCTCCGCGCGAGCCTCTGACATTATTCTCCCTGCGCGGCGGCCCGCTTGCTTTTCGATTTGTGCGCGGAGAGCGCGATCTTTGATGTCGGCAGCCAGCCGCCCAACCTCTGTGTGAAGACGTTTTTGCGTCTCCGCGAAATTTCGCTCCAGTTCGGCGATCCGTTTTTTCTGCCGTTCGATCCATTCACCGCGCAGCGAGCCGCGCTCGGCATCGAGTTCGGCTTGTTCCTCTTGCAATCGCGCTTTTGTGGCGTCCATTTCGTCCCGGCTACGGTGCAAATAAGCGATCAGGTTTCGTGCTTCGTGCGATTCGGGAGAGAGTCGGGCGCGGGCGCGCCCGATCACTCGCTCCGGCAGACCTAACCTGCGCGCGATCTCGATTCCGCTGGAAGTCCCCGGCACGCCGACGAGCAGCCGATAAGTGGGCTGCAGATTTTCTTCGTCGAACTCCATAGCGGCGTTTACGATTCCCGGTGTGGTGGAGGCGTAGGCCTTCAGCCGGTCGTGGTGCGTGGTGGCCAGCGTCAATGCGCGGCGCTCGCGAAATTCCTCGAGCAACGCCACCGCCAAGGCCGCCCCTTCTTCAGGCGCCGTGCCTGTGCCCATTTCATCGAGCAGAATCAGCGAGCTCGCCGTGGCCGTCTCGATCATCGATTTCAAATTCAGCATGTGCGCCGAAAACGTGGAAAGATCGGCGGCAATCGATTGCTCGTCGCCTATATCCGCAAGCACGCGATCGAAGATCGGAAGTTCAGCGCGGTCCGCCGCCACTGGAATTCCCGATTGCGCCGATAGCGCGGCCAAGCCAATCGTCTTTAGCGCCACCGATTTCCCACCCGTATTCGGACCGCTGATCACCAGCACGGTCCCAGCCTCACCGGAACTGTCGGCGATGTTCGCAGCATCGTTTTCCGCGCCGCCAAGCGTCAGTGAGAGCGGCACCGCTTTGCGTCCCTGCGGACGCAGCATCGCTTCCAGCACCGGATTTCGCGCGGCGTGCAAAAGCATCCGGTTCCCCTCAGTGAACTCCGGCGCTACGCAATCGTAAGCACGTGCAAATCGTGCGCGGGCGAAAATCGAATCGAAGTACGCCACCGTTTTCGCCGCGCGTACGAGCGGCTCCTGCTCTTCGCGAATGCGCACGGTAAGCTCTTCCAGGATGCGTGCGATTTCCACCGTCTCCTCTTCTGTGAACTGCACCAGGCGATTATTGAGGTCGATGGTGTCGAGCGGTTCGACGAACACGGTCTGCCCGGTGGCGCTCGCCGCGTGAACGACACCTGGCACGCTGCGGCGCTCCGACGCACGCACGGGAATTACGAAGCGCTCGTTCCGCAACGTGACGTAGTCCTCGCCGCCAGGTTCTCCGCGCGCGCGCAAGATGCTTTCGAGCGACTGGCGAATTTTATGCCGCGAGTCGCCGATGCTGGCGCGAATGCGCTTCAGCTTCGGCGACGCATCGTCGCTAATTTCGCCATTGGGCATCACCGCGCGGCGGATCGCAGCCAGCAGCGCGCGAAAATCCGCCAGATTCGCGGCGCGTTCGGCAAGCAGACGGTGCTTGTGCTCGTCATCTCCGCGGAAGGTTTGGCGGATCGCCGCGCCAGTTTCCATCAGCGTGACTGACTGCAGAAGTTCGTCGGTGGCGAGCACCGATCCCGGCACCGCCAATCGCGCCAGCCACGGCTCCGAATCGGCGAGCGAACCGAACCCAAGCTCTGAGCCCGCGCGCAAGTAGGCGACCGCTTCGCTCACCAGCGCGAACTCAGCATTCAACGCGTGCGCATCGTGCTGCGGCGCGAGCGATTCCACCGCGCGCCGTCCTGGAGCGCATGTGGTGAAGCGGCTGACGATTTCCTTCAACTGGTCGAATTCGAGAAGATCTTCCGAGCGTCGCGACACACGTGCCTCGTATTGGAATTCTAGCGCGGATGCGCGCGGGAATCAGGTGCCGGAATTCTTGCGGCTCGGGACCAGCCTCGGTTTCAGGACCGTTGGCGGCGCTGCAAAGTTGGTCGATAAAAACTTGACGGCATCCGCCGGCGTGCCAGCCGCGTAAATCAACTCGCCATTGCGTTCACCCCAGCGCGAATCCTGGCCGGTCTCGATTTCGCGCACGCGTTCGATCACCGGCTGCCAGAAGTTCCCCAGCACGACCATCGGCTTTTTGCGCATCACGCCCTTGTTCAGCATTTCCCACACCACCGCGAGTTCCGCCAGGGTGCCGGTGCCTCCCGGGCAAGTGACGTAGCCGTGGCCGCGCGCGATCAATTCGAAAAGCCGCTCCTGCCAGGTATCGACGCGGATTTCTTCGTCGATCCACGCGTTGGCGCGCGATGAAAACGATTTGGCGGTAACCGCAAGCGTTCGCCCGCCCGATTCTTTCGCTCCTCGCGAGACCGCCTCCATCACGCCCGCGTAGCCACCGCTACAAACCACCCATCCTTGTTGCGCCAGCGCCGCTCCCAGCGCGCGCGCTGACTCATATTGCGGGTCGTCAGGCTTGGAACGTGAAC
>JBOGNC010000375.1:0-3070 GCA_050747045.1 Candidatus Acidiferrales bacterium | reverse complement strand
CATGCTCAAAAATGTCCGGATCCGAATTCCGGTGAAGCGCTCGAAAATTCAACGCTGCAAGGAACTTTGCAATATCACCATGACCTCCAGCAGTGGCTTGCGATCAAGCTCGAAAGCCCCGCCTGTGGCCAAACCCAGATCCAGCTTGTTTTTTCCGATACAAACACGTTTAGGACTGCAGAAACACTGCGCGGATGCGTCATCACTGCAACTGGAAAGCTTTACGACATTCCTGCCGGTTACTATTCAACTGCCATGGTTGTTTTAGATCCAGCACTGAAGCCCAATCCTTCTTGTCACCCGTTTCCGCTGCAGGCAAATCCAGCTGCGGCCAAAATTCCAGCAAATTTGACCGAATTCCATGCCTCAATAAACGTGGACTATCGAGGCAGGCCGCATATCGATGTCAAGGTGTGGCAAGACGAAAACAAGCAAACACCTCTAAAGCCTTGGCAAGCCTACGCGAGCTATCTCCTGATGGGGGTGGGCGAGGACGTGATTTGGTTCAGCTGTCGAACGGGTTTCCATCTTAAAGACGTCACTCAATTTCCCAGGCCCGAAGACGGACTCATGCCACAGTCGCCCGACACCGAAGAAACAGTATTCAAGGATATGAACGGAACGAATGTGATTCGATTCACATGCGAGAAGAAGCCACCAACCCAACAGCCGGCGACAACGCCTTCAAGTAGAGAATCGAAATAGGAATTTCCGCAAACGTCAGAAACTCCTGACGTTGTCTTTCCGGAAACTCATCCACCGATCGTAAGACGAGGAGAATTTGGTATGCTTACGGGAGATGTTCATCGATGACAAACTCCCTAAAGGCGTCGTGCGCGCCGTCGCTGGCGTGGCTGGTATCATCCTCGGACTCGTCTCTATTGGCGTCCCGCTGAACTTTTACCTGAATCTCTTCTCGCATCCCGCCGCGCCGCATCAAGGCCAGTACAGCTTCTGGGACGGCGTCAGCGGCTCAATGATCGTCCTCATCTTCTTCGCCGTCTTCGGCTTCATCTCGCTCCTGCTCATCAAATTCGCCTTCACCCGCCCCGGCTCGCCCAAATCATCCGGCGACCACCCCGCCGAGCAGCAGCCCGCTGAGCGCTAGCCGCTCGCTTCAGTCGACAAATCGGCTCCCCAGCCGAGACCCGCAAATTTCGCACCTCAACGCGCTGAATTTATTGCTCTAACGTCCGCACTTCCATTCATCTACGCCGTACGCAAATCTGCGGGGTCTTGACGCGTATGCTAGCGTGGAAGTAAGACTCGTGCGCACCTGGCGGGTCAGGGGAAGGAGGTGCCGTATGACTTGCGCCGGCCTGCACTGTCGAATTCCGGCACTCGCCGTCATTTCCGCAAGCTCCTCGCGTATTGACGCCGATCTTTTCATTTCCCGTTTCGGGAATCGTCTCAGCGTAGCAGCCGCCGGATCAGTCCAAGACGCCTTTCCGTACGTAGCGGCAGCGAGTGCCGGGGTCCCCGTCGCGCTCTTGCGCGCTGGGGTGGTAGATCGACACACCCTGTCATTCAAAACCTCTCGTAAGTTATTGAAAACATTGAATCGCGCCCCGTTCAGATCGACACAATTTCGCACCTCCTCAAACGGGTGTTTTTGCCGGTCATAAATCATGCGCAATTCCAAAAACACATCGCAAGGAGTCGCTAACCACCAACAACCGCTGGATTTATTCCACCCCGCAGCTCGCTCATGGTTCGAATCGTCGTTCCCTGCTCCTACCAAACCACAACTTCTCGGCTGGCCCGCCATCGCCCGCGGCGATTCCACCCTGATCCTCGCACCCACCGGCTCCGGCAAAACTCTCACCGCATTCCTGTGGTGCATCAACCGGCTGATGTTCTCGCCCGCCCCGCCCGAAGAAAACCGCCGCTGCCGCGTGCTCTACATCTCGCCCATCAAAGCCCTCGCCGTCGATATTGACCGCAACCTTCGCGCGCCACTCGATGGAATCGCCGCTGCCGCGCGAAAGCTCGGCGCGGATTTTCACGAGCCTTCGGTCTCGGTCCGCACCGGAGACACGCCCGCTGCCGAACGCGCGCGCTTCGTACGCCACCCATCCGATATTCTGATAACCACACCCGAATCTCTTTATCTGCTGCTCACTTCGAATGCGCGCGATCGCTTCACATCCATCGAAACAGTGGTCATCGATGAAATCCACGCGCTCGTTCCCACCAAGCGCGGCTCGCATCTTGCCCTCTCGCTCGAACGCCTCGAAAATCTCTGCGGGCGCCGCCTGCAACGCATCGGCCTGTCCGCGACGCAGAGACCGCTTGAGGAAGTTGCGCGCTTCCTGGGAGGTTGTGAAGCTTCACACAGCCGAATGAATGCGTCCGTCGCGGAGGCTGGCACCGATTCGCTCGCCGAATTTGAATCCGCGGACGTCGAGCCGGCCTATCGTCCGGTCACCATTCTCAACGCCAGTGATCCCAAGCGCCTAGACCTCCGCGTCGAAGTTCCGGTCAAGGATATGTCTCGTCTCGGCGCCGACGAATCTCCCGCGCCCCGTCCCGATTCGCCCGAATTCGTTTCCTCGTCGATCTGGAGCGCCATCCACCCGAAGCTGCTCGAATTAATCCGCGCGCATCGCTCCACTTTGATTTTCGTCAACAATCGCCGCCTCGCCGAACGCATCTCCGGAGCCATCAATGAACTCGCTGGCGAAACACTGGTCCGTGCGCACCATGGCAGCGTCGCCGTCAACCAGCGCAAGGAAATCGAGGATTTGCTGAAAGCCGGCGCGCTCCGCGCAATTGTCGCCACCTCTTCCCTCGAACTCGGCATCGACATGGGTGCTATCGACTTAGTCGTCCAAATCGAATCGCCGCCGTCCGTCGCCAGCGGCATGCAGCGCGTTGGCCGCGCCAGCCATCACGTGGGTTCCGTCAGCAACGCCGTGATATTCCCTAAATTTCGCGCCGATCTCGTCTCCTGCGCGGCTATCACTCGCGCGATGAACGACGGCCAAATCGAATCCGTCCATTACCCGCGCAATCCGCTCGACGTGCTCGCGCAGCAGATCGTCGCCGCCGTCGCGCTCGAAACATGGGA
>JBOGNC010000374.1:0-3076 GCA_050747045.1 Candidatus Acidiferrales bacterium | reverse complement strand
TCGCTCGTGCAGCGTATTCGCGCGCTGCCATCGGTAACGGACGTTCGCATCGTCGATTTGCCGATCACGGCGCAGGCACGCGCAGCTTCGTAGTAAATATTGCAATGAGCACGTCTGTTCAAACTCGAACGCTTCCCGTACCTGAGCCGCAGCTTGCTCCAGATGAAATGATCGAGAGAGCCCGCGGTCTGCAACCGCGCCTGCGCGAAGAGCAGGACGCCACGGAAGCTCGCGGACATTACTCCCCGGAGTTGCATCAGGAATTTCGCAAGGCTGGCTTCTACCGTTGCTTGCAGCCGCGCCGCTTCGGCGGCTACGAATTTGATCTCAAGACGTTCTATCGCCTCGCTATCGAACTCGCTCGCGGTGATCCATCCACGGCATGGTGCTTGATCCTGGGCGCCGGCCACTGCTTGATGCTCGGTTCGTATTTCGACGCGGAAACGCAGGCCGCCGGTTTTGGTCCCGAAGGCGACTTTTGCGCTGCGTCCGTTGCCGCTCCCACGGGCACGGCAAAGCGTTCTGGCGATGGCTGGTTGGTTCAAGGTTCGTGGGCCTACGCATCCGGCGCACCGTATTCGACGCACTTCATGCCGTGCGTGACGATTCCCGACGAGAACTCGGGACGCTCAAGGCTGGGCGTCGCGTTGATTCCGCGCGCACAATGGAAAATGCTCGATGATTGGGGCGCGATTCTGGGCATGCGTGGCAGCGGCTCTAATTCCATCGTCGTCGAACAGGCGCACGTCCCCGAAAATCACGTGATCGCGCTTGACATGCTTGACGTCGATGTGTCGAAAGGAACGCCCGGGTCGCACTTGCACGGCAATCCGATGTACGCCGGCCGCTGCTCTTCATTTTTCCACGCTGAACTCGTCTCGCTGATGACCGGCCTGGGCCTCGCCGCCATCGATGAATACGAGTCCATCATCCGCACGAAAAACACGCTGTTCCCGCCGATCATGCTGCGATACGAGCATCATGACTATCAGCGCGCCATCGGGCTTGCGCTTGGGCTGGTCGGGGCGGCGCGCCGATTGGCTGTCAACGCCGGTGAACTTTACATGGAATACTGCCGCCGCGGATATGAAGGCGGGGAGCCATTTTCACTGCGCGAAGATCTTGAGCTTTTTGCAACTCTCGAACATGGTGGCAGGTTGGTGTGGGAGGCGGTCGAGTTGCTGTTTCGCACCTCCAGCAGCGCAGGCGCGAAAAACGGCCAGCGTATGCAGCGCTATTATCGCGACATATCGATTTATCGCGGCCACCTCTCCGCGCAGTACGAGGTCGTCGCCGAACGCCTCGCCCTCGTCCACCTCGGCCTCACCGGCCCCAACGCTAAAACGCGCCTGTCGCATCAAACCTGACGCCGCCCGCACGGCCAGCACCTCCCAAGCCGGCAGATCCAGTTTTACACTCTCGCGCGGCCCAAGTATCCGGCAACCCTGGTCGTCGGGAGTTGGCGGTCTCGCCAACCTAGCTGTGCGGTCAGGTTACAATAAGCCCATGAGTTGGTTCAGAATACGACGGAGAATCAAAGATGAAATGTTTGAGAACCGTTATATGGGCTGGAGGCATGATTCTCCTGTTTACGTGCGGTTGCCAGGGATCCCGGCCAAGTCTTTTAGTGAATCAGACCGTTAACACGGATCAGTTTCGCTGGCTGGATCGCACCCGCGATTCCCAGATTTGGAACCGCGTTCTAGTTGCGCTCCATCAAGAATTGGAGCCGGACGATCCTCAGAAGGTTCCGCCGCATTACGTAGCTACTCAGTACAAGTACATCTATAAAATCGGACTTTACAGGACAGCCGCTCTGGCAATCGTCGGCTATAGAGAAACAAAAGACAGTCCGGCTTATGACTACTTTAATGCGTACTCCTGTAACCTGCGCGACGGTTCAAACAGGGCTATTGCCGCAGAGCCACCAACACCACCAAGTGTGTATCCACGGTCCGGCGTGCTCTGGCTATTCGAGGTGACTAAATTGGCGCATTTCGACCGGTTGCCAGCGCCTGACGTGGTATTCACATATGACAGTTGTAGCGAATGTGAGGCTGAACATCTTATGGCTTCGTTCGAGTACGAACCTGGGAAAGGGTGGGTGGCGAGGCAGTGGGACAAAACCTATAGCCTGGATCTCGAAGATGATCCAGAACCGGATGACAACGTTGGGTCGGCTGATTATCTCTTTAAGATCAAAGACTGGAATGGCGACGGATTTGACGATGTAGCTGTCAGGCGCAGAGAAGTTACTCAGGTCGCAAAACGCAGTCAGAAGATCTATGATTCCACCACGATGTACAAGGCAGAGAACGGGGCACTTGTTGGTCAGGCAATTACAGACCCGAAGGAGCGTGAAAGAATAAACGCTGAATTGTGCAGCGGATCGAAGCTTAGCTTCTGTACACAACATAAATGAACGAGATGCCAGCGCAGCCCATTACCCGGACACTTGGCCTGAGGCGTCTCACAAGAACCAAGCAACATTTAGTTGCAAATCGGGGTTCGTTCAGGCCGTTCCTTCGACCCATACTGGAGTGGCCGCGGCACAAACGCTCGTCAGGCTTTCGCGCCACGCATGCGCTTCGGCCAAATTCCGCTTTTGCCTGGCGACAGTATCCCGTTCGGATCGAGCGCGTCTTTGATAGTCTCGTGGAGCCGGCGCAGGGCGTGATTATTGAACGAGTATTTGTTCGACACCAGGTCCATGAACGCCGTGTGCGTGCGATATTCGCCCCAGCCGTGATCGGCCGCCACCTGCGCCAGTTTTTCGAACACTTGGCGTGTGCGCTGGTTCTGCTCAACGTTGTGCTCGATGGGAAACCCGAAGAGCAGCACAAACGACCGCGGAAAGAAACTCCACGGCAGAGCGAAAAACTGGTTTTGCGGCGCCACGCCAAGCTCGGCATACGCTTCGCCGAACACTTTTAGCACGTCGAATACCGCTTGCCCGTCCATCGGCACTATCGGAGAGAAATCCAGATGGCCGGCCGTCGATTGCAACATGCTGAAAATCGAAAGGCTGGGAACGCCCAGCGCAATCTGCGGCGCGTTTTCGAGTTCTTGGGGCGTA
>JBOGNC010000373.1:0-3086 GCA_050747045.1 Candidatus Acidiferrales bacterium | reverse complement strand
GCGTTTGAGGGGGTCTGGAAGACCGCGATGCCGTCCCAAAGCGCCATCGCTTTGGGTTCCGAAATTCGCGGCGGGCGATGCAGCGAGTTTGGCGCCGAAGACAAAGGCGCTGACTGCATGTTCGCTCCCCCACAGGGCCGAATAGACTGCCCGACTAACGCTAACACAGAGGGACGCGAACCTCAACGGACGTTATTTGTCACCCGGATGACCAACGCGCAGCCGGTCAAGAACGTGCCGCGCTGAAGGCCGCGGCGCTACGTATAAACCGACGGCGAATCGCCGCGAATCGCCATTGGCAGCAAAGACGTGAAATTACTCGTGGCGGAGGGCGACCATCGGATCGACGTGCATGGCGCGGCGCGCGGGGATGTAGCTTGCAAGCAAGGCCAGGCAAAGCAGTGTCGATGTGGCAGCGGTGAAAGTCGCGAGGTCGGTCGGGCCAACGCCGACCAAGATGTGCGCCATGGCGCGACCGAGCGCCCAAGCCCCGGTCAGACCCGCCAGAAGTCCAGCGCCGATCAACAAAAGCGCCTGCCGCAATACCATGGCGAGAATGGCCGTTGGATTCGCGCCTAAAGCCATCCGGATACCGATTTCATGCGTTCGCTGGGTTACCGCAAACGAAATTACACCGTAAACTCCCGCGGCGGATAGGAGCAAGCTGAGGAATCCCATTTGGCCAGCCAGCGCCGCCCCAAGACGAAACAGGAAATAGCCCGAACCGCCTTGCAGCGACTGATCCATTGTTCGCAAGTCTTCGATGGAGAGAGTAGGCGCAAGCGCGTGGATTTGCTGCTCAATCACAGCGGAGATCGATTGAGGAGGAACACGGCAGCGGATTTCCAACACGCTATGCGAGACATAGTGTTGTTCCAAGGGCATATAGAAGTAGGGCTGAGAACCCTCTGTGACTGTCTGATACTTTCCGTCTTGAGCCACACCCACAACCTGAACTAGCTGGCCGTTAGCCTTTTGCAATCGAAAGCTCTTTCCGATCGGATTTGTGCGAGGCCAGAATTGCGTGGCCATTGTCCGGTTGACGACTGCGACGAGTGGCGCGGTTGAGCGGTCCATCGAGGCGAAGCCGCGCCCCTGGAGCAGCGGAATCTTCATGGTGCTGAAGTACGCTGGGCCGACAACGTTGTAGAGTACCGATGGAGGATGCTCGTCCGGGTTCAGGGAACTGGATGGACCGAAAACGGGCGTCCTGGTTGGAAACGAGCCGATGGGAACATTAGCGGCGAGGCTAACCGATTGAACTCCGGGCAGCGCACGGAGACTTTCTGTCAGGCTGCGGTATAAGGCTAAGGAGCGTTCTTCGCTGTAGCCGGTTGGAGCGAAATTGATCGTAACGTTCAGCAAATTGCGCGGGTCGAATCCGAGGTTGGTACTCTCAACTTGCTGCAGGCTCCGGAAAAGCAGGCCAGCTCCAACCAGAAGCGCCAACGAGCATGCAATCTGCGCGGCTACGAGATCGCCATGGAGCCCCTTTTTGAGCACGCCACCACGGAGCGCTGAGGAATGGTGCAATGCGCTATTGATATCGGACCGTGAAGCGCTGATGGCAGCCGGCAGACCGGACATAATTCCCGCGGTGACCGCGGCTGACAGAGCATACGCATAGACACGCCAGTCAAAACTAAAGTCGAGGACCAACGGAAAATTCGGTAGACGGACAGATGGCATCGCGCGGGCGAGTAATTCGGCCAGGCCGAGACCGCCGGCGGCACCGAGGAAGGCCAACAACAGGGTCTCGGTGAGTAACTGTCGAATCAGGCGGCTGCGGCTGGCACCCAATGCCGAACGCACCGCCATTTCACGCTTACGTGCGAAAGCGCGCGCAAAGACCACATTCGTCACATTCAAACAGGAGAGAACCAGTATCAGAACAGCGAAAGCTAGGAACAGCGCGCCGATAAGCAGGAACACGCTATTGGCGTAGGGCTGAGGCCTAGCAAGTTTTTCCGGGACGGCGCGGATGAGAATTCCGCCATCAGTTGCGGGGTACTGTCGCGCAAGCTCGGAGGATATTACGTTTAGAGAGCTCTGGGCCTGGCGAAGGCCTACATGTTGCTTGAGCCGCCCGAACGCCAAAATACGGCGCGCCCCTCGGTCGGTCATGAAGCGCTCCGATGACTCTTCCAGTGGCAGCGAGGCCAAGGGCAGGTAGCCATCCATTTCGAACGGCGAGAACATTCCGTGAAAGCTTTTCGGCGCTACTCCAATGACAGTCGCCGCGTTTCCGTTAACGCGGACTTGCTCGTTGATAATACTTGGATCGCCGCCGAATCGCCCCTTCCAGAATGAATAGCTTAGGATCAGCGCAGGTGTCTGGCCCGGATCCTCGCCATCGCCAGCGGCAATCAGTCTGCCAAGCACGGGTCGCAGACCGAGCGCGGTGAAGAAGTTTGAAGACACATAAGAAATCGGCATTTGATCCGTCTTCTCGTTTGCTTGCAGGGAAACGGTGCTCAGCACGTTTGCGAACACGTCCGAGAAAGCGCGATCCTTTTCACGAAAATCAAGAAACTCGGGGTATGAGAGGCCGAGAGCGCCCGCCGGCGAGTCGTTCGCTTGTACCGCGAGTGCCACAATCTGCTCCGGGTGGGCAACGGGCAAGGGACGCAGCAGAAATCCATTTATCAAACTGAAGATAGCTGTGTTTACTTCGAGCCCCAGAGCTAGGGTGAGGATCGCGACGGCGGTGAAGCCGGGGGACTTGCGCAAAATGCGGAGGCCGAAGCGGACGTCTTGCATGAGGGATTCGAGCCACGGGAGTGTGCGGAGATCGTGGTGCGTTTCGCGGAGCGGGGCGTCCGCACCGAGGCGAAGACGAGCCTGGCGGCGAGCTTCGCCGGGAGGAAGGCCGCGGCGAAGGTTTTCTTCTTCGAGCATGGCGAGGTGGGAGGCGAGCTCCTGCTGGAAGTCGGCGTCGAGGTGGCGAGAGGAGAACAATCCGCGGATGCGGGAGGCCACAATTCGGAATCGCGAAAACATTTTATTCACACCCACGAATGCAAAATCGTAAAACGAAGTTCAAGAGAAAATCCGCACCCTTCGCAAAATTCGCGAAGAGTGCGGCA
>JBOGNC010000372.1:0-3103 GCA_050747045.1 Candidatus Acidiferrales bacterium | reverse complement strand
GTATCGGGCTCGATATCTTCGACCACTTTTTGTTCGCTGAGCCAAAAATAGCGGCGGCCGCGCGGGTCGGCGCCGGGTTGCAGCAGATTGCGCGTGATCTTGGACGATTGCCGCGTGAAGCGCACCGTGCCGGACCAATCCTGCGGGATGTTCACGTTGAGCATCACGCCGGATGGCAGGCCGTCTTGCAAAACGACGGGCAGCAAATCTTTTGCGAATTGCGCGGCGGGTGCGAAATCGAACGGCAGTCCGCGATACGCAATCGAGATGGCAATAGCCGGCACGCCGTTAACAGCAGCTTCCATCGCGGCGCCGACTGTGCCGGAATAATAGATATTTTCGCCGACGTTGCCGCCGGGATTGATGCCGGAGAGGACCACGTCCGGCTTTTCGCTGAGCAGCGTATGAAACGCGAGAATCATGGCGTCCGCGGGAGTGCCCTCCACAGAGTATTCCCGCTCGGCAATTTGATCGCAGTAAATCGGCCGGCGCAGCGTGAGGGATTGCGCGGAAGCGCTGCGTTCGTGAGATGGCGCGACAACTGTGACCGTGCCCATTTCGCCCATGGCCGCGGCGAGCGCGCGCAGGCCGGGGGCGTGAATGCCATCGTCGTTGGTGACTAAAATATTCGGCATGAAACTTCCGCTGCGGGTAACGGCTATCGGTTGAATGCCGCGGCTGTTGGTACTTTCAGCGCCGAGTGAGATGGTCGGGACGACTGGATTTGAACCAGCGACCTCACGCACCCCAAGCGTGCGCGCTACCAGGCTGCGCCACGTCCCGACCGATTAGCTCACAGGAGCTGGCAATCAGCGTATCACTCGCGTTCGAGAAGGGTCAAGACGGCGCGGAGTTCGTCGTGGAGGTCGAGAAGAAATTTTCGATAGGAACGCGAGGCAGGCTCGCGACGCGGCGGCGCGGCGAATTCCGCCACGGATCGCGAGGGAGCTTCCGAGATGGGCGCGCCGTTACTACTGGAGCCGTTGCGCTCGGCGAGATGTTTGCGGGCGCCGGCGATGGTGAAGCCTTCTTCGTAAAGCAGGCGCTTGATTTCAAAGACAGTTTCGATGTCCTCGCGGCGATACAGGCGCTGGCCTGTGGGACTCTTGACGGGCTGCAGCGTGGGGAACTCAGACTCCCAGAAACGCAGGACGAAGGCCTTCGTTCCGGTCAAACGGCTGACTTCGCCGATGCGGAAAAGGCTCTTATCGGGAATATCGGACGCCGCTTGTGCCGCGCTGGCCATGTCTGCTTCGTATCCTAGGCGGATTTTGCGCCATGTCAACCCCTAGGAGGTTCGCTACTCTGGGAAGCATTCTCGCACAGCTAGTGGCGGGCTGTTTGGGGCTTACGCAACACAAAGATCGTTGAGCAACGCACGCTGGCAAATGAACGAACACCAAACTGAGATTTCGGCCCAGGGCGTCGCGGGACAGTCGGGCGACGTTGCTTGACCGTTGGGTATGGGAAACTGAATCCGATCGCGCTGAGGGCTTTGTGAAGCTTCACAAGGCCACCGTGCGGCTCTTTACCGCTCCAGTTCAGGGCGCGCGCGGCGGCTAGAGTCGCGCTTCTTCAGGCGCTGCGTGAAGCGAATCGGCGCGCCGGTAAAGTCGAAAGCGGCGCGGAGGCGATTTTCGAGAAAACGCTGGTAGCTGAAATGCAGCGGCTTGGTCTGGTTGGTGAAGAGCACGAACGTGGGCGGAGCGGCCTTGGCTTGCGTGAGGTAGTAAATCTTCACCTTGCGGCTCGCGGGCGATGTGCCACGGTCCAAATCCACGCCTGCCAGCCAGCGATTCAGCTCTCCGGTGGAAATCCGGCGCCAGCGAGCTTCGGCCACCCGATCGATGGTGGCAAAGAGTTTTCCGATGCGCTGGCCGGTGACCGCGGAGAGAAAGACGATCGGCGCGTAGGACAGAAATTTGAATTTTTCGCGAACCAGCGGCTCGTAGTCAGATAAAAGCTTCTCTGGGCTCGTCGAAGGAGCTTTCCCGGCGGCGGATTTTTTCTTCTCGGCGTTGTGTTGCGCGGCTTTCAGCGCTAGATCCCACTTATTCATCACGATGATCACGGAGCGGCCGGATTGCTCGGCGTAGCTCGCAATGGTCGCGTCATGCGATGTAACGCCGACCGAAGCATCAGCGACCAGCAGCGCCACGTCCGCGCGCTCCAGATGCTGCCGCGCCATGATGACGCTCAGCTTTTCGGCAATGAGCTTGGTTTTGCCCTTGCGGCGAATGCCGGCGGTATCGAGGAAGCGATACGATTTGCCGTTGTGTTCGACGATCGTATCGACCATGTCGCGTGTGGTTCCCGGCTCCGACGAAACGATGGAACGCTCGGCGCCAACCAGTTGGTTGAGCAACGTTGACTTGCCGACATTCGGCCGTCCGATGATTGCGATATTGATGTCCGGCTCACGCGCGGCGGACTCCCCCACTGGAATATCGTTGGTGAGGGCGTCGAGCAGTGTGTCCACGCCAAACCCATGCTCGGCGGAAACCGGAAACACTTCACGGCTCAATTCGTAGAACGGCGCGGCGAGCTGTGCCTGCTGCGGAGAGTCCACTTTATTGACCGCTAAGATAGGAGGTTTCCCGGCGCGACGAAGCAGTTGCGCTAATTCGGCGTCAAGCGGAATGGGCCCGGTGCGGCCATCGACTACCTGCACAATACGTGCCGCGTTTTCAATTGCCACGCGCGCCTGGCGCAATATTTCGCCGGGAATTCCGGCTTTTTCCTCCGGCACGATTCCGCCGGTATCGACAACTTCAAACGCGCGACCGTCCCAATTCGCGACGCCATAAATGCGGTCGCGCGTGATGCCGGGCTCATTGGTGACGATCGAGCGCCGCGTGCCGGTAAGCCGGTTGAACAACGTAGATTTCCCTACGTTGGGCCGCCCGACGATTACGATGGAAGGCAAATTTTCCGGCATATCAGCGGCCGACCAGCTTGCGCTGCAATTCCTGCCGGCGCGCTTGCAGCTTCATGATTTCGTCTAACGGGAGCTTCGAATCGATTTGTTTCTGCAATTCCACAAGTTCCTCGACAAGCTCGCGCGCAACGGTGCGTTGCCGCAGCACCGCCAGGCAGCTTTCTG
>JBOGNC010000371.1:0-3137 GCA_050747045.1 Candidatus Acidiferrales bacterium | reverse complement strand
CGGTGCGCTTCACGCGGCAATCGTCCAAGATCACGCGCAATCTGCTGCAACCCGGCGCCGACCCGCGCGGCCGCCGCTATTTTTGGCTCAGCGAACAAAAAGTGGTCGAAGATATCGAGCCCGATACCGACCACGCCGCAATTCGTGACGGCGCCGTTTCCATCACTCCACTGCAACTCGACCACACGCACGCAAAATCCCTGAATCACCTCTCGCACTGGGCCGGCATTCTGGAGAAAGCTTCCCGCGAATCGAAGGCGAACTTCTAGCGTGCACACGGCGATCCCGAGATTCGCCGTCGTATGCTGTGATATTTTAGCTTCCTGTCTTGCTGCGCTCGCGAGCGTCCGAATCGTTCATGGCTAAGAAAGCCGCTGAAGAAAAACCCGCCGAACTTACCGTCGAGGGCATTTTCGCTCCGGGTGGCCATCTCGAGAAACGGCACCCTGGCTACGAGTTTCGCGCCTCACAGCTGGCCATGGCCAGGCTCGCCGAAAATGCGTTCGAGAAGCACCAGCACGTGATCGTTGAGGCCGGCACAGGCACGGGTAAAACACTCGCCTATCTGATTCCCGCCATCCGTAGCGGCCGCCGCGTGGTGATTTCCACCGCCACAAAATCGCTGCAGGAACAGCTCTTTCAAAAAGACGTCCCCTTCTTGCAAAAGCATTTTGCGCCCAATCTGAAAGCGGCGCTGATGAAGGGCCGCGCCAATTTCCTCTGCCGCCAGAAGGTTCATCAAATGGAGGGCCAGCCGGTTCTGAAGGGCATCGACGAGATCGACTGGTTCGCGCAGATTCGCGATTGGGAGAAAGTCACCGCCACCGGCGATCGCAGCGAGCTCACATTTCTGCCCGACGATGCCGAGCTCTGGAACCGCATCGACGCCCGCAGCGACCTCTGCTCCGGCCAGAAATGCTCTGAGTTTAACCGCTGCTTCATCACCGCGATGCACCAGCGCGCTCAGGAAGCCGATCTCATCATCGTAAATCACCATCTATTCTTCGCCGATCTCGCCATTCGTCAGGACGATTTCGGCTCCATCCTGCCTGAATATTCCGCCGTGGTCTTCGACGAAGCACACGAAATCGAAGACGTGGCCAGCGACTATTTCGGCCGGCAGCTTTCGAGCTACCGTTTCGAGGAGCTTTCGCGCGATACGGAATCCATGCTGCGCGTCCTGCGTATTGATTCGCCGGCCGTGCGCCGCAACGTGTCGCGCGTTCGCGAGCGCGCCCGCGCATTTTTCGAGCGTTTTCCAGAGCGTGAGGGCCGCTATCCCTTCGGTCCCGCCGAGCGCAAGTCGTTTTTGGAGCAAAACCGCGAAAATTTCGACGAGCTCTGCGCCGCGGTGAAGCGCATCGAAACGGAATTGTCTGCGCTCTCGCCAAAGCCCGACGAAGTGATCGTTCTCGCGCGCCGCGCCGCCGAAATGCGCCGCGAACTGTCGTTCCTTCTCGAAAGCGAGGAGAAAAGCTACGTCTACTGGTACGAGCGCCGCGGCCGCGGGGTGTTTCTTGCAGCCACTCCCATCGACGTGAGCGAAATCCTGCGCGAAAAGCTGTTCGAGCAGTTCGACACTGTGATCCTCACGTCCGCCACGTTGGCCGTTGAGGGCCGTTTCGACTACCTGAAGCAGCGCCTGGGCGTGCTGCCATCCGCCGAATCCGTTCTGCCCGGGGAATTTGACTATTCCTCGCAAGCGCTCCTCTACATTCCCGGCGAAATGCCCGACGTGCGCAATCCATCCTTCGCCGCCTGCGCCGCGCGCGAAATCGAGCGCCTGCTGGAAATTTCGCAAGGCCGCGCGTTTTGTTTGTTCACCAGCTATGCGCAAATGAGGGAAGTCTTCGAGCGCATTTCGACCCGCGTCTCGTTCCCGTTGCTGCTGCAAGGGACTGCGCCTCGCTCCGCTCTGCTCGACCGCTTTCGCACTACTCCCAACGCAGTTCTGTTTGCCACATCCAGCTTCTGGCAGGGCGTGGACGTACCCGGCTCGCAGCTTTCGTGCGTGATCATTGACAAGCTCCCGTTCGCGGTGCCCAGCGACCCGATCGTCGCCGCCCGTGTCCGCGCGCTTATGGACGATGGCCGCAACGCCTTCGCCGAATATCAAGTCCCCGAAGCCGTGCTGGCGCTCAAGCAGGGCTTTGGCCGATTGATTCGCTCCAAGTCCGACCGCGGCATCCTTTCCATTCTCGACAACCGCATCCGGCGCATGCAATATGGTAAAATTTTCATCGAGTCGCTGCCCGCTTACGCTGTCACGCAGGATCTCGCTGAAGTTGCGCGCTTCATGGAGCACCATCCCGAATGAGCGGTGCGCGGCGGGAAGCGTGCGCCAATTGACCGGTTCCAGGGTGGAGTAAGGGGAAGTTCCATGTACGAAGTCAGCGTCGAAGAGACATTTGCTGCCGCGCATAATCTGCGCAATTACAAAGGCAAGTGCGAAGATCTCCACGGCCACAATTATAAGATTCGCGTCGTCCTGGCCGGCAAGGAGCTCGATTCCACGGGGTTGCTCTACGATTTCGTCAATCTCAAGCAAGTGATCCGGTCGATCATCGCTTCGCTGGATCATAAATACCTCAACGAGCTTGCGCCGTTCGATACGATCAATCCTTCGGCGGAAAATCTGGCGCGCCATATATACGATCGAGCGTCGCGGCAGCTTCCCGCTTCGCCGAATAGCGCGGGGATCTCCAGCATTACCGTTTGGGAGACGGAGACTACCGCGGCCACATACCGGCCGTAACCGCGGTCTCCCTTTGCGCGTTCTATAGGTTTTTTGCGAGCGTCTCGAATGGTCATCACTGAAATCTTCAAATCCATTCAGGGTGAAGGTACGCGCGCCGGGCTGCCCTGCATTTTTGTGCGGCTCACCGGTTGTAACCTTCGCTGCGTCTGGTGCGACACCGAATACGCGTTTCACGGCGGGCGGCCGTTTACTTTGGACGAAGTGATGGCGCAGGTCCGCTCACTGGCGGGTGAAGGCGAATGTCGATTGCCACTCGTCGAAATTACCGGCGGCGAGCCCCTGCTGCAAAAAGACACGCCGGCTCTCGCGGAAAAGCTTTTGGGCAATGGCTACACGGTGATGATCGAAACTAGCGGCGAGCGCTTCGTCGGTGTGCTGC
>JBOGNC010000370.1:0-3145 GCA_050747045.1 Candidatus Acidiferrales bacterium | reverse complement strand
TCGTTCGCATCGTCAACAACTACTCGAAAATCAGCTTCAATTTCGGCCCCACTCTTCTCTCCTGGCTCGCCGACAAATCACCGGAAGTGTACGAAGCGATTCTCGCTGCGGACAAAATGAGCCAAGCGCTGTATTCCGGCCACGGTTCGGCCATCGCTCAGGTTTACAACCACATGATCATGCCGCTCGCCAATCGCCGCGACAAAGGAACCCAGATCGTGTGGGGCATCTGCGATTTCGAGCAGCGCTTTGGCCGCATGCCAGAGGGAATGTGGCTCGCCGAAACGGCGGTGGACCTCGAATCTCTCGACCTGCTCGCTGCGCATGGAATTAAATTCACCATTCTCGCCACCTCGCAGGCCCGGTCCGCGCGCCGCATCGGCGGTACCCGATGGCGGGACGTGAGCGAGGGCAGCATCGATCCATCCATGCCGTATCGCATCACGCTGAGCTCCGGCCGCACCATGGCGCTTTTTTTCTACGACGGTCCCATCTCGCGCGCCGTGGCCTTTGAAGGCCTTCTCAATAAGGGCGAATATCTCGCCAATCGTCTTGCCCAGGCGTTTTCGGACGATCGCGATTGGCCGCAGATCGTTCACATCGCTACCGACGGCGAAACCTACGGCCACCATCACAAGCGCGGTGAGATGGCGCTCTCCTACGCCATCGAGCACATCGAAACCACGGGCATCGCGAAGATGACCAACTATGGCGAATTTCTCGAGCGTCATCCGCCTTTCCGCGAAGTCCGCATTAAGGAAAGCACTTCATGGAGTTGCGTCCACGGTGTGGACCGCTGGCGCTCCGATTGCGGCTGCAATTCCGGAATGCATCCCGGCTGGAACCAGCAATGGCGCGCGCCGCTTCGCGAATCGTTGGATTGGCTGCGCGACCAGCTTGCGCCCCATTACGAGCAAAAGGGCCGTGAATTTTTCTCCGACCCCTGGCGAGCACGCGACAAATACATCGATGTCATCCTCAACCGCTCACCGGAAAGCATTGACGCATATCTTTCCGCCGAATCCGGGCACCCACTTGACGATGCCGCGCGCATCAACGCCTTAAAGCTCCTTGAAATACAGCGCCACGCTTTGCTTATGTTCACCAGTTGCGGTTGGTTTTTCGATGAACTTTCCGGCATCGAAACCGTCCAGGTGATTCAATACGCCAGTCGCGCCCTGCAGCTCAACCAGCAGGTTTTCGGTGACGGGCTCGAATCGCAATTTCTCGATCGTCTCGCCAAGGCCAAATCCAATCTTGCGCAACCCCCCGACGGGAAAGCGATTTTCGAAGACTTCGTCAAGTCGGCGATGGTTGATCTCGAAACCGTTGGCGCGCACTACGCCATCAGCTCGCTGTTCGAGTCGTATCCCACCGAGAGCACCATCTACTGTTTCGGGGTCACCCGCATCGATTACCGCCTCCTGTCCGCCGGAAGAATGCGTCTCGCTATCGGACGCGCCATCGTCCGTTCGGAAATCGTCCTCGATTCCGAACACGTCAGCTTCGGCGTTCTTCATCTTGGCGACCACAACATCAGCGGAGGTGTCCGTCAGTTCCAGGGCGAACAATCCTATGAGGCTCTCTGTTCAGAAATTGCCGACGTGTTCGAACGCGGCGATCTGCCGGAAATCCTCCGCATCGTGGATCGTGGCTTTGGCTCCGGCAGTTTCAGCCTGCGCCTTCTCTTCCGCGATGAACAGCGCCGCATCCTGCGCCTCATCCTCAATCAAGCGCTTGAGGAAGCGGAAACCTCTTATCGCCAGCTCTTCGATCATTACGCGCCCATGATGCGCTTCATGGCCGATCTCAAGATTCCGCCGCCACGCCGTTTCCAGATCGCCGCCGAATTCACGCTAAATTCTCAACTGCGCCGCGAACTCGAGGCCGAGACTCTCGATCTCGATCACGTTCACGCGCTGCTGGACGAAACCAAACGCACCGGCATTTCGCTCGATGCTCAGACCCTCGAATTCGCCATGCGGGGCGCCGTCGAACGCCTGGCGCGAAAGTGGTTCGACCAGCCCGACAATATCGTGCAGTTGCAAGCGCTAAGCGACGCCGCCAGTCTTGCTGCCGCCTTTCCCTTTCTGGTCGAGTTCTCCACCGCGCAGAACATATTCTTCAAGTTGCTGCAAGAAATCTACCCTGGATACGTAACCCGCGCCGCGCAGGGCGATGCCGGCGCCAAGGAATGGACGGCCGCCTTTCTCGCTCTCGGAGAAAAATTGCGCGTGCGCGTGGGGTGAAGATGGCAATGCGCGTCCCCATCTCCACGTATCGCATTCAATTCAATCTTCAATTTCGCTTCAACGATGCGCGCGAAGTCGTTCCTTATCTCCACGACCTTGGCATCACCGACCTCTATGCCTCGCCTCGCTTTCAGGCGCGCAAAGGCAGCCTGCACGGTTACGACGTTGCCGATCCTCGCCGCGTCAGCTCGGAACTCGGCACCGAACGCGATTTTGATGAATTTTCCGATCGCTTGAAGAACTACTCGATGGGCCTGCTCCTCGACATCGTTCCCAACCACATGGCCGCCAGCGACGATAATCCCTGGTGGATGGACGTCCTCGAAAACGGGCCCAGCTCCAGCTACGCTGATTACTTCGATATCGACTGGCATCCCGCCACCACCAAAGCCGCTTTCCTGCAAGACAATCGCGTGCTCTTGCCTTTTCTCGGCGATCTCTACGGCAACGTTCTCGAAAATTGCGAACTCGCTCTGCGCCTCGACGATTCCGGATTCTTCATCCAATATTTTGATCATCGTTTCCCGCTCGACCCGAAATCCTACGAACCCGTAATCGTCGGCATCGCCGAACTCCTCGCCCAGCGCCAAACTGTCGACGGTGACGAATCTGGCGCCATTTCCGCGCTTCTGGAGCTCGTTCGCGGTTTGCCTCCGTATTGGCACACCGCACGTGAAGAACGCCAGCGCCGCATCACCGATTCCGCCGCAATCAAACAGCGTCTATGGCAGCTCTGCCAATCCGTGCCGGAAGTCCGCCAGGCCGTTGAGTCCGTGATGCACAGCATCAATGGCTCGCAGGAAAATACTTCCACGCTCTTGCAACTCGATCGCATTCTCGCTGCGCAGCCGTATCGTCTTGCCTTCTGGAAAATCGGCCTCGAAGAGGTCAAC
>JBOGNC010000369.1:0-3169 GCA_050747045.1 Candidatus Acidiferrales bacterium | reverse complement strand
TCCTGGGGCTGTAGAAGGTCCCAAGGGTTAGGCTGTTCGCCTATTAAAGCGGTACGTGAGCTGGGTTCAGAACGTCGCGAGACAGTTCGGTCCCTATCTGGTGTGGGCGCAGGAAACTTGAGAGGAGTTGTCCCTAGTACGAGAGGACCGGGATGAACAGACCTCTTGTGATCGAGTTGTCACGCCCGTGGCATAGCTCGGTAGCGAAGTCTGGAAGAGATAATCGCTGAAAGCATCTAAGCGAGAAGCTCGCCTCAAGATAAGGTTTCCCAAGGGGGCTGCGGTCCCCTAAGAAGGCCAGTCGAAGACTACGACTTTGATAGGCGGGAGGTGGAAGCGCAGCAATGCGTGTAGCTAACCCGTACTAATCGGCCGTTCGGCTTGACCATAAACTTACCCAACGCGTTTTCGCTTCCGAGCGATTGCGTGTGGAGTGAGTCGCTTTCCCATCGCGCTATTCTCAAGCAAAATTAGCGGTTTACGCCACTTCCTTCAGTTGCTCATCGAAGCTCATGGGCATGTAAGCTTCGATTTCCAGTTTCCTGGTGGTCTTACCGCGAGGGTCACACCCGTTCCCATCCCGAACACGGAAGTTAAGCCTCGCCGGGCCGATGATACTGCGCTGGAAACGGCGCGGGAACGTAGGTCGCCGCCAGGATTAAAGTTCAAAGGCCGCATTCGCCAATCGCGAGTGCGGCCTTTTTTGTTTCGCGCGGTGCCCCCTTAATCCAGGACCGCACACCGGTTGAGCGAAGCGAAGAAGATCGCCTAAGCGGCTGCGGCGAGAACTATGTTTGGGGATCCCCGCGGATTTTGATGATCTTGCGGCAGCGAGCGGATCGCGCCCAGGTAACGCAATCACGCGCGGGTGCAAGGGTCGGCGTATAATCGCGGTAAGCGGTGAAAGCATGAGGCATTTGCATGAGTAAACCCCAGGTGACGCAAAAGGCGGAGGATCTGCACGAGGCTCGCTGGTGGGAAGCGGAGCCCAACGGCAAAGTCCACTGCTACTTGTGCCCGCGGCACTGCCACATTGGCGATGGGCAAGCCGGGTTCTGTTTCATTCGCGCGAACGAGGGAGGGAAGCTTTATAACCTCGGCTACGCGCGTCCAGCCGCGCTGCAGGTCGATCCCATCGAGAAAAAACCGCTGAATCATTTTCTGCCGGGCACACGCGTGTTTTCCTTGGGCACGGCCGGCTGCAACATGGGCTGCTTCTTCTGCCAGAACTGGGACATTTCGAAATCGCGCGCCGATCAAGTGGGCTCTGCGCATATTCCTCCGGAAGACGTGGTGCTTTTGGCGATCCGCAACGGATGCCCGTCAATTGCGTTTACCTACAACGAACCAACCATTTGGGGCGAGTACGTGATCGACATTTGCCGGGCGGCGAAGGAATACGGGCTGAGAACGGTGATGGTGTCGAACGGATACATCACGCGCGAGGCGTTTCACGATATCTACGATCACATCGACGCAGCGAATATCGACCTGAAGGGATTTACCGAGAATTTCTACGGGCGCGTGACGCTGACGCATCTGAAGCCGGTACTGGAAACGCTCGAGTGGCTGAAGAACGAGACGAACGTTTGGTTCGAGATCACCAACTTGATTATTCCCACGCTGAACGATGCTCCGTCGGAAACGCGCGAGCTGGCCGAATGGGTGCTTGAGCATCTGGGACCGGACGTGCCACTGCATTTCACAGCGTTCCATCCCGATTTCAAGCTGCGCGATAAACCGCGAACGCCTCCGGAAACGCTTCATGCGGCTCGCGCAGCGGCGCTGGAAGTGGGGCTGCACTACGTTTACGAAGGGAATATTTATAGCGACGGGGCGCATACGTCTTGCCCATCGTGCAAGGCGCTTCTGGTCAAGCGGTCGTGGCACGATGTGCAGGAGAACAGGTTGCGTCGCGGCTCCTGCCCTGATTGCGGGCTGGCGATTCCGGGGCGCTGGTCGAATCCAGCATCGGCTCAGCGAATTTCCGCGCGGCTGGCGCGCAGCAGGGAACTGGCAACAGCGGCGCGATACGATCATTTGAATCTTTGAGCGATAGGATCGGACTGGCCGATAGAAAGTGAACGATGCAACTGGCCGCTGCAGCGCTGTATTTGATCGAGCAGAAATACGAAGAGTACACGCCTGAGCAGCATGAGATCTGGGCGGAGCTGGTGCGGCGGCGGCGTCCGCAGATTGACGCGGCGGCGTGCCGCGAATATCTGGAAGGCTATTCGATTATCGGGCTGGAGGATGACCGGCTGCCGAACTTGACGGCGATTTCGGCGCGGCTGAAACCGCGCACGGGATGGAGCGCCACGGCGGTGAGCGGTTTTTTGCCGGGCGAAGCGTTCTTCGAAATGCTCGCCGCGCGCATGTTTCCCACCACCACTCGAATCCGTCCGCGCAATTCGCTGGATTACACCCCCGAGCCGGATATTTTTCACGACGTGTTCGGGCACGTGCCGATGCACGCGCACAAAGTGTTCGCGGATTTTTTGCAACACTACGGGGCGGTGTGCGCGGCGCTGAGCGATCACGCGCTGCTGGAGCGCATCGGGCGGCTCTTCTGGTACACCGTCGAATTCGGGCTGATCCGGGAGGGCGCGGAAGTGAAAGTTTACGGGAGCGGGGTGATCAGTTCGCAGGGCGAGTGCACCAACGTGCTCGACGGCGGGTGTGAGATCGCCGATTTTCGCCTCGAAGACGTGCTGAATACCCCGGTGCGAGTTGATCGCATCCACACGAAACTCTTCGCCATCGAATCTTTCGATCAGATTTACGAAGCGATGCATCAAGCCGAAAAGCAGCTCGGCGCGCTGCGTTAGGCGTTTCACTGCCGCCAGCTTTTGGCGATTTTCGCGTGCACCGGGACGTTCCGCCCTTGCGAGTGCGCGATCTTTTGTTTTCAGTAACTTACGTGCGCTGAAGGTCGATTGACCGTTCCGCCCTTCGGAGGCGAATCGCACGGCATGGCTGCGAAGAAAAAGCGAAGTATTCGCGCGGGTGGATCTGCGCGAAAGGTTGCAACGAGAGGCAGATCTCTCCCTCCGGTTGGAACCGGTCGGCTTGGTGACGAATTGTCCGTCGGCACACATGACTACAGATCGAACATAGCAAATCTGGAAGGGAATGCTACTGGTCAGAGGGACAGGTTTGGTACAGGTGA
>JBOGNC010000368.1:0-3177 GCA_050747045.1 Candidatus Acidiferrales bacterium | reverse complement strand
CCGCCGCATTCAGAGCGCACGGAAAAAGACCTCCCTGCCGCAGCGCCTCGCGCGCCAGTTCCACGCACGGAAACTTCCCGGCAGGCACTTCCTCGAAATCGAGTCTTCTCAGGGTGGACCAATCTAGGGCGCATTCATTTGATGCTACCCGCTCGGGATAAGTTAGCGCGTACTGAATGGGCATCCTCATGTCGGTCGGGCCCAGTTGCGCCAGAACCGAACCGTCCACATATTCCACCATGGAGTGCACCGTCGACTGCGGATGAATCACCACCCGAATTTTTTCCAGAGGCATCCCAAACAGCCATCGCGCCTCGATCACCTCAAAACCTTTGTTCATCAGCGTCGCCGAGTCGATAGTAATCCGCTCGCCCATCTTCCAGTTCGGGTGCGCCAGAGCCTGCTCCGGCGTCACATTCTCAAGCTCCGAAATCGGCGCCTTGCGAAACGGCCCGCCTGATGCCGTCAGGACCAGCCGTTTCACTTCTCCGCGCTCGCCTCCGCGCAAACATTGATGTATCGCGTTGTGCTCACTATCTACGGGCAGTAGCGCCACGCCATGCCGCTCCACCGCCGGCATTATCAGCTCGCCGCCCGCAACCAGCACTTCCTTGTTGGCCAGCGCGATATTCTTGCCCTGCAGGATCGCCTTATACGTCGCCGGCAATCCAACCACTCCCACCGCCGCCGATACCACGATTTCTGCTTCCGGATGCGTCGCGACGTGCTCGATGCCTTCCGCGCCAAATAAAATTTCGGGCAGCGCACGGTTATGTGAAGGCCGGCTATCACCTGGTCGCGCTGCGGCCAGCGCCGCGCGCAGATCTTTCGCCGCCGCTTCGGTGCCAACCGACACAACTTTCGGCCGGTGCCGCTTCACTTGTTCGGCCACCAGCGCCACGTTCGACCCGGCGGCCATCGACACCACTTCGAATCGCCCCGGCAACGCATCCACCACCTGCAAGCATTGCCTGCCGATCGATCCCGTGCATCCCAAAATCGCGATTCTTCTCATTTCGTTTGATTTTATATGAGGACCGCTCGTTTTTGCGAGTACCGCCGCCTTCCAAGGTTCGGTAGTGGCAGACTGTTCCGGCTGGCGCGCGCGAATGCCATTTATGATACGATTGCCTTTACTGCCGCGCGTGATCGCGCGTTGGCCCGGCATCGTGAAAGCCTCGAAACATCCACTGCACATCCTTAGTTTTGAGATGGGGCGAGATCGGTAGAAAACCGTGAGCAAAACCTCACTTTGGGCCATTCCTCTGGGCGGCCTTGGCGAATTTGGTATGAATATGATGGCGCTGCGTTATGGCGACGACATCATCGTCATCGACGCAGGCCTGATGTTCCCTGAGCAAGAACTTCTCGGCGTAGACATCGTCATCCCGGACATCACCTATCTCAAGCAGAACAAGCACATGGTCCGCGCCATCATCCTCACGCACGGGCACGAGGACCACATCGGCGCCGTTCCCTACATCCTCGGCGATCTCAACGTTCCCATTTACGGCACCGAATTCACTCTGGCGCTCGTCCGTAAGAAACTCGAGGAACATGCTCTGCTCGATTCCGCCAAGCTCCACGAAGTGGCGGCAGGCGATACCACCACGCTCGGCCCGTTTCGCATCGAGTATCTCAACGTCACTCACAGCACCATCGACTGCGTTGCGCTTGCCATTCGCACTCCCCTCGGCACCGTAATCCACACCGGCGATTACAAAATCGACCCTACGCCCGTTGATGGAAAACCTTTCGATCTTCACGCCTTTGCCCGCTATGGACAGGAAGGCGTCCTCGCTCTCTTCGCCGACAGCACCAACGTCGAGCGGCCCGGCTTCACGCCCTCCGAACGCGCCGTTGTCGTTCGCTTGGAGGAGCTTTTCCGCGCCGCACCAGAAAAAATCGTTGTCTCCTGCTTTTCCAGTTCCGTGCATCGCATTCAGCAGGTCATCGACATCGCCTTGTCGCTCGGACGCAAAGTTGGTTTCGTGGGCCGCAGCATGGTGGACAACGTCGAAATCGCGCACGATCTTGGCAAGCTGCGCGTGCCGGACGGCAGCGTCGTCCGTCCACAGGATATTCGCACCTTCGATCCGAAAAAACTCGTGGTGATGGTAAGCGGATCGCAAGCTGAACCGCTTTCCGCGCTATCGCGTCTTGCCGTCGATAATCACCGCCTGATGAGCATCGCCGAGCGCGACACCGTAATCCTTTCCGCGCGCATCATCCCCGGCAACGAAAAAGCCATCTTCCGCATGATCGATCATCTCTTCCGCCGCCGCGTGCTGGTCTATTACGAGGGCGGACGCTCCGCTCCCATCCACGTATCCGGCCACGGCAGCCAGGAAGAGATGAAAATCCTTCTCCAACTCGTTCGTCCTAAATATTTCTTCCCCGTTCACGGTGAATATCGCCAACTTTTTCAGCAAGCCGCGCTCGCCGAACAAATGGGCGCTGTTTCCGGGCAGGTTCACTTGCTCGAAAGTGGCCATCCTGTGGAATTCACCGCCGATGGCCGCGCCATCCTTCGCGAACCCGTGCCCGCTGGTCGCGTGATGGTCGATTCCGGTTCGCTTGAGGAAGTCGAAGACGTCGTCATCCGCGACCGCAAGCATCTTTCCGAAGACGGCGTCGTCGTTCCCATCGTCGCCATCGACAAGCACACCGGCCGCATCGAAATCTCGCCCGAAATCGTCACGCGCGGCTTTTTGCCGAGCGACGATGGCCAGGCCATCCTCAGCGAGGCCCGCCAGGTCGTCCTCCGCACCGTCGAGCAATCCACCGACGAGGAAAAAATGGATTGGAGCGTCATCAAGGAAAAAATTCGCGTCGATCTGAAACGCTACCTCAATAAGCAAACCTCGAAACGCCCTCTGATCCTCCCGGTGATTCTCGAGGTCTAGCCGCCAAGCCGAGCGCGAAAAGCCTCACTTGACTTTCGCTTTATATTCGCCTACATTCGTCCGCGCATCACCACTTTACAACTGCCCGCTCGGAGGCATTCACCATGGACTACAAGGATTTCTTCATCAAGTATTGGGAGAAAGAAGCGCCCGCCACCCGCAAAGTGATCGATCGCATTCCTGAAGACCGCTGCGATTACCGCGCCGACCCGAAGGCTCGAACCGCCCGCGAAATCGCCTGGCTCATCGTTCGCGAGGAAGCTGCGCTCGT
>JBOGNC010000367.1:0-3243 GCA_050747045.1 Candidatus Acidiferrales bacterium | reverse complement strand
TTTCGCTGAACTTTGTCAAAGCGCGCCGGAGTGCTTTGGGCACACGCTAACAAACGGCCTCTAGGCAGCTTCTCGATCCGTGGCAGAATCAAAAGGTAGGCGAGCAGGGCCCCCGCACAACGGGTGCAAGTCATGGTGGGCGATCAAGGACTTGAACCTTGGACCTCTCCCGTGTGAGGGGAGCGCTCTAACCACTGAGCTAATCGCCCTATTCTGGGTTGCTTGGAGTACGATCCGGCCGTTTCTCGCCGGCCCGATCATTTTTGCAGAAGGCCAGAGGAATTGCAAACCATCACCAACGCCGTAGCCCGCTCTACCAGCGGCCCCTTTGCCGAATTGCAGCGCTCCATCGCGCGCGTCGTAAAAGGCAAAGAAGACGTGATACAGCTCGCATTGATCGCGCTGCTAGCGCGCGGCCACCTGCTGGTTGAGGACGTTCCCGGCGTCGGCAAAACCACTCTCGCGCAAGCCCTGGCGCGCTCGTTCCAGTGCTCCTTTCAGCGCATTCAGTTCACGTCCGACCTGCTTCCCAGCGACGTGATTGGCGTGAGCGTTTACAATCCCGCCACGCAGGAGTTTGAATTCAAGCCCGGTCCGATTTTCGCCAACGTCATCGTGGCCGACGAAATAAACCGCACCACCCCGAAAACGCAGTCGGCGCTGCTCGAAGCCATGAGCGAATCGCAGATCACCGTAGATGACCATACGAACCCACTGCCCAAGCCGTTCATGGTGCTCGCCACGCAAAATCCCATCGAGCATCACGGAACTTATCCGCTCCCCGAATCGCAGCTTGACCGTTTCCTGATGCGCATCCGCATGGGCTATCCCTCGCGCGCCAGTGAAAAGGAAATCATCCGTAGCAATTCCGGAGCCGCTGCCGTCGATCAAATCGCGCCAACCATGGACGCCGCGGACGTGGTCGCCGCGCAGGAAAGCGTGGCGCAGGTGAAATGCGACGATAGTCTGCTCGACTACGCGCTGGAGATCGTCGAGCGCACGCGACAGAGCGAACACCTTAGCCTCGGCGTCAGCCCGCGAGGCGCGGTCATGCTGCATCGCGCCGCACAAGCCCGTGCCTTTCTCGAAGGCCGCGATTACTGCCTGCCCGACGATTTTAAGCGCCTGATCCTCCACGTCTTCGCTCATCGCGTGGTGATCAGCTCGCGTTACGTTTCCACGCAAAAACGCTCCGAACAGGCCGAGGCCATCCTGCGCGAAATCATCGACTCCACTCGCGTTCCGGTCTAGCAATGCTCCAGCATGGGGATTTTCGTCCGCTTCGTTTTCGCCGGGGAAACGCGTGAACTCCGTCGCTATCCCGCCAAAGCCCTCGTCGGGCCCGATGCGTTTCCTGCGTCCGCGCGAACGCTCTGCTTGGCGTAATTTCGCCATAGCGCTGCTGGTTCTGGCTGTCGCCATGGTTTTCGCCTTGGTCTCTGCGGCTGCCGCGCAACAGGGCCGCGTCGTGCTCGCCGCGGTAACCACGGTAATTGCGCTCGGCCTCGCCGGTTGGGTCGCCATCACCATCGTCCCAGCCATGGCCAAGCGCACCAGCCTTCGCTGGATCGCTTATCAGATTGACTATCGACTGACGCGCGAAGGCATCATCTATCTGGCTGCCGTTTTCATCCTGGTTCTTGCCGCCGTCAACACCGGGAATAACCTGCTCTTTTTGATTCTCGCCTGCTCGCTCGCGGGCATTTTGATTTCGGGCGTGCTCTCGCGCGTGGTGCTCACCGGCATCAGCCTAAAGCTCGACTTGCCCGACCACATCTTCGCCGACGAGCCGATCCTCGCGGAACTCGAACTGCGCAACGAAAAGCTCTTCTGGTCCTCGTTCTCTCTTCGTGTCGTCGGCCAAACAGCCAAGGACGGTGACGAAGGAAACCATATCCTTACCCGTCCTGTGTTTTTCCCGTATCTCGGACGCGGCGGTAAGGTCACGCAGAAAGTCGAACTCCGCTTCGACCAGCGCGGCGTCTACCGCCAGGATGCCTTCGGCATTCGGACCCGTTTCCCATTCGGTTTCTTCGAGAAAACCCGCCGCGTTACGTCCGACATCTCCATCACCGTCTATCCGCGCGTCGAACCCACCGACCAGTTCTACGAAATTCTCCCGCTCCTCAGCGGAGAAATCGCCAGCAGCTTTCGCGGACGCGGCCACGAGCTGCATTCCCTTCGCAAATATCTATCCACGGACAGCGCCCGCTTCGTCGATTGGAAAGTCTCCGCCAAATCCGGTCAGCTAATGGTCCGCGAATTTGCGCGCGAGGATGAACGCCGCGTCATGCTCGTCCTCGATCCTTTCATCGGCCCTTCTCGCGCCGCCGCTGGCGCACCCTCAGCCGCCGAATATGCGGAACGCTTCGAGCGCGCCGTCGCTCTCGCCGCCTGCATCGCCTGGCACTTTTACGAACTCCAATCCGTCCTGCAATTTCGCACGCATACGTTTTCCACGCCGCTAGCGCCCGCAGGCGAAATCATCTACGACGCTCTCCGCGAACTCGCGCTCGTGCAACTCGATTCCTCCGCGCGCGGCGGCGCCTTCCTCGATTCCCTCGCCAACGAGCCTGAAATTTTCAAAATCATCCTCACTGCGCACCCTCAGCGCACCATCCCCACTGCCCTTTGGTCCTCCTCTTACTTCCTCTTCATCGACCAGCTATGAGCGCCTCCCGGCGCGACGGAAGGCTCTCTTGACGAAAAGCGACCTAACTTCCGCGCTTGATCTTCTTAAGAGGCGAAGTAAGCCGCTCTTGTGGATATGGATAAGCATTTTCTGGGCAATGGCCGCAGTGGACTTCGTCTACGCCATCCATGCGAAGGACAACCACTCTAGATCATTCCTCGCGGGCTGTGTTTTGCTTCTAGCAGTCTGGCTGATATCCGCCGTCGCCTGCCATCTTATGATCAGAAGGAACATTGATAAATACGCGCCACAATGCCCCGCGTGCCGTAAGCCAATCACATGGAGAGAGGGTAAAAGCACGCTGGAATCGGGCAGGTGTGACAATTGTGCGGCAGTGCTTTTCGACGCCGCCGAGAAATCGTAGCCGGAGTTGAGCCGAAGGCAGTTTCGATCTCGACCCCGCTGTTTAGGGGGTCAGAGCTTCAGCTGTTTGATCTCAGGACATCCGTTACAGTTTGTATCAGGACATCCGTTACACCGGAGCGGGTAGAGTTTCGTTCCAGGAGGGGCTGGAACGATGCCTTGGCGGAGGACGGATGTGCAGCAAGAAC
>JBOGNC010000366.1:0-3246 GCA_050747045.1 Candidatus Acidiferrales bacterium | reverse complement strand
GATTTTGTGCGCTTTACATTTATGGCAAAATTGTCGTCGATAAAAAATACGGCAATCTGGCCGCCCTCTTCTCGCGCCCGCGCTTTCAGCAGCAACAGCTCGTTCACCACGCTTTCATTGGTGCGAAAGCGGATCGAGTCGCCAAAAAAACCCGTCACAGTGCAAAACTCGCATCCGTAAGGGCAGCCGCGTCCGGACTCCACGGGAACGATCCGAAACGTTCCCCAGCCCGCACCCACGCGCTTCAGCAGCGGATGCAACATGCCCGGAAGCAAGTTGAACTGATCCAGATCGATCTTGTCCCACGGAATCACCGGATAAGGACGAAGTGGCGGTTTGCGCTCCTTTCCAACGTCGTCCACTGGCATGTAGACATCCTTAAGCGTTCCCCGTGCTGCGTCTTCCACGATTGTAGGCCACGTCTCATCGGCTTCTCCGAGAGCGACCGCGTCGGCGTGGCGCGGGCCGCCGTCGCGCCCAAGCGCTTCATCGGGCAGTTCCGTCACGTGCGGGCCGCCCATCACAACCTTTACTCCCACGCCGCGCACCGCGTCAGCCATACGGTAAGCTTTGGCGATCATTCGGGTCATCGCTCCGATGCCGACCAGTCCGATATTGTGTTCACGCACGTAGCGCGCAATGCTTTCCTCATCCATGGGCTGTGCGTTGCCATCAATCAATTCCACTTCATGGCCCGCCGGAGTCAGCGCTTGCAGCAAAAACATCCAAAGATGCGGCATGAAGTTCCGAGTGACGCCGTTATCAGGGTTGTACAGTAAAATTTTCATTGAATCCTTTGCAGGTGCAGCCCATTTCGGATCGACTCGGCAATCGACCAGAGCCGGTCCGCGCGAACGCGGCAGGTCCGGAACGTTGCACGATCAACTTACTCGCCTTACTCGACGAAATCCTGATGCAGCGCGCGAGGTGGACAACCGATGCGCTTTGCGGCCAGTCCCCTACTGTTTGCGAGCCAATCATATGTCTGTCACGGTCCGCGATGATAGAAAATTCGAATTTGTGTCGATAAAACACATCGTCTCCGTCGGAGGCGGGAGGGGCAGTCGTACGCCCATAAACGCTGCGGCCGCGTTGACGCGCTGGCATGAATTCCTTATACTTAGTTTTCCCACCTGCTCTTCTCTTCCGAGTTGCGACAAGACGAAAGGCGGGCTGGAGTTTGAGTTTTGGCCGGCGCGCATCCGCCGGAACCTCACTGATTGGCGAAGCTAACTACGACATGACCGAAGCTACCTGCAAACGAGAAATCGAACTGGAAATACCTGCGGAGAACGTACAAAAAGCCACGGACAAAGTGGCGCGCGATATCGCTCGCGTGGCGCGCGTGCCGGGATTCCGTCCGGGCAAAGCGCCCGTGGCGCTGGTGCGACGGCGATTCGCCGACGATATTCAAGGCGAGGTGCTGCAATCGCTGGTGCCGGAATATCTGGAGAAAGCGCTAGACGAAAAGAAGATGGTGCCGGTGACCCGCCCAGAAGTAGATAAGGTGGAGTTTAAGGACGGTGAGCCGCTGAAATTCCGGGCGGTCTTTGAGGTGCTTCCAGAATTTGAGCTCGGCGACTACAAAAATTTGACCGTTCAGGTGGATGAAATCGAAGTCGGCGACGCGCAGGTGGACAAGGCAATCGAAGAAATGCGCGAGCGAGCGGCGGTGTACGTGCCGGTGGAAGGGCGCTCGGCACAGAATGACGATTCCGTCTCAATCAAGCTGATTGGAACGCCCGTTGAGGGCGGCGAGCCGGTACAAGCGGACAATCTAATGGTGCACTTGGGTTCGGAAGAAACGCTGGCGAGCTTTACCGAAAACTTGACGGGAGTCAATGTCGGCGAAACGAAGAAGTTCCGGACAGAATATCCGGCGGATTATCCCGATCCGAAGCTGGCTGGCAAAGCATACGACTACACGGTGGAAGTGCAGGGCATAAAAGAGAAGAAGCTGCCGGAGCTGAACGATGAGTTCGTGAAGGAAACAGCGGGGGAAAAGGCCGAGATTTCCACGCTGGACGAACTGCGCAAGAAACTGCGCGAGAACATGGAAGCGGCGAAGGAGCAGCAAGAGAAATCGCAGGCGCAGGAGCGAATCCTGGACGAACTGGTGAAACAGCACGATTTTCCGGTGCCCGAAGCCCTGGTGGAAAGCCAGATGGATACGCGTCTGGATCGCGCGGTGCGTTCGCTGGCGGCGCAGGGAGTGGATCCGCGCGCTGTGAATGTGGACTGGGTGGCGATGCGGAGGCGGCAGCATGACCGCGCAATGGCGGACGTGAAAGCTGAATTACTGCTCGATCGGGTTGCCTCCGAGGAAAAAATCGAAATCAACGACGAAGAGTTGGACAAAGAACTTGCCGCTGTGGCGGAACGCAGTGGAGAATCGGCAACATCACTGCGCGCTCGCTTGACAAAGCAGGACGCGCTCGATAGGATTAAATCGAAATTGCGCAGTGACAAAACGATCGACTGGCTCTACCGCACGGCCCGAATCGAAAAGACAGCCAAAGGTGAAAAGTGATTCGGGTCACCTCAGCGCACAACGATACTCCCGATGAAGCTATCTGACGACGCAGCTCCGCGTGCCACAACACTTGTTCCGATGGTGGTCGAACAGACCAACCGCGGCGAGCGCGCTTACGACATCTACTCCCGGCTGCTAAAAGATCACATCATCTTCATTGGGACGCCGATCGACGATCATGTGGCTAATCTGGTGACGGCGCAGCTGCTGTTCCTGGAATCCGAGGATCCGGAGAAGGACATTTCGGTGTATATCAATTCACCGGGCGGATCGATTTCGGCGGGAATGGCGATTTACGACACGATGCAATTCGTTCGGCCTGACGTGGTCACCTACTGCATCGGGCAATCGGCATCGATCGCGGCGCTTTTGCTAGCTGCTGGAACGACCGGCAAGCGCTACGCACTGCCGAATTCGCGCGTATTGATTCATCAGCCGTGGATGTCTGGACTTTCCGGGCAAGCCACCGATATCGACATTCACGCCAAGGAAATCATCCGGACCCGCACGTCGATCAACAAATTGCTGGCGCATCACACGGGCCAGGAGGTTGAGAAAATTGAACGGGACGTGGAGCGCGACTTCATCATGACCGCCGACCAGGCGAAGGCGTACGGCATCGTGGATGAAATCATCACGAAGCACCGCAGCTCCGTTCCAAAGGGTTAGTAGTGAACGGAACGAATCCCGGTGCGGATGGTGTACGCCTGATT
>JBOGNC010000365.1:0-3255 GCA_050747045.1 Candidatus Acidiferrales bacterium | reverse complement strand
CTTGCGGACAACGTGATATCCTTTTTCCACGACGGTTCTCCTTTGCTTGAGATTTTTCCAACCCGATTCTATCCGAATCGGGTCAGAGAACCGTCGCTCAACCTCCAACGGAATTCAGGACACCCTCCGCCAGCCCGCGAGATGCCGTTAGTGGCATCGCATGCACTGCGATGCCGCTTAGTGCTCCGCGACGAAAGCTCCCGTGGCATATCCGAGTGTTGAGCCCACAAGAATGTCGGAAAGGTAGTGCCTCTTCGCTGGATAGCGTGACAGCGCGACACCGGCCGCTAACCCAAAAGCTCCCCATTTGATCCATCGATTGTGCGGATAGCGACGGGCGATCGCGGCCGCAAAGGCGAAGCTGATTGCGGAGTGGCCGGAGGGAAACGATGTGCCTCCGCCCCAAAATCTTCCGTGGCTGCCTGCTGTATACGGAAACTGCCGATCAAACGAAAGCTTGAGCGCCAGGTCGTCAAGGCTAGCGGCGCCGATTGCGGCAAGCACCGTGAGACCGTTATCGCGCAACAAAGGCTTATCGCGATAGCATCCGACACCCCAAATTGCTCCAGCAGTCCCAATTTCGCTAGCCAATCCGATATCCGACCATTCACGTGCGAGATGCTGAAATGATCGGGACTGAATCCGCTTTGCGGCTGGCTGGTCCACCTCGGCGATGAGCAGGCCAGTAGCTCCTGCGATGGGCAGCTCCCATTTGAGATTCTCGGGGCGGATCGCGCTCCTTGGGATGTGCTCCAGGCCGCGAAAGAACGGGGGCACATGAGAGAGGACGTTACGCGTTGTTGCCGATGGGCTGCATCCGCCCGGCTCTGCCTGTCCCGCCATCGACTGTGCTGCCAATGAGCTGGAACCACAGCAGATCAGCACCACAAAGAGAGCTGTCCTTGGCAAAACCAGCGACCTTGGCCAGGAGGCAGGCGTCTTTCCTACGCGCATACCCGTCAGATGCGCCAGCGGCCTGACTGGCCGCTGCCCACGAATGGAATCAAAGCCTCCTCGCACCCGATTCGAGTACCCCGCGGTGGCGCAGCTATGAAAGGGGCGGCGTGAGTCAAGAGTTTTTGTAAGGCTTTTCTCCGGTGTCGCGCAGCGAGCGAGGCGCTGCCGAGCCGAGCGAGCGTAGCGACACCGCTGCCTGCGGGCCGAATGGCCCTTGCCGGGACTGGCGCAGACTCCCGCCGTTTGGAGTCTGCGATTCCGAAGGAACTTTGCCTTCCTGCCCGGTGTCATCGCACGCGGCGCGAATATGGCGCTCTCTGCCATGGCCTGGGATGGCGCGACGTGCGATCACGCGTTGTCCCTTCGGGACAATCGCAGGCATCACAACACGATGTCTGCGCCAGCCCGCCATAAAAACCGCAGAGTTAAAAAACAACTCTGCATTGCAAGATCGTAAAAGCTTGTTTTTCTGGCAAGCTTTGGGAGACTGTCATTCCGAGCAGAGCGAGGAATCTCGCTCTGGACTCATGCCGACGAAAGACCGCGGCGAGATTCCTCGTCGCTTCGCTCCTCGGAATGACGTTTGGTTGCGGCCGAAGGCGGCGCTGCGCTACCTGCTTCGCTTATCCGGCTTGCGCAGTTTCCGGCGTTACGAGAGCTGCGTGCCATCGTCGCAGTCCGCTCTATTACGCGGTACGCTTGACGAATTCGCACGCTTCTTTAGCGAGCTCCACCCAGTTCACGCCTTCCTGCGGCAGAACGATCCATTCTTTCATTGGTTGGCCCGGCCGAGGTTCAAACCGTTCGCCCTTCGCGGAGGCGATCAGGCCATCCACTCGCAGCTTTGGGAGCTTTACGACGAATTGACCTCTCGAAGAGAGCATCGCAAAAATCTTGCCGTTGACCTTTAGCGCACCAGAGCCGAATCCCCGGCTTCCCCCAAGCGTGACCTTAGGATCGCGGGAGATACTGCGAACCACCCGAGAGAATTTCTGGTTCGTATTGGTGGAGTCTGGAGTCGATGAGCTCCGACCCTCGGCTCGCCCTTTGGCATTTGTGGGTGTCATCGCGGAGGTATCCGTTGTGCCGTACGCGACGCCAGGGCGCAATCCGCGAGTGCTCCAGCGCGTTCACGCGATTCAGTTGATCCAACGGTCGGGGCGATCCTTCTTCTTCTGATCGCGCATATAAACATCGAATTGCTTTCTCCGCCTTGCTCTGCGCCAATCGCCGTAGCGCTGCTGCAGCCGAGGCGAGAATCCCGGAAGCTGAAGATAAACGTAGCCGATCGCGAGGCCGCTCACATGCGCGATATAGCTGACGCCGGAATTCGGCGAGCTCAGGAGGTCCACAAACTCAATCACCGCCATGATCACGACGAACCATTTGGCCTTCATGGGAATGATGAGGTAGTAGATGATGCGGTTGGGAAAGAGCACGCCGTAGGCGAGCATCACCCCGAACAGCGCGCCGGAACAGCCGATCGTGGGAGCGAGGCTGCTTGGACCCATCAGCACGTCAACGACTCCGGCTCCGACACCCGTGAGGAAGTAATAGAAGAGGAAATGTTTGCTGCCCCACTCGTGCTCCACGTCGGGACCGAAGACCCACAGCACGTACAGGTTCAGGATGATATGGAAAAATCCGGCGTGCAGGAACAGATACGTCACGGGCTGCCAAAGCCACAGCTCGTGCGTCACCGCATAAGGAGTTAGCGAAAACAATAGGTAGGGGGTGTGCCAGCCGGCGATCTTCGCGGGGAAATAGGTCAAAACAAAGCACCCGCCCGTAATCGCCAGCAGCGCCTTGACGGCGGGGGTGAGAGGCGGGAAGAACGTGATCTCGTATTCGCGGTAGCGCACCATGTCTTGAATTATGGATTATGCGGGGCGAATTGTGAATGACGAAAGCACGCGGGAGAGCGGCGACCTGTGGCCGGGCATCGATTCAAACCGGCAATCGGCGACCATAGACCGCCCCTACAGCCAACGGCCTTGAGGTCATCCGGCGCTCAGCAACGCTTCAAGGCCCTGCTCGTCGATCGTTTTCACGCCCAGGGCGCGCGCGCGCGCGAGTTTGGATCCCGGCTCCGTGCCTGCTACGAGGTACGCGGTTTGTTTGCTGATCGAGCCCGTAACTCGCCCGCCGGCGTCTTCGATGAGCTTGGTGGCCTCATCGCGCGAGTAATGCGCCAGCGTGCCGGTCAGAACGAACTGCATGCCGCGCAGCGGCTGATGGCCGCGATGCCTCGGCTGGCGATCCTCGAATGGAAGTCCCGCGCTACGGAGCTTTTCGAGC
>JBOGNC010000364.1:0-3259 GCA_050747045.1 Candidatus Acidiferrales bacterium | reverse complement strand
CGAAACTAAGGCCGAGATTCGATCCGTTGAACGACCACAGCGGGTGGTTCATGAAGTTGTAGCCGTCCACGCGGAATTGCAAGCTCTTCGATTCTGAGATCTTGAAAGTCTTGAACAGGGCAAGGTCAGAGTCGAAGAAGGCCGGCCCATAGATCGGCGGCGCCATCAGCGGGCCGTTCTGCCCGACTTGGGTCGGCATCGCGAAGCAACTCGAATTGATAAATTGGTGGGTTCCGAGGTTTGCCCGCGGGTTGCAGGTCAAAATAGGATTGAGTTGAATATCCGGCGTGCCCAGCAGCGACATGTTGCTGATGTTGAACGTCGTTCCGGGAATGGTGGCGCTGTTCAGGTTCATGCCGAAATTCTGACCTTGGTAGCCGGAGAGATTGGGTCCGCTGTTGATCGTGGTAACCCCCGAAAGCTGCCAGCCGTTCGCGACGCCGCTCGCCAGCTTTCCATGTGCCACGCTCGGGAGCTGAACCGAATAAGCGGCGTTGAAGATGTGCGTCCGGTTCGACGAGAGGACGCCATAATTGTCCGCCAAGTTGAACTGGTCGTAAAACCCAACAATCCCCATCGCCTTGCCGTAGGTGTAGTTGAGGTCGATGTTGTACCGGCCCGCCGTGTGAATCCATGACACCTGCAAAGCATTGTAATTCGAATAGGCATTGCTCGTGGCCAGGTAGAGATCCGAGTAGCCAAGATACGGTCTGAAATTGTCGGCCACGAGTTTGTTCGGATCGACTCCTCCGTTGTTGGAGGAGAGCATAGCCCCGACCGGAACCAAATTGATGTTATCTGTGTTGAAGCCGGCTGTTCCGCCGTTGCCTGAGCCCGGTATGTCCCGCGTGCGGTTGCCGACGTAGGCAACTTCGAGCAGGCTTGACCAGGGCAGCTGGCGGTCGACGGTGAAATTCCACTGGTCGGTGTAGGGCTGCTTGTTATCGGTGCTGTCCACTGCCGAGGGGCTCGAAGCCACGGCAGTGAAGTTGCCCGTACTCAGGCCCGGGACACCGGGATACAATACAGATGGGTCAACCAGCAAAGGTTCAGTCCCCCCGCCCGGCAGTGGAACTGTGCTGTTGGCAGTGACGGATTCAACCCCCGCCGTAGCATCCAGGCCGCTTGTGAACTGTCCGGCATGGAAGAAATACCGACCCCAGCCGCCGCGCAAGACGGTCTTGCCGTTACCCTGCAGGTCATAAGCGGCCCCGATACGCGGCTGGTAGAAAAACCCCCGTGTGGGAAAGCCGCCGTCAGGAATAGCTGAATCCTTCTTATGCCAATCGAATCCGCAGAAGGTTGGAGCGGCGGTACACGCCTGCCCCTGATAGAGCGAAGGGTTAAAGATTGCGTAACCGTCGTTCAGCCTGTCATACCACGGCTGCATATGCGCAAAGCGAAGCCCATAGTTGACGGTCAAGCGCTTGGTCACTTTCCAGTCGTCCTGACCAAAAAATTCATAATCGTTCCAGGCAATATCGTTGATTCGGTTGAAGTTGCTTTCATTGTAAGAGCTGGAGATGCCCACGAGTTCGTCGGCATAGGAATCGCCGGTGGTGTACGGGTTGCCCGAGGAAACGAACTGCCACTCGCCGTTGCTGTTGTTGTTAGCGGGCTGAGAATTGCGAATCCATTCCCAGAAGAAGCCGCCTTTAATGGTGTGCGTGCCAATGACCTTCGCCACCTCGTCGCTGAAACTCGGCATCCATTTATCCGCGTACAAGCCTGCTGAAGGTCCGCCCGCCTCAAACCCGCCGGGATTGAAAACTAGCGCGGTTTCATTACCGAAGCTTCCAAATGAGGGGATCTGCTTTACGCCGTTTTTGAAAAGGCCCTGGATGTTGTAGCCAACGTTCGAGCGATCCACTTTTGAGGGATTCTCAAACACGTTCGGGAAGAGGATTCTGGTGTAACCGAAGACGAACTCGTTCGTCAAAGTCGGGCTGAATATGTGAGTTAAAGACGCAGAGACGGAGTCGGATCTGTTTTTGCCCAGGATCGGCGTGGGGTAAGGCACCTGCGACCCATTGCGCCACCACAAGCCCACCGGAAATTGCTGCGTCTCGCGCTGATAGTTGTAGCGAACGAACAACTTCGTGTTGTCGCTAATATTGTAGTCTTCGCGCGTGTTGTACTGCTGGTTGTTCTGGTTGAACACTTCCGACTGCACATAGTTGTAGCCACCCGTGTTGCTAGGATTTGCGTTCGGAGTTGGGTACAGCTTCATCAGCGCCAGCGTGTTTGGGTCGATTGTCGAGCTGAGGTTGCCGCCGGGGAATTTCGCTAGGGTTGCCGCATTAAGGCAAGGAGCGTACGGCACTCCCGTTGTTCCTCCGGTCCCCGCACAGGCCGTCCCGACCGGCGAGCCCGAAGCCGTGATAAATCCGTTATTGGCGTCGCCGATCGCCTCAAGATTGGCTGTGGAAAAATCTCCGCTCTCGAGCGCCGGCGTCGGTACCGTCGCGCGGAGCAAGCCCGTATCCAGGGTTTGGTAGAAGTACTCGTACCCAAAGAAGAAGAACAGTTTGCTGCGACTCTTATTGAAGCTCGTGCCCGGAATGATCACCGGCCCGCCGATGGTGCCGCCGGGGTAGTAATACTTGTTCTGCGGCTTGGGCGCGCCCTCGTCGTCATTGAGGGCATCGTTGGCATTCAGCGCGTAGTTACGGGCGTAGAAGAATCCCGAGCCGTGGAACTGGCTGCCGCCCGCTTTGGTCACTGACGTTACCACGATGGGACCTTTTTGCGTCTCGGCGCTGAAGTTTGAGGTATCAACTTTGAGTTCCGAGATGAAATCGGAGTTGGGGTTCACCGGAGTGTCGCAATCGCATCCAGGATCGGAGACGTGCGAACCATCCGCCATAATGTCGAGCGAATTTCCGGGCAGGCCGTTATACGAATACGCGTTGTTCAGCGGGCTCTGGCTGCCCGCATCGCCGTTCGCGTTGATTCCGATAACTTCGCCGTCGTAGTTCTGCTTATTGGCGGTGCCGTTTTGGATCGCAAAGCCCGGCATGATTTTCAGGTACTCGGCGGCATCGCTGCCCACCTGAACGAAATTCTGCAGTTCCTTGCTGGTCAGCGTTTCCGATTTTTCGCCGGAGTCTACCGGCACGATCGACGACGCTACACCCGTAACCTGAACCGTCTGCGTCGTGCTGCCGAGCGTGAGCGTCACATTGACATTTCGCTTCTGGCCGCCGAGAATCGTCAGTCCAGTAGCTTGGTACGTCTGAAAGCCCTGCTTCTCGACCGT
>JBOGNC010000363.1:0-3264 GCA_050747045.1 Candidatus Acidiferrales bacterium | reverse complement strand
GAACAATCAGGCCACGCGGTATGCTATCTTGCGTGCAGCAAGAAGTCCACGGTTCCGGGAGGCCCGATGACGTCGCTCCAGCCGCGCCGTACAGACCGAGTTTCTTTGACCCTATTCCTTGAAGTCTCCTGGATGAACGGCCAGGGTGAAGCTTTCTCAGAGCCGGGTAAAACGCTGCTGATCAACCGCGACGGGGCAATTATTTTGTTCGAGGGGGTACTTAATCCCGATCAGAAAATCCACGTGCGGAGGCGCGCGCCGGGTGAGGCCCATCGCGAAGGGGATGCGCGAGTGGTGGGTGAATTTGGGCGGCAGAAGGACGGATTTCTGTACGGAATCGAGCTCTTAGAAAAGAACGCGGACCTCTGGGGGGTGGAATTCCCTCCTGTGACCGAATCGAGCGAGGCCGTGGCGCGGATGCTCCTCCAGTGCACTTATTGCCGCAGCCGCGAAGTGGTGTACCTGAATGAAGTCGAGCTTCGGGGATTCGAGGCGAACCGCGGAATCGCGCGGCACTGCAAAATCTGCGGGGTGCCAAGTATATGGATCCAGGCGCCGCATGAAGACGAAGGGAAGCTCATCGCGCGCCAGCGAGCGCGGCGCGGCAGCGAACCGGATTCACTGCCTCCGGAAAGCGAGCAGCGAGGGCGCAAGCGGATAAGGTTAAAAACGCGGCTCACGGCATGCGTCCGGCAGCCCGGCGCCGACGATGAGCTGGCTGTTTGCGAAGATATTTCGCCGTTGGGGATGTGTTTTCGCAGCAAACGTCGCTACGAGGCGGATGCGCTGATCGATGTAGCTGTTCCATATTCGCCGGAGGCGGCGAATATATTTTTGCCTGCGAGGATCGTCTATTCGGAGAAGTTGCCGAAGGCCGGGCTATTTCGTCATGGAACCGAGTACCGGAAAGTTGTTCCGATACGAGCTAGCGAAACGCCGGCCAGCGAAAATAACGCCTAAAGCGCGGGCACTCCGGCGCGTTCGCGGGAACGGCGCGGGTGATACTGCATGGAAATATTCAGGTGAACGTTGCCGCTAGGTGTTTCGAAACGCAGGATGGTTGCCTCCGAATCGTGACCTGCCTTTGCGCATTGCTCTTCTGAAAGCACGGCCGGCGGATCTACTTTGAATTCGAAGCCGCGATCGTTGAGCTGCGTGACCGCATTGCCGATCACCATGTTGGCGAGTTCGCAGACGGCTTCGCGAACGATGGGTTCGGAGGAATCGACGTCGCCGCCCGTCAGGCACTGCGCTACGCGAAGGGCGGCTTGCGGCTCCATGTCCAGAATGATTCTCCCTTCGATTTGTCCGGTGAACGTGACGACGGCGGCCAAGCCTTTTTTGCGATAGCCGTTTTCTTCCATCGCTAGATCGGCAATGGTCGCGGGCGCTTGCATCATCTCCGCGAGCACGGCATCGAGCGAGCCGATGAACGGCTGGATGAGATCCATCCTCATCGCGTCCCCTCCTGCACAACGATTGACGGCGCGGTGACGCCATCTTCATTGAGCACGTAGCGGACGATTTCATAGAGCGCGTCGGGCTTGACCGGCTTCTGCACGAAATGGCGCGCGCCTTTTTGAAGCGCGGCGAGAATGTTGTCCTGATAGCCGACTGAGGACACCATCACTACTCGTGCTTCGGGATGCTGTTGCACGATGTGTTCGACGGCCTCGATGCCCTCCATCTGCGGCATGGTGATGTCCATCAGCACGATATCCGGTTTAGTGCGGGAGTATTCGGTGATGGCCGTACGGCCATCTCCCGCCTCTCCGGCCAACTGACCTCCGAACGATTCGATCATCTTCGCCAGACTTTTGCGGGCGAAGACGGAATCGTCCACGATCAGGTAGCGGACCGGCTGATGGTCCTTTCGCGTTAATGTTTCAAATTGCTTCATGGCGTTCTCCTTCGCGACGCAATTTCGGCGGGGGATGAGTGATTTGCAGCGGCTCCGACTGGCTCGGCAGACGCCCTTTCGGTCATACATTTCGATTGCAGAGCGCTGGCAAGCTCCGCAAGCGATTCGACGCGACATACGAAACCACGTTCGATCGCCGAACGGGGCATGCTATCGACCACGCAGGTGTCTGGGCTCTGCGCGATGGTATATCCGCCAGCGGCCCGAATGGCGCCCAGGCCCGCGGCGCCGTCGTCGCCCATGCCGGTCATCAACACGGCGACGGCTTTGGCGCCAAGTTCCTTGGCGACGGAGTGGAACAGCACGTCCACCGAAGGGCGATGGCCGTTCACGCGCGGCTGGTCGACGAGGATGGCGACGTCGCCATGCTCCATCCGGCGAACTTTGATATGGCGGTTGCCGGGGCAGATCAACGCGCGGCCGGCAAGGAGCAGATCTCCTGATTGAGCTTCCTTCACCTCGATTGGCGTCGATTCGTGTAGACGCTGCGCGAACATCTCCGTGAACCCTTCCGGCATGTGCTGCACCACTACGAGCGCACCGGGAAAATCCTCCGGAAGTTGCGAGAAAAGATATTGCAGCGCGGCTGGCCCGCCGGTGGAAACGCCGATGGCAATGACGCGCGATGGCACCCGCGGCTGCGTGGAAAACGGACGGCGAGCTTTTGGCTTGGCCGCTGGCACGGTGAGGATTACTTTCGGCGCGCCCGAAGCGGCTGCAACCTTGATTTTCAAAGCCAGCTCGGAGGCAATTTGCGTCAGGCGACCCGACGCGGCATCCGAAGGCTTCGTCACGAAATCAAATGCGCCGAGGCCGAGCGCCTTGAGCGTGAGAGATGCGCCTTCGTTAGTGTGGGCGCTGACCACGATTACGGGGACTCGGTGCTTGCGCGTAATCTGGCGCAGCATTTCGATGCCGTCCATACGCGGCATTTCGAGATCGAGGGTGACGACGTTGGGTTTCAGCTCCTCGATTTTACGGAGGCCAATCAGGCCGTCCATAGCCGTGCCGACGACTTCGATCGAGGAGTCGTGCAGCAGCGTCTGCGGGATGAGCTTGCGCATCAGCGCGGAATCGTCCACCACAAGCACGCGGATTTTCTGGCTCATGCTGTGGCTCCCAGTGCGGGAATGCGGGACAGATGCGAAATCACAGCCGGAACATTCAGGATCAGCACGACCGTGCCGTCGCCCAGTATGGAGGCGCCGCTGACCAGAGGTGACGTGATGAGCTCGTCCTCGAGGGCCTTGATGACCAGCTCTTCTTCGCCGATCAGGCTGTCCACCGCCAATCCAAAGCGACGGCCGGCAGCGCTGATGACGATCACGAAGATTCTTTTGGAC
>JBOGNC010000362.1:0-3275 GCA_050747045.1 Candidatus Acidiferrales bacterium | reverse complement strand
GTGATGAGGCGCGTGAAAATATCGAGACGCCCGGTGGTGCTCTTGGGGTTCGCCTTGCCGCCGATATCCGCCGGAAGCGCGAGACTCTCCATCAGCGGCACGATGAAGACGGCGCCTCGCTCGAGAAGCGCGCCTTGGCTGAGGTCGATTTCCGCCAGTTTCAGGCCTTCGATCTTGGTGTCAACGGTAGACGATTTGCCGGGGAGAAAACTCGCTTGAACGCGGTAAGCGACCTTGCCGAGGCGCAGGTCGAGACTGGCCGGCTGGATCTGATCCTCAGTATTTTCCCCCGAGCAGCGAATCTTGCCGTTTCGGATCAGCTCGCGAATCTCCTGCGACGGGAGAATTCCAGTCGTCTGAAGGTCTCGATTTTTCAGCCGCTCCGGCGCGTCGCCGTGCGGCTCAGGAAACAATGGCACTGGGTTTCACTCCCTCTGTTATTGCGTGAATGGTAGGATTCAACGCCCCGGCCGACGCAACGCCTCCTTGTGTCCGTTCGATGAATTAAGGCTCCGCCGCGGGCGCATCAAAAATTGTAGCACGCAGCTGGAGGCAAGCCGGCGGCGCTCCGGGAATCCGGCGAAGAGCTGGGGAGATCAACTGTTGCAACGGGGCGAGAGCCGCAGCGAGAGGATCAATGCGGGCCGGGCGAAATTAACCAGGCCACGATCAATCCGGATGAGCACTGATAAGAAGACGGGACGGATCGTTTTTGCTCTTTGCTTATGCCCTGCCGTTACTCTGGCGCGTGGTAGTCTTCCTGGTCCGCGTTGATCTGTGTTCATCCGTGGCAAAGCATATCAGTTGTCGAGTGCGAGCGCCGGTTAAATGCGGGGGATTTCCAAAAAATTCCACCCGATTGTGTTGGAACGCACAAGCGATTCATAATGAGTGTTTCTGGATAACGACGCGTCCCGGATCCAGCGCCCAATCAAATGAGCTGACCGTTCAAACCGCTGCGAAGTCGGCAAAACGATTCGCGGCAATGTACATGTGTATCACTTCTCTTGAGGTGTTTGGGCGCCCGCCAGAGGCGGCAAAGAAGAAACCAGCCGCACGGTTTCGAGGCTCACTCGGATCACCTGGCCCACCAATCGGACGATATATTGCTCGTCGCCGGGACGGTTCGGGTCGGAGCGGATGCCGTTGCGCTCAGTCACCTGGTATTGGTCAATCACCCATTCGAGGGCGCTGCGGTTGCCCAGCCGGTATTCGAATGTCTCGGGCGGAATACCGGCCAGGGTGAGCGACTCATTCACCTTCACCTGGGTCTTGTCCTTACTGAGGCGCATCTTGTCTTCGACCCGGTACGAGAGCGGAACCGAGCGATTCTCCATCCACTTCAGCGGGTAAGGATCGAGGTTCTCGTAATTCAGGTGGAGATCGGCTAATTCCTTCCCAGCACGCGAGACGGCCCAAAAGACGGTGCCGTCATTCTGAGCGGAGCGAAGAATCCGCTTTTCCTCCGCTTGCCCAACAGCAGATTCTTCGTCGGTCGCCGCAGCGACCTCCTCAGAATGACTCCTACCCAAGAGTGGAATCCGGGGCAGCTCGCGCTTCAGGTTCTCGGCGAACTTCTCGCGATAAACCGGGTGATGGAGCACGCCGTAAACGTAATAGAAAATGTCCCACTTGGTGATGGTCGTGCCGTTGTAATGCGTGCGGAAATGTTCCAGCGCCCAATCGGTGATATTCTCGCGGCGGTTGGTGCCGTCTTCGTCGTAAACGTAGAACGGAAAGCACTGATGGCTGTCAATGGCGGCGCATAGGTGCAAGTCGGGAATGGCGCCGGTTACAAGGGCCGAAAACGTTGTGGACCGGTACGCGATGTCACTTGCTACGATAACCCGGTTTGGGCTGGATTCCGCATCTGGGAAAATACGCGGGTTAACGTAAACCTCCTCGTTTAGAATCCTGTCAAAGAAAAGCCAGCGCCGGCAAAACGGCCGGTAGAGTGATGGCCGCACCATCGAGTCATCGAACGACGCGTAGTTGCCCCGTCTCAAATCGAGCTTAAGGTCGCGGCTCCATTTGATCTTGTCATAGCGCACAAAATCATCGACCGAAGCCTTCTTGCCGCTGCGTTTATACCTGTCTACCTCGCTGTTGTATTCTTCAATTACTTGCCGAACTCGCTCGACCAGTTTTTCTTTCTGAAAATCGTAAACAACGTCGTCCCTGCTCGTCGCGAGCCCTCTGGAAAACAGCTTGAAAATCGTCCCGGGCGACGCCGACTGCCCGCTTTTGGCCTCCTTGGTGGCGATGGGAATGAAGTCAGCATATTGATCGACGTTGGCGAGAGTTAGCCAGTCACCCGTAGGATCAGCGGCGAAATCTCGCCAAGGCACGCTTCCTACGTGCGGAAACGAGCGGAGGTGCTCCGATTTCTGGACGGCTCTCCAATAAGGCAGGACTACGTGATAGTGAATCATCGAGTGCGAGGATTTGCGATTCCTGACCAGCAGCGTCACCCCGACGCCCACGCGAATCTGGTCATGGAAAATGTTGCCACCCTCCTGCCTCCTCAGTTCTCCTGTCGTCCGTGCGTCTCCCCGCAAATCGAAGTGGTAAACCTCCGTGAATTCGATCGCAATAGCCTTTCTAAAGCCATCAAACGCGACCCCCTTGACGAACCGGTTGTTGGAGACGAACGCCACAACGCCGTCACGCCCTTGCAGCCGGTCCGTGGCCCAGCGGAAGAATTTCACATAGGGATCGGAGAGCGCGTTCTTGTTGCTGGCGTTTGACGCCTTGGCGTATGTCTCCGAGACGCGCCGATCAATTACGGCGTATTTCCGGTTCTTGTTGTTGTCGTTCTCATCTAGTTGGCCGACGTTGTATGGCGGATTCCCGATTACGACCGTGATGGGAGCTTGTTTCTGTCGCGCCACCCGCTGGGTATTGGCTTCCGTCATGAAGCCGAGCCTTGACTGGCTGCCTTCGGCCAGATCCAGCGTATCGACGAAGCACAACCCCTCGAACGGCTCATAACCACCCGTGATCTCGTAGTAGGCGTGCTCGATATTGAGCGCGGCGATGTAATAGGGCAGCAGCATCACTTCATTCGCGAACATCTGCTGGCGGTACATGCGCGGCAGGTTGCGCCGCTCCATGCGGCGCAGCAAATTCACGATGAAATTGCCGGTGCCGGTGCACGGATCAATGATGTAGACGTCCGGGCTGGAGAGAGATTTGCCGAATTCCTTCTCCAGCACCTCGGCCACGCTCGCGCACATGAAATCGACAATCGGCTGCGGCGTGTACACAATCCCGTG
>JBOGNC010000361.1:0-3278 GCA_050747045.1 Candidatus Acidiferrales bacterium | reverse complement strand
GAGGGATTTGGCCGGCGCAGTGCCAGGCGCAACCGAGGCGGCCCCAAAAACAGAAACTCCCGGGCGGGAGCTTTCGATTCCCGGCCCGGGAGTTGGGAGAAAATTAAACCAGCGTCAGAACATCAATTGTAAACCAAGCTGCACGATACGCTGGCCGAAGCCGCCGGTGATTTGACCGAAGCTTCCTCCGCACACGCCGTTCACGTTTGTACAGCTCTGGCTAGGACTGTTCCAATGAGGCGTGTTAGTGAGATTCTGCATTTCGACCTGGCCCCTGAGCGTAAAGCGCTCCGTGAGCTTGAAATTGCGGAAAAGGTTGAAATCGAGCTGTGCGAGTCCCGGCCCGCGGAGCCATGAATCCCCGTGGCCGCTGTTGCCGATCGTTTCCGTCAGATCGGGAACAAAAGCCGATGTGTTGAACCATTGCTGCCCGCGACCTGTGCCTTTGATCATCTGCAACCCGCCCGCGAAGTTCGGAACTTGACCGGTGAACGGCGCGTTGAGCACGGAGCCGCCGCTCTGGGTGAGTTCAAGCGGAACGCCGCTCATAATGGTCAGGATGCCGTTGGTCTGCCAACCGCCAAGGATGGCGCTCGCCGCGCGGTTGTTGCTCGCCCATTTGTGTCCAGCGCCGAACGGCAGCGTGTAGAGATACCCCAGAGTCAGAACGTGGGTGTGGTCGTAACTGAGCGTGTGGCGGTTCAGAGATTGGCAGCCTTGCGGCAGTAGAGGGCTCGACGGGCATTGGAAGCGGAGGCCGTCTTCCCAGCCCTCATCGTCCATGTAGCCAATCACCTTTGAATACGTGTAGGCTCCCTGAAAGTAGAGCCCATTCGTCATGTGCCGGCTGAGCGAAACCTGCAACGAGTTGTAGTGGGAGTCAAGATACCCTTGGAAGAGATAGGTATCCGAAATGCGCCCGAAGTTAGCAAAGAGCGGCTGACCAGCCGCCCCTCCACCGATGATGCCCGCGTTAGCCTCCTCTCCATTCAACTGGTGGGCGAGGTGGTTACCCACATACCCGGCGCTCAGCAGCATGTTACCCGGAAGCTTCTGTTCCACGGTGAAGTTCCAGGTCTGCACGTACCCGCGTTTGAACGGGCCGGGCGCAAGCGTGCCAACAGTGTACGTGCCGGGGGGCGTGATAGTGCCCGAGGCGAGGCCAGCCGGCGCCGTGATGAGCGGAACGCCGTCGAAAAGGCCCGGGATCGCGTTCGCGGTATTGGTCGCCGCATTGTAGGTGGCGTAGGGAAGGAAATTGTTGGTGAGGCTGGATGGCAATGAATTCTTCGCGCCGATGGTGTAGGGATAGAATCCGCGCAGCGGTCTTTCGAGCGGCAGCGTGTCATATTCGATCCCGTAGGCCGCGCGGATCACGGTTCTATCACGAAGCTGATAAGCGAGACCAAGGCGCGGCGCGAAGAGCTTCTTACTGCTGGTCACGCCCAAGTGAGTCGGGTTGCCGCCGAGCCCCCCGAGCTTCAGCGTGTTCGTGGCGGCGTCGTAGACCTCGAACTTGCTCTCGCCGTCACGAGTGATGAGCGGATAGTATTCCCAACGCAATCCCGCGTTGACTGTGAATTTAGACGTCGCGCGGAACGTATCGCCAACATAGAGCGCCTCCTGCCAGTCTTTATTGGTGGCCTTGATGAACTGCTGGGTGTTATCCATCACGTTGCCGAGGCCGAGGTCGAACTCCGCCGCGCCGTTCCAAGGAGCGGAGCTGGGTGTTACGGCTGTGCCCGTTGCCGCGCCGCCGGCAGTGTAAAACGTCGCAGGCGTCCCGAGCCCATCGAAATCGTCAAACGTATTGTCGTCGGAAGTGTTCAGCTCGCCGCGGGCGCAGCAGTCGATTTCCGGCTGCCAGTGGTTCATGTGGTTGTGATTCGCGTCCACGCCGAATACGATATCGTGCTTGCCTTTGATCAACGTGGCGTTTTCGTCGAGCGTGAGCTGCCAGTCGTTCCGCCAGACAGGCTCCCAGGACTGATCGGTTCCCAAGGTAGTGAAGTCGCTGATGTTGACTCCGGGCATGCCGCTGTAACGCGGGTCATTGGATGGGGTGTTGCTGTTCACGAGGCCAAGGACGGTTTGCCCGTACTCCTTGCCGAAATCGAAAAGCTGGTTGTGCTCGCCCATGCGCGTGAAGCCGACGTGGCCGCTGAGGACCATGTCCGGCCGCAGAGTGTAGCTGTGGCCGAGCGTCACCATCTGGGCAAGGTCGTGCGTCAGGCCCGTCCCTCCGCCCTGGCCCGCTATGCCGTAGTCGCTACCATCGTTAAGAAAAGCCTTTTGGGCCGTGTACTTAACCCAGAGCAACTGCTTCTGGCTGATGTTCCAGTCCACCTTGCCCGTATAGACGTTGCGGTTCCAGTCGGATTTGCGCAGCCGCAGGTCGTTGGTGGCAGTGAATTGATTGAACGCTGCGCCGCCCGTGTCGTTCGGAACGTAAGGCGCCATCAACTGCCAGAAGTTCGCGGAACCTTGGTAAATGCGATTCGCCGGGATGACATTGAGCTGGCCGCCGGAGGAGAAGACGCAGCGGCCCTGACCCGTGGTCTGATTTCCGGTTGTCGGGTCGAAGACCATACCCTCCCGCAACGGAGTTGTTGCGCCTTCGGTCGTGCAAACCGTGGCGGGCGTGCCGTCCTGGTTGTAGAGCGGGGCGCCAAGATAGCTGTTGAAGTTCCCCTGGCGCATATCCGTGGGCGGAATCAGGTTAATGTCGGAGGCCTCTTCACGCTGATAGTAGCCGTCCCAGTTTCCGAAGAAGAAGAGCTTGTTGTGCTTGATGGGACCCCCTATGGCAACACCGTCGTTATTGACGAGGTACTGCGGCTTCGATCCGGCGATATGCACGAACGAATTCTGCGCGTCGAGCGCCTGGTTCGTGAAGTAACCATAGAGCTGCCCATGGAACTGGTTGGTTCCGGACTTGGTGATCACGTCGGTGGCGGCGCCGGCGGTCAGCCCTTTCTGGACGTTGAAATCCGCCGTCTGCACGTTCACTTCCTCAACGCTGGCGGTAGGCGGCATAACCACCATGTGGTCGGGCAGCCAGAGGAATTGGTCGGTGGCACCGTCGACGCGCGACGTATTCATGTGAGTCGATAAGCCGTTCGTATTGATGTCAAACGAGCGGTCGGGCGCGTCCGCAATTGAATTTGGATAGCTGTTCGTTAGTCCCGACATCGAAACCACGCCCGGTGTGAGCAGTTCGATGCTCTGGAAGTTATGGTAGACGTTCTCCGGCAGGTTCTGGATGGCATAGTTCGTAA
>JBOGNC010000360.1:0-3287 GCA_050747045.1 Candidatus Acidiferrales bacterium | reverse complement strand
GCAGTCACTGCCGCGAGCGCCCAATTTATCCTGGAGGCCCGGTGTCTACGCCGCTCGAAAGTTGGGTAGAAGAATCGGCAAAGCTAACGAAACCCTCAAAAATCGTCTGGTGCGATGGCTCCCAGTCAGAAAACGATCGCCTAACCGATGAAATGCTCCGCGACGGAACTTTCATAGAGCTGAATCAGAAAAGCTACCCCAACTGTTACCTCCACCGCAGTAATCCCAATGACGTGGCCCGCACCGAAGGCCTCACCTTTATCTGCGCTCGTAAGAAAGAAGACGCCGGCCCCACAAACAATTGGATGGCTCCAACGGAAGCGAAAGACAAAGTTCGTCCGCTATTCGACGGCTGCATGACCGGCCGCACCATGTACGTCATGCCGTACATCATGGGCCCCGCCGCGTCGCCCTATAGCAAGGTCGGCGTCGAGATTACGGACAGCGCCTACGTCGTCGCCAACATGCGCATCATGTCACGCATGGGACAGATCGCGCTTGACCGCCTTGGCAGTTCTTCCGATTTCGTTCCCGGCCTTCATTCCGTAGCCGATCTCAATCCCGAGCGCCGCTTCATCCTCCATTTTCCCGAAGAAAAATTAATTTGGAGCATCGGCTCCGGCTACGGCGGCAACGCGCTTCTCGGCAAAAAATGTTTCGCGCTACGAATCGCCAGTTGGATGGCGCGCGAGCAAATGTGGATGGCCGAGCACATGCTGATCCTCGGCCTGGAAGATCCCAGCGGCAAAGTCACATACATGGCCGCCGCGTTTCCCAGCGCGTGCGGAAAAACCAATCTCGCCATGATGGTCTCCGCGCTCGAATCGCAAGGCTATCGCGTTTGGACTATTGGCGACGACATCGCCTGGATGCACATCGCCGCGGACGGCACGCTCCGCGCCATCAACCCCGAAGCCGGATTTTTCGGCGTCGCGCCCGGCACGAATGCGAAAACTAATCCAAATGTGATGTCCGCGCTCCATCACGACACGATTTTCACCAACGTCGCCATGACCGAATCGCGTGAGCCCTGGTGGGAAGGTATGAACTCCGAACCGCCCGCCGGGCTGATCGACTGGCACGCGAACAAGTATTCGCCGGGTAAAGCTCCCGCCGCGCATCCGAACTCACGCTACACGGTGCGTGCGTCGCAATCGTCTTCCATTTCCTCGCATTGGGAAGATCCCGCCGGCGTGCCCATTTCGGCATTTATTTTTGGCGGACGCCGCGCGCGTGTCGCCCCGCTCGTTTACGAATCGTACGACTGGCAGCACGGCGTGTTCGTCGGCGCCACGATGGCTTCCGAGACGACGGCTGCGGCCACCGGCGCCGTGGGCGTCACGCGTCGCGATCCAATGGCCATGCTTCCCTTCTGCGGCTACAACATGGCCGATTATTTCGGGCACTGGTTGGGAATGGGCGCGAAGCTGAAGAATCCTCCGAAAATTTTCCACGTGAATTGGTTCCGTCGCGGCGCGGACGGGAAATTCCTCTGGCCCGGCTATGGAGAAAATGTTCGCGTGTTGAAGTGGATGCTCGACCGCATCGAGCAACGCACCGACGCTACCGAAACCCCCATCGGCTTCGTTCCCACGCCGAATTCGCTCACACTCGATGGGTTATCGATTTCGCGGGGCACGATCGAGGATCTTCTTCGCGTGGATGTAAACGATTGGGCCGAAGAAGATCAAGCCGTCGGCAAATTCTTCCAAAGATTCGGAAGCCGCCTCCCAGCCGCGCTGCGCGAAGAGCACAAAGCTCTCGGCGAACGCCTCTCCGGCTCCTCCGTCGCCACTCGGTAAGCTCGCTCCGCGCTGCCTGGGCCGGGCGCCTGGCCGCTAGCTCGCTTTCCTCACTTCTGAAACCGTCCCGGGGACAGCCGGGATCGCCGTAATTTTCGACTTGAGCGCGGTCGCGCCAGTAGACTTAGCCAGCGCGACAAACAAAAACGCACCCACAAATGCTCCGATAATTCCCGGGATAATGTAAATGTTCTGGATATGGAAAGCCCAATGGCCCAGCACTGGGCTGCCGAGCCAGGCCCCAATCCAGCCTGCAATCCATTTCGCGAAGAAGCCATCCACTCTTCCCAGCGCCCGGTAGCGAATCGCAAATTGCATGATCGCCGCCGCGATGAGACCCAGAATCAGCAACGTCAAAAACGCTCCAAAATGCATTCCAATCATTTTCCGCCTCCTTCTGCAGGGCAGGCTACACCCGGCCCGGAAGCACTACGCGGAGCTTACGGTTGTTTAGATGCGCGCTTTTCATGCCAGTTGCAACCCGCCGCGCGTGCGCTGCCGCCGCTTCGTGTCCGGGTATCGCACGATTCGCGTTGCGAGCGAACGGCGGATTTTGGCGATTTATCGCGCCCGAATCACAGTGACTGCCGCGCGAGGACTCGTGCTCAACTGCAAGTCGTAGGTCTTCGGCATTCCCCGCCTCGCCGTCCCTGCAATCCTCGAGCTTCCCGCATCGCTGCCATCCCGCCGGTAGAGATCGACCCGCACTTCGTACTCCTCGCCGTCCGCAAGGGTGCCCGACGAAACGATCAACCGGTATTTCCCCGCCTTTGGTTGCTGCACATTCAAGGTCTGCGTCGTATTCGGGTCCACCCGGCCGCTGTCGTACGCCAACAGCGCGTCCTGGTAATATGCGGAGCCAGGAATCTCCTTCAGTATCGTCTTGGATTTCGGATCGTAGCCAGTCTCTTTTCCGCCCGGCGCAATCAATAAAAGCTGAATGTCGGCTGCCACGACGGTCAGCTCGCCACGATCCTTGCCGACGGGCCGCGTCCATTTCGTTCCCGCTTTATGCTGTCTCGCCGCCGACGCACTGACAGTCGCAAACGCGCACGCAAGCAGCACGCACGTTCCCGTCGTTCGCCAGGCATCGCGCACAAATTCCTTTCTGAGAAAGCTTTCAGTTTTTCGAACTCCCGCTCTGCGCCCTTCGCGTCTTTGGAGAAGGGCGCGGATTTCCTCCTCCCCATGCCCAACAACTTCGCGCCGTTGCCGCTTCAATGCTAGTCAAATCGAAGCGTTGCGCCGTCGAATGTCCTCTTGTTCCATGCGTTTCTTATACGCATATATCACCGCCAGCAGCGGCGGAGCCAGAAAAACTCCCCAAAACGGAATCACGAACGCTAGCACGATTGGCGCAAAGATCGACGCCCAGATAGGCACCTTGGCTGTGCGCTTCATGATGTACGGCTGTAGCGCCAGCGTGTCCACCACCGCAATGCCCGCGTACAGCATCAGCACGTAGAGCGGATGCCGCCAGTCGCC
>JBOGNC010000359.1:0-3288 GCA_050747045.1 Candidatus Acidiferrales bacterium | reverse complement strand
TGCTACGCGGAGTCGTCGGCGCGCGAGCCCACTTTGTCGGCTGGCCTGTGGATCTAGCGAGCGCCAGCGTGCGGGGCGAAGGCGCCGAGTTGGTTGTATACGGTCTGCAGAGACCGGTTCGAGTTGGCCCGATCGATCTGCGCTATCAGCGGGGCGCAGTCTTTCTGCAACCGGCAACTCTGGCGTGGGGCAGCGCGGATGATGGTGCGGCCGGTTCGTTTCGCATCGATGCCACGGCGCGCGGACGAACTGCACCCTTTCCATCGTGGCACATTGCGGGAGCGGCGGACGATGCGCGTGGCATTGCTGCGCTGGCAGCATCACTGGGTTTGAATCTTTCGCGAGGCTGGGAGTTGCAAGGGCCGCTTTCGTGTGACATGCGGTGGCAGAGTGCACTACTTCCCTGGGAGTCGCGGCCAGTTGGGGTGATTAACTTGGGAGCGAATGGAGCGAAATCCGGTGGCGGGGTGCTTCGCGCACCATTTCTCAATCTGCCAGTCGACCGGATCCGCGCACGTGTGGAAATGAAACGGGACACGAGTGAAATTACGCTTACGTCCGCCAAAGCATTCGGCGCTAATTGGAGCGGTACTTTCATGCGGCGGACGGCGGACGCAGAGTGGCAATTTGCGCTTTCCACAGATCGACTTTCCGCCGCGGATCTGGACCGCTGGCTGAACCCGCGCTGGCGGGAAAGTTTTTTGGACCGCATGTTGCCGTTTCTAGGTACACCGGTGGACGGAGCTTCGCCCGAGAACCTGCGAGCCAATGGAAGTTTAAGAGTTGGTGAATTCGCGTTGGAACCGCTGACGCTCCGCGACCTGTCAGGGAATATGAGAATCGATGGGCGCTCCATCACGTTTTCGGACGCTAAGGCGCAATTTTATGGCGGTCAGCTGAGCGGACTTTTGCACGCTAACTTGTCGGAACTTCCCAGCTATCACGCCGACTTTTCCTTAACTCGTGTCGATGGTGGCGCTTTTGCTGCAGCAACGCCTGTCCTGGCGAGATTGCGCGCGGGCACACTCGAGGGTCAACTATCGATCGACGCCAAAGGGGCGTCGCGCGGCGATCTGATCGCGTCGATCAGGTGCCGAGGTGCCGCGTATGCGGATGGCATCGGGCTGCGCGGGCTCAATTTCGAGAGAGCTTTGGGAGCCTCCTCGCAATTCGCACCTTCGTCGCGATTCGACGGCGATGCGCGAATCACGTCGGCGTCGGCAGCATTCACATGTGCGCACCGCGACATTCAGGTTCAGAAATTATCGCTGGACCTGGGAGACACCCAATCGTTGATCGGGACGGGTTCGATAGGATTCGACCACAGCATCGATCTCAGACTTCAACAAGTTCCAGTTGGCCCGGCTGGACGCGCCGGAACTTTTCGAGTGACCGGAAGTTTGTCGTCTCCTCAGATTTCGCGCGGGCCGGCAGTTCGGCGGAGCCGTTAGCTTTTTCAACTGGTTCTCCAAATTTGCGACAGCGTAGACTGTATGCTAGCGTTCAAAGAATGAAGGGGAAGGCCGGCTCTTGCGCGTGGTGCGGGCGTGTTCGTTTATCGTCGGCTATCGTTGTCCCTCTTTTCACCCTGGCGCTGATCGCAGTGGCCGCCGAGCGAACTCATATACAGCCTCGATTCAGGACGGGCCAAACGCTGTACTATCAGATCGAAACCCATACCACCTCGACCGGAAAAACTACAACACCAATCATCAATCCCGAAGGCGGCACAAAGTTTAGCGAGGATGTGGACTTGCTGGCGCGGCTGGATGTGTTACCTGCAGGCAACAGTACCGGCGGCGCGAAATCGCGGCAGGGCGGGGAACCGGCCCCAGTAAACATGCGCGTAACGTACGAGCGCGCTCATGGGGATTCGCAGGCGGATGCCCCGGCGTTCGATGCGCCGTCGGCGGCACGACAATACGATCGGCTGGTGGGTCACTCGTTCGAATTTACGCTCGAACCCAGCGGCGCAATTACAAATTTGAAAGATATCGACAACACCTTGCAAAATGCCACCGGTGTCGCGCCCGCCGCACTTTCGTGGATGAGGATACTGGAAACCAGCAATAGCTTTCCGCAACGGGGGATTTCGGTGGGACAGAGGTGGACGGGCGAGAGGCCATTGGGCGGTGCGCCACTTGCGAGATTGGTCTGGCATGCGGACTCGACCTATTTACGCAATGAGCCGTGCAAAGGGACTGCCGCGGAACACGGGACCACAGACGACGCAGCGGGCTACGCCGGGCAGTGCGCGGTGATACTGACGCAGTTCGAGATTCTGCGTCACGGATCATCGCACGCCGATCAAACTCCGCCCGATTACCTTCGCCACGGCTTGCGGACTACAGGGACTCTGACGGGAACGGGCGAAAGTCTGGATTCTATTTCGTTGAGTTCGGGGGTGTTGGTGAGCTCGACGCAAACGAGCACGCAACGCGCCGATTTCGACATCATTGACGCTGCGAACGGCGAAAAGATTCATCGCGATGGGCGGGTACAGACGCAAACGGTAATCACGCGGGTTGCGGCGCCGCAGGCGCCTACTGCTGCACAACCATAGCCGTATGTGCGAGGGCGATTTGCAGCGGGAACAAAGGTCGGTAAAATTAGCGCATGTTTATGCGATTGAGCGCATAATTATTCTAACCAACCGCCGATGATCCGCACACGCAATGCCGTCTTGCCGGATGTGCAGCACATCCACGCCATCATCCAGCCCTACGCTGATGCCGGCACGCTCTTGCCGCGAGCGATTGGTGAGCTGAGCGAAAACGTCCGCGATTTCGTGGTCGCCGAAGGCGACGGCCGGGTGATCGGCTGCGGCGCGCTGCACCTTTACGGCACGCACTTGGCGGAAATTCGGTCGATTGCCGTTGCGCCCGATTCCAAGGGCCGCGGCGCGGGCCGCGCACTGGTGGAAGCATTGATGGAGGAGGCCAATCGGCAAAGCGTCACGTGCGTATGCCTGTTCACGCGCACGCCGGAATTTTTCGCGCATCTCGGATTCGAGATGGCCCGCCGCCAGGAGCTGCCGGACAAAATTTACAAGGATTGCGTCTGCTGCCCCAAGCTTTCGAGCTGCGACGAAATCGCCATGGTGAAGGGCCAAATTCCCGCCAATATGAATGGCTTGTGCGACCCGCGGATAGCCATTCCGCTGGTGCAGCTCAAGTCCTGAACGTTCCCTTGCTCGGTCGCGTATAATGGTAGTTTTAGGCTTTAGGTGTCAGGCGGACTGAGAACATCGAGCATGGATTTCAAACTGGCCAGCGACTATGAACCTCG
>JBOGNC010000358.1:0-3314 GCA_050747045.1 Candidatus Acidiferrales bacterium | reverse complement strand
GCGCCGTCCCAATCATCAGTAGGAAGTTCAACTTGTCATCGCCTCAGCAGTCGATTTGCGCGAACGGCCTGAAAGCTCAGCCAGCTCAGACTCCATCCGCGCCAATGCTATTTCCGCTGCCACCTAAAAGCCGATGATCGATATTAATTGAATATCACGCCTGCTGTGAAATTTTGGCTGCCGGTGTTGCACGTTAATTACTCCCGCCAGCCGGTCGCGGCACATCATGGGGACGGACAAAAACGCCTCGAACTGATCCTCCGGCAGAGCGCTGACCGTCTTGAGCCGCGGGTCCTGATACACCTTGCGCGGGATCGCCACGGGCATCTTGTTCTTGGCCACCCAGCCGGTAATCCCCAGGCCCACCGGGATGCGCAGCCGGTCCAAAATGTCCGAATGTGGATTGCGCGAGAACTTCAGCACCAATTCCTCGCCTTCCAGAAGGTAGAGAAAGCAAGAATCGCAATTCACGAAATCCGATACGAAGCGCACGATTCTCCAAAGGACATCATTGAGCGGCGCCGCCGAAATTCGTTTTCCGAGCTCGTGCAGAAAATTGATATCAAGGTATGCGTCCGGATTAGCCGTTTCAGTCATCCGCGCAGTCTAGACAGCCGCGCTTCACAGGAGCCAATTCAAATTTCCGGTATGTCGCATCATTTTTCGGAATGGCCGCGCAGCACGGAAAATCGGCTGACCGTTCTCAGGCTCTCGAACGATTTTTTTTGCGGCGCGGCGATTGATGATTGGCGCGAGCAAAATTTCTCTCGCGGTAAACTTGTCGGCGCGTCGACAGGAAACATTCCTCTCGTCAACTTTCGCGCTTCCGTCTTCGTGTGCGGCGATCGATTCGGTGCCGTGCTGGTGCGGAGCGCGAAACGATCGCCCGGCTAACGTCCATACTTTCAACCACATGTCGCCAGTCGGAATCGCCGTAATACCGATCTATGATCGATATGCAAGTTGACATACAACCACAAGGTCGATACATTTTGTGGGGGATTTTTCTATGGAAAAAGCCAGAGTGAAAGTCTCGCCGAAATTCCAGGTGGTCATTCCCAAATTGTTGCGCGAGGAACTCGCCATCGAGCCTGGTGAAGAATTGCTCATCTATTCGATCGAAGGTTCTCTCCGCCTGGTGCCGCGCCGCCCAGTGAAAGAGCTGCGTGGCTTGGCCAAAGGCATGCGCTGGAAAGAGGAGTACCGTGACCACGCGGAGCGCTTCTGAGCTTTTCGTGGTCGATTCTTCCGGCTGGCTCGAATACCTCACCGAAGATTCCAAGGCCTCCGCTTTTGGCCACTATCTCGAATCCGAATCGTCGGTGTTGATTCCTTCGCTGGTGATTTTCGAAGTCTACAAGCACCTGGCAAAGCATCGCGGCCGCACGCTCGCCGATCGCTTCCTGTCTCAGGCGCTTCATTATCGCGTGGCGCCTTTCGACGAAACAGTCGCCCTCGCCGCCGCCCATCTCAGCGTCGAGCACCGCCTGCACGCACCCGCTGCCATTCTCTACGCCACCGCTCGTGTCCACCAGGCCCACCTCGTCACTTCGGACACCCACCTCCGCGGCCTTCCGAATGTGATCATTCCCTGAAGCGGCGCGTGGATTTTGAATCGTCTTTGAACCATCTGGTGGGCAGATCTGTTCCCCTGACCCAACCGCGCAATAAGCAGTTTTTTGCTCGCATCGGACAAACGTCCTACAGCATCAGATTCGGCATTCAGGGAGGCACTATGGCAACCCCAAAAGTCGGCGTCTCACCAATGAAGGCCGCTCAAATCGCGAAGCCAGGCGGAGATTTCCAGATCGTCGAGCGCGAAATTCCCAGACCGGAGGCAGGACAAGTTCGCATCAAAGTGCAGGCCTGCGGTGTTTGCCACAGTGATGTGCTCACCAAAGACGGTTCATGGCCCGGCATCCAATATCCTCGCGTTCCGGGGCACGAAATCGCCGGCGTCATCGACGAACTCGGCGCCGGCGTAACTGCGTGGAAGCAGGGCCAGCGCGTCGGCGTCGGCTGGCATGGCGGCCAGGACAATACCTGCCCATCCTGCCGCCGCGGAGATTTTCGCAACTGCCGCAATCTGCAAGTTCCCGGCATCAGCTATGACGGTGGCTACCAGCAATACACGGTCGTTCCCGTCGAGGCGCTCGCGGCCCTGCCAGACAGCCTTGGCTACGTAGAAGCTGCGCCGCTCCTCTGCGCCGGAATCACTACCTACAACTCTCTGCGCCACAGTGGCGCAATGCCCGGCGACCTCGTCGCGGTGCAGGGCGTCGGCGGTTTGGGCCACCTCGGCATTCAATTCGCAAACAAGTTTGGCTACAAAGTCGCGGCCATCGGGCGTGGACCCGAAAACGCGGCGCTCGCCAAGAAGCTCGGAGCCGCCCTCTACATCGATAGCCAATCGACCAAGCCAGCCGAGGAATTGCAAAAGCTCGGAGGCGCGCAAGTAATTCTGGCCACGGCTCCTAACTCGAAAGCGATGTCCGAGCTGATCGACGGTCTCGGACCCAACGGCAAACTAATGGTGATCGGCGCCACTTTTGAACCCATCGAAGTCGCGCCGATCCAGCTCATTACCGGCGTGAAATCGATTCAAGGCTGGGCCGCCGGCACTCCAGCCGATTCCGAGGACACGTTGCGCTTCTGCGAACTTTCCGGCGTGCGTCCCATGATCGAAACCTATCCGCTGGAAAAAGCGGGCGAGGCATTCGATCGCATGATGAGCGGCAAGGCGCAGTTCCGCGTCGTGCTCACAATGTGACCATCCGATTGAAATCGTCATCTCACGTGATCGAACTGATCGAGGTATCTCTCTTCGAACTTAAGGAAACCAACTATGCGTCCCGACATCGCACCCGGCGGAAGCTTTCCCGACTACCAGCTGCCTGATCACAGCAGCACGCCCCGTAGGCTTAGTGAGTTGCAGGGCGACGATCCGCTGATCCTCACACTCGCCCGCGGTCACTACTGCCCGAAGGAGCACCAGCAGCATCGCGAACTCGCCGCGTTCTACCCCAAGATCGCCGTCAGCTATACTCAAATCGCCACCATCTCTACCGACGACCACCACACGCTCCAGGAGTTCCGTGCGTCAGTCGGCGCCCAGTGGACCTTCCTCTCCGATCCCGGCAGAACGGTTCAGAAGGATCTCGACATTCAGGAGTACACCGACCCCGAGCACAACCCAATGATCCCGTACACGCTGGTGCTCAAACCGGGCCTCGTGATCCACAGCATCTACAACGGTTATTGGTTTTGGGGACGCCCATCGCTCGCGGACATCTGGCACGACTTGCGCGCCGTCA
>JBOGNC010000357.1:0-3320 GCA_050747045.1 Candidatus Acidiferrales bacterium | reverse complement strand
GGGGATTGGCCTACGGCGAAAAAGTTCGTCTACGACGATCAGAGGACCGTAAGCAGCATGCGTCCATCCGCCTTCAAACAAACGGGCATCATGAAAAAGCACAACTCCTCCTGGCTTAACGAAACGACTCCAATCCTCCCAATCCGAACGAACCCCTTTTTCGGAATGGTCCCCATCGATCAGAAGGAAGTCGATCGGGATGCGCCAATTCCGCACCGCATCCGAACTGAATTGTTCGATCCAGACGACCTCGCCGCGCGCGGAACTCGCTACTCCTCGGTGAGCGGCTCGCCTGATGAAATTCAGTGCGGGAACACGGCTGAGGTGGAACGGATCGATCAGATGAAGTTTCCCAGTCTCGGCCATCACTTCTCGTACGGCCAGCGCGGAAACCCCTTCCGCGACTCCGATTTCAACCAAACTGGAGCGTTCAGCGGCCCAACGGCGGATCGCAGCATGTTCTGCAGCGGTATGTTGCGCCAGGATGGGCCGGACTCCGAGCCATCCGTACACAGGATGCCGCAGAGCTTCCGGAACTCTGTCCTCGTAAACTCGCGATCCATCGCTCGGCTGACGAAGCGTCAGCACTGAGTACTTCAATTCGTTCGCTCCCGTTTTACGGCCAACATTAGGATTTGTTCCAAGCTCTCGGTGACGCGCTCCCACGCGTACCGCCGCATAGTCTTCCGCGCCTCGTGCCCTAGCCGACAGCGGAGATCTACGTCTTTGCAAAGCCGCCGGACGGCCGACGTCAATTCCGGTGAATCGGCCGGTGGGACAAGTAGCCCATTGAAATCGTTCTCGACTACGTCCGCCATTCCGCTGGACATGGTTGTGACAACTGGCATCCCTGAAGCCATCGCTTCGAGCAGAGTCAGGGGCATTCCTTCCACCAAAGACGGGAACACGAATATGTCGTGCTCCGCGTACAGGGATGGCATGGCGCCCCGCGCGACGAATGGCACCACCGCGACGCGATCACGAACCTCGGGTGCAAACGAAGCCTTTATTTCGGATTCAAAATTCCCGCAACCGGCCACGGTTAATACGACCGAAGAGACCTCTCGAGCAAGCAGCTGGAAAGATTCCGCGAGGTAGTAGACGCCTTTCCGATCAAGCCACGTGCCGACATACAGCAGTCGCAAGGGCACGTGCGGCACATAACTTCGATCGACGAAAAATTCGTGGCCAACTCCGTTTGGGATAAAGCGAATTCTACCGGGCTGGCGATCGTATTTTAGCTCGGCCATGATAGTGGCTTCACGATTTGCAACGGCTCCATAGTCAGCTGTGCGGATGGACCAGTCGTACATCTGCTGGTGGTAAACGCGATGCCAGAACCGATTCTTCCACGTAAAATTCGAGGCTCTCCCCTCGTGCTGTTCCCGGCGCATGACAGTTACAAAGCGCTCTTCACTTCCTTGCATGGTCATAACGCATGGTGGCGCGCCGGCCGGACGCAAGATGCGGCGTCGAAATCCGTACACACACGCCCACGGAGCATGAATATTCACGACGTCGTATGCGCCCCTTTGTCTTAGAACGCGCTGCGCTGCACGATGCGCGAAAATCAAAGCTTCTAGCCGTTTCGGGCGGACGGGAGGCGTAAGGACGTCCTCAAGAAACCAACATTCGACACCGTGCCCTTTTTTGGTAAGCTCGCGGGCATGATTGAGAACGACGCCTGCCGCACCAGCCTCTTCCTGTCGAGGTACCCCGATGGCGATCAAGATTCGCACGGACTGCGCTTGGTCCTCCTCATGCGCATGCTCATGCAGCTCATAGTTTCACGGCAATTCGGCCAGTATAGTCTATCCGGCTAAGGAAGACCGGCGCTCCACGCTCGGGAAAATATTCGTCGCAGGCGCGCCGAGCTCCTTCCCAATGGCCGTAATCGTCGATGATAATCACTCCATTGCGGGATAACCGAGGGTAAAGGTGAATAAGTTCGTGCTTCGTCGACTCGTACCAATCGGTGTCCAGGCGCAGGAGACTTATCGTTTCGGGCGCGGCACTGGGAATGGTGTCTTCCACCTTTCCCTGAATGAAATGGACTCGCTCCGACGGATAGCCCGTGCCATGCATGACCGCTCGGACCGTATCGAGCGGCGCTATACACAAATGTCCAGGGTCCGACGCGATCAGTTCGGCTGCTGTCTTCCCTGAATACTCGATGTCCTTGGAAGTTGGAGCCGACATGCCCTCGAAAGTGTCAAACAAGTACAACTCTCGCTTTACGTCGCCTTTTCCTAAAAGCGTCCTTGCGACGGCAGCCATGCTACCGCCCTTCCAAACGCCGCATTCGACCATTGCACCTGGAATCTGGTTAGAGGTGACATACCGCACCGCTTGAATCAACGCGTAGAGCCGCTCGGGCGTTGTGAGAGTCCAAGGAAGAACGTCACGCATGATGGAGATTTCATCTTCGCGGAAATCAGGCGGGAATCGGTTTTTGGAATCGCGATAACGAACGAGGTCGAAACCGAGCAACCTGAATGACTTGTGAATCGCCGCCTTGATCATGATTTTTGCGTGTTTGCGTCCACCGAGTGCGGTTCCCGCGGACTTTCAACGGAATAGCTCAGATGTGGCATGCGCGGATTCGGGAGAACTGCGGCGCGGGCGCGGCGATACCAATCGCTTTCCGAAAGGGATCGCTGTACGCGGTAGTAGCGTTTTGGGCTGGTCCCTATGGCCGCTACAAGGGAAAGCGACTTGAAGATGCGATGTCCGAAGGACGCCTCTGGATACGACACGCTGAAGATCCGCCACTCCGCAGATACAGTTTCCCACGGCCAGCCCCCTTCAATTGCCAGCCGAAGCCGGTCCGAGGCGGCTCGACTGTAGGCCAATGCCGCAGTCCGAGCCTTTTTATCAATACCGCAGCGCTCAAGTTGCTCGGTCAGGCTGGTCACTAGCGCAGCGAGGGACCGTTGCTTATACCGCTCCCGTTCAAAATCGAATTTTCCCGTCTGAAATGCGTTGAATTCGTGAAGGCGGTAAAACGTTAGCGCTTGCTCCAAAATCTTAACGTAGCCCAGGGCGGCGGCAAGGGTAAACAGATACTCGTCAGCCTGGACGCGAATCGACTCAGGCACTGGGCCAATTATTTTTAGAACTTCGCGGCGAATGGTCATGCGACTCGTACCGAGGAATGCGCCGCGGCGGCGAAAGAGTTTCGCGCCATCGACGGTGTTCGCGCGGAACCGGAAACCTTCGCGGAGAACTTCGGTCTGGTGGGTGCCGTCACGATGGACGATGGTAATGCCGTGGCCGACGATTCCGACTTCTCCATCGGCGACCATCGCTTCGGTGACGCG
>JBOGNC010000356.1:0-3332 GCA_050747045.1 Candidatus Acidiferrales bacterium | reverse complement strand
AAGACCAAACTGATCCGGAGCCGCAAGCGCCGGGTGGCGGCGCTCGGAAAGATTCCGGAGAACTACGAACCGCTGCGCATGGCGTTCTACGTCAGTGACGATTACATGAGCTTCATATCGCTGCAAGAACACTTTCACCAACTGGACTTAGTGGTGCCAGACGCGCTGCACGCCGTGTACGCCGACGGCAGCGTGCAAACCGATCCCGATCCGAAACTCACGGATTTCGTTCGGTCGCTGAAAACTAGGGGCATCGATCTGCCGGTGATGCCGATGGTCAACAACTACGACGGCAAGGCGGGCTGGTGCCCGCCGGCTTTCTTGAAAATGCTGGCGGATGCGGCGGCGCGGAAGAAGCTCGCGAACCAACTAGAACAGTATGCAGGCGGGAGGCACGAGCCCGGCATCGTGGTCGATTTCGAATCTCTGCCGCAATCAAGCCAGAAGCAGTTTGAGTCGCTCGTGAACGATTTGAGCGTCTCCCTGCACGCGCGGGGCATGAAGCTGATGGTCGCGCTGCCGGCCGCGGACTGGACCTACAACTACAAGTATTTCGCCTCGCAGGCGGATGCGATCATCCTGATGAACTACGATTTCCGCTGGCCCACTTCGCCTCCGGGCCCAATTGCGCCGCAGGACTGGTTCGTCCGCAATATCAACAACATGGTCAAGATCGTCCCGCCCAGGAAGCTGATCATGGGCATTGCAAACTATGGATATGACTGGCCGGCTCCCACCAAGAAGGACCCGCATCCTGTGGCCGCATCGTTGAGCTTTCAGCAAGGGGTGGTCACGGCGGTTGAGTCCGGCGCCGACGCCCTTTACGACCCCGATTCGTTCAACCTGCATTACTCGTACGAGGACGAAGACAAGCGCGTACATACGGTGTGGATGCTCGACGGCGTGACCGGATACAACGAGCTGCGGGCAGCCGAACGAGCGGGCGTGGCCGGCACAGCGCTCTGGCGGCTTGGTTTGGAAGATCCGTCAATTTGGACGATTTGGGACGCCAGGCAAGCGGATAAGGCTACCCGCGATAAGCTCGAAACCGCCCCGCCTGGCTACGATCTGATATTCGAAGGCAACGGCGACGTCTTGAGGATCACGGGTACGCCCCAGAACGGCTCTCGTACACTCGACTACGACGCCGATTCCGACGATTTTGATGACGAGAGTTACCAGAGTTATCCCATGTCCTGGAGAATCCAGCAGCTTGGCGGCGGGTCACCGCGCACGGTGGCTTTGACCTTCGACGATGGGCCGGATCCCACCTGGACGCCGCAGATAATCGACGTACTCAAAAACAAAGGTGTTGTGGGCACATTTTTCGTCATCGGCGAAGAAGCCAATCAGTACGACAGCATCGTGAAACGCGAATACTCCCTCGGCGACGAAATAGGCAACCACACGTTCACACACCCCGATTTCGAGGACATCACGAAGTCCGACCTGCAAATTCAGCTCAACCTGACTGAGTTGCTGCTGGAAAGCAGCCTCGGCGTGAAAACCACGCTTTTCCGGCCGCCTTACGGAGTTGATGTGGAACCGGAAACGGCGAGCGAAATTCACATGCTTCCAGTTCCGCAGCAGATGGGCTACTTGATCATCGGCGGACGGGTGGATCCGCATGATTGGGGGGAACCCGGCGGAGGCCCACCACCACCCACGAACACGATTGTTAAACGCGTCGTGAGTCAGGTGGAAGCGAACGTCGGGAATATTGTCTTGCTCCACGATGGCGGCGGCGATCGCATCCACACTGTCGAAGCGCTGCCACAGATCATCGACCAACTTCGAGCGAAGGGCTATAAATTCGTTTCCGTTTCCCAACTACTAGGCGAGACACGCGCCCAAGTGATGCCACCGTTGCGGCACCGCGAATGGTTGATGGTGCGCCTGGATGCAACGATTTTCGCGTTTTTCCGCTGGGTGCGCCGCAGTATCGCCTTTATTTTTATTCTTGGCATCGTGTTGGCCAGCGGACGCGCGCTGATCATCGGATTGTTAGCCCTCGTCGAAAAATTCCGGCCTGCGCCGGAAGATCGTCCGGACTACCAGCCGGCAGTGACCGTCCTGATTCCCGCCTACAACGAAGAATCCGTAATCGTCGACACAGTTTCGGCCGCCTTGGCCTCCAATTATCCGAAGCTCGAAATCCTGGTGGTCAACGACGGCTCGAAAGACCGTACGCCGGAACTTGTCCGCAAAGAGTTTGTGCGCGAGCGGCGCGTGCGCCTGTTGGATCAGTCGAATCGAGGAAAGCCGTCGGCGCTCAACCACGGACTTTCGGAAGCCACGGGCGAAATTATCATTTCGATCGACGCCGATACGATCGTCGATCCTCAGGCCATTCCTCGGCTGATTCGGCACTTCGCCGATCCGCGCGTCGGTGCTGTAGCCGGTAACGTGAAGGTGATGAACCGCAATCGCTGGATTACTCGCTGGCAGGCTCTTGAATACATCACCAGCCAGAACCTCGAAAAGCGGGCCTTCGATCTGCTCAATTGCATCCCGGTGGTGCCTGGAGCCGTGGGTGCCTGGCGCACGGACGTGTTGCGCGACCACGGAGGATTCTCGGGCGAAACGGTGGCTGAGGACACGGACCTGACGCTCACAATTCGGCGCGAAGGCTGGAAGATCCTGTATGACGAGGACGCCATCGGCCACACAGAGGTACCTGAAACCATCGACGCGCTGATCCGCCAGCGCTTCCGCTGGACTTTTGGCACGCTCCAGGCTGTCTGGAAGCACCGTGATACAGCCGGTAATCCTCGGTATGGAACGCTCGGCTGGATCGCGATTCCTAACATCGTGCTCTTTCAGATTTTGCTGCCGCTGATTTCTCCGGTGATCGATCTGCTGTTCCTGTTATCCATTGCGCTCTGGGGGTTGGCGCAACTCCGCATCACGCGATTGCCGCAACTGTGGACGTCCGCCGACGTAGAGAGATCACTGATCTTTTTCGCGCTGTTCATGCTGATCGACCTCTTCACCTGCGTAGTCGCATTTGCACTGGAGCGCCACGAGGATTGGACGTTGCTCGCGCCGCTGCTCATACAGCGGTTTTACTACCGGCAGATGATGTACGTGGTGCTGTTCCGCGCGGTGAAGGAAGCCGTGCGCGGTCGCCCCGTCGGCTGGCGCGGCGTGGAGACTCATGGGCCGCAGCCTCCGGCACCCATACCGCCAGCTGCTGTCCTGAAAGCCTAGAAGCTGTTTCAAAACTGTGTACAACGGATTGAATTGATGATTCTTAAGTTGCCGAAAATGGGAGATAACAGCGGGCGGCAGCGCCGAGGGAGGACCGATGGCGCGATACGGTCGACTGCTGA
>JBOGNC010000355.1:0-3333 GCA_050747045.1 Candidatus Acidiferrales bacterium | reverse complement strand
GGTCAACAGGCGGCGGCGACTGCTGGACTACCTGAATCGGCGCGACCCGGATCGGTATCGCGAGATTGTGGCACGACTCAGTTTGCGCAAGTAGCGCCCAGTTCCTAAGCGGCTGTTTCGGCCGCGTATTCCATAGACGCCAAAACCGGAGCCTCGTGCTTTGGTGCGGAGCTGCAAAATCGCGCCCTGCCGCGTGGTGTGCCCACGAATCGTTTGATTAATTATTTGCTGCTTTCGCTGAGTGTTCCCTTCAAGATACTTGCCAAAGATTTCAGTCAAGAAAACTGACAACCAGATCCCGGCGAACCGGGAGAGAAGGATGTGAAGGATGTTTGAACAAGTAGGTTTGGAACTCGGAGGACGCCGGCTCACGCTAGAGACCGGCAAGATGGCCCGCCAGGCGCATGGCTCGGTGGTGGCGCGCTATGGAGACACGGTGGTTCTGGCGACCGCGTGCATGGACAACAAGGCTACGGAAAAGGATTTTCTTCCCCTCACGGTGGATTACCGCGAGTACACCTATTCCGCGGGCAAAATTCCGGGAGGTTTTTTCAAGCGCGAAGGGCGCCCCTCGGAGCGCGAAATTTTGACGTCCCGCCTGATCGACCGTCCCCTGCGGCCCCTTTTCCCGGAGGGCTGGTCCACGGAAACGCAAGTGGTCGCCATGGTGCTTTCGGCCGATAGCGAAAACGATCCGGATGTGATCGGCGTCACGGCGGCGTCCGCCGCGCTGTACATTTCGTCGATTCCCTTCGTCCGGCCAATCGCCTGCGTGCGTGTGGCATTGCTCGACGGCAAATTAGTCGTGAACCCGACGGTCGCCGAGCAGAAAACGAGTTTGCTGAACCTGATCATTGCGGGCTCGGAAGATGCGATCGTGATGGTAGAGGCGGGCTCGCTGGAAGTCTCCGAAGACGCGATGACGGACGCGCTCCAATTCGGGCACGCCGAGATTCGTAAGATCGTCGCTCAAATCCGAGAGTTGGGCAGTCGCGTCAACGCCAAGAAACTGGAAGTGAAGCCGCCGGAATTCGACGAAGCGCTCTACGCCCAAATCAAGGCTAAGCACGGCGAAGCGCTGCGCGACGCGCTGGACACCAAGAAATACCCGAAGCTCGAAAGCTACGGGCGCGTGGACGCGATCAAGAAAGAAATTCTCGCCGCCATTCCCGAGGACGATAAAGACAAACAGAAGCTGGCCTATCGCGCTTTTGAACGCCTGCGCGAGCAAATTTTCCGCGACGACATGCTGACGCGCCGCAGGCGTCCCGATGCGCGCGCTTTCGACGAAATTCGCCAGATCACTTGCGAAGTGGGCGTGTTGCCGCGCGTGCACGGCTCGGCGCTTTTTACCCGCGGCGAGACGCAGGCGCTCGTCACCACCACGCTCGGCACCAAGGAAGATAAGCAGCGTCTCGATCTGCTGTTTGAGGACGAAGCGTTCAAGCGCTTCATGCTGCACTACAATTTCCCGCCTTTCTCGGTGGGTGAAGTGAAATTCCTGCGCGGCCCGGGCCGCCGCGAAATCGGCCACGGTGCATTGGCTGAACGTGCGGTCGGCAGCCTGATTCCACCGGAAACGGAATTCCCGTACGCCATGCGCGTGGTTTCCGACATCATGGAATCGAACGGCTCCTCGTCCATGGCCACCGTTTGCGGGGCATCACTTGCGCTGATGGACGCCGGCGTGCCGCTGAAATCGCCGTGCGCCGGAATTGCCATGGGCTTGGTTGTGGAAGGCGATAAATACGCGATCCTTACGGACATTGCCGGCGCCGAAGATCACTACGGCGACATGGACTTCAAAGTGGCCGGCACAAGGCAGGGAATCACCGCTCTCCAGATGGATATCAAGGTGGCTGGCGTGAGCATCAACATGATGCGCGAGGCGCTGGCTCAAGCTCGCAAGGCTCGCTTGCAGATTCTGGACACTATGGAAAGCACCATTTCCAGCGCGCGTGCCGAAATTTCCACCTACGCGCCGCACCTGCACATGCTCACCATCCCCACCGACAAGATTCGCGACTTAATCGGCCCGGGCGGAAAGAAAATCCGCGCGATCACCGAATCCACGGGCGTAAAAATCGACGTGATGGATGACGGCAGAGTGCACGTGTTTGCCAGCAGCGGTCCGGCCGCCGAAGCCGCTCTGAAAATGATTCAGGATGTGACCGCCTCGGCCGAAATCGGCAAGACCTATCTCGGCACCGTCGTGCGCATCGCGGAATTTGGCGCGTTCGTCGAGCTTTTCCCGGGCACGGACGGCCTGCTGCACATCAGCGAAATCGCCGACCAGCGCATCCGCACGGTTCGCGACGCGCTGAAGGAAGGCGATCAGATCCTCGTGAAAGTTCTGGCGATCGAGGGCAACAAGATCCGCCTGAGCCGCAAAGCGGTGCTTCGCGAGCAGCGCGATAAGCAGCAAAAGACAGAAGCCGCGGGAAGCTGATTCCCCTGCAGCGCTGAGGCACTCAGACTTGTTGCGGTGTTCAGCCCAATAACAGAAGCCCAAGAGGGAGCGAGCAATCGCTCCCTTTTTGTTTTGAACATCTCATGGTTCCTACTTACGGACTCATGCCCTTTGCCAACCATCCGATACACTGCGAGAGGGCGACAATGACGAGACTCAGCACACCGAGGGCGAAAACCAACATTCCAATATCTTGGCCGGTTCGAAACAACGGAATGTAACGGTCCCACGTGGTGCCGTCTGAGGCGGGCGCCACCAATAGGCTTCCTGCATACAAGACGGCACCACCAAGTAGAATGAGGAACGCGGTGATCCATCCGACTCGTTTCGGCTTCTTATGTATCAAAAGGAGCCAGAACCCGAACCAGAACCAGAACACGCCGCTTGCGATCCCTAGGTACACGATCCACATCTATTCGCCACCCTCCAGATTGAGCGCTAACACCCCATTAGTGGGCTAGCCGAACAGCCGATTTCAAAAAGCGCGCTGAGCCGCCTAAGGTGCTGAACCGCCGGGGGAAATACGCTCGATGCTGGCGCCAAGAGAGAGCAGCTTTTCCTCGATGCGCTCGTAGCCGCGGTCGATGTGATAGACGCGATCAATGATGGTGGTGTTGTTCGCCACCAGCGCGGCGAGCACCAGTCCGGCGCTGGCGCGCAGATCGGAAGCGGTCACCTGAGCGCCGGTCAGTGGCGTTGGCCCGGTCACGACAGCGGAGTTGCCGTCGATTTTGATATTCGCGCCCATGCGCATCAGTTCGCTGGCGTGCAACATGCGGTTTTCGAAGATCGTTTCGCGAACATGCGAGACGCCTTCCGCCTGTGTGGCCAGCGCCATGAACTGCGCCTGCATGTCCGTGGCG
>JBOGNC010000354.1:0-3395 GCA_050747045.1 Candidatus Acidiferrales bacterium | reverse complement strand
GTCGGCTACCCCTGATCGGCCTCGCGGAAGATCACGATGAAGATGGCGACTCGATTACCAAGGGCGACGCGGCCATGCTTCGGTTCGCCGCTGCGGTCGAGATCCTGGAGACTGATTTTTGGCAACAATACAACGAGCTTGGCGGAATCCAGGATAGCGAAGTGCCCGGGGGAACTGGCAATCCCGTTTACACCGCCAGCCTTGAAGTGCTTGACAGCGACTTTGCTCAGTACATTCACGACAACACCGACGATGAGATCACTCATTTCACATTCCTCAACGCCTATCTGGAGTCGAAGGGCACAGATCCGGCGAATCTAGACCAGTTCCGCACTTTGCCGAGCAGCGAGGCGAGCGGCGCTCAGCAGATTGGCCGGCTCACCAACCTCATGCAACTCACCGTCGATACCAGTTGGTGGACCCGGTATCGCAGCAGTAACAAGAACCCCGATCTTGACCCCAATTTCGTATTTCCTCAGGCTGTACCGGGCCTGTTCGCCGGTAAGTTTCCGGCGATTCCCCGAACCGATGCCGATCTATCACCCGCTGACCATATTCAGGCAATCGCCAACACGGCGGGATTCCATATGCCGACTATCGAGCAAGGCGGCACAAGTCTCTACCCCGCGATGGCGCAGAGGGCTACCAGTGTAGAAGTCTTGCGAATCCTGATCAGCATCGGCCCCACGGAAACGATGCATTTTCAAACCTGGTCGGACAAGGCAGGCAATGCCCCTCCTCTGACTGACTCCACAAATGGGCTCGTGTTTCCGAACCTCAATGCCTCTCCGTTTGGCGGGGAGGAGTTTCAGACCAACCTGATCATGCCGGAGCCCTGCCCATTCCTGAGTCGAAAGCTTCCGCGCGTCTCGATTATTCGTCCCACCAATACCAACGGGATCGCCGGGGCCGTTGTCAATTTCCTGACCGCCATGGGCCTCTTCAGGGGCCAGTCAAAGCAGTTCTTTGAGCTCCTGAATGATCTGGCGCAGGATGCGGACGCTGCCAGACGGGAGCGCTAGACAATAAACGGTCGTCATGCTGGGAGCTGGTAGCCACGGTCGGTGCCTTCCCAGCCGTGGGCTTTTGCCAATCGAAAGAACCCACGGTCAGAAAAACACCGACCCTGGCTTGTATCTACCCTCTACCGTATCTATTTCCTGAATTGACGCGGCGCCCTGCCGCCTCTGCATGGCGGGTAAACCCGCCGCGACCTCCGCGCCGTCCCTTGACGAGTGCCCTGGCGTTCCTGGCTTCTTTTCTTCATAATTCGCGGTATGGCGCTCGTTGTTTTCCTGCGAGGTGTGAATGTCGGCGGATTCAGGACGTTTCGCCCAAGCATCCTCGCACGAGAACTGAACGATTATGATGTGGTGAACGTGGGTGCTGCGGGTACGTTTGTCGTTCGTAAACCTGGATCTCGAGCAAAATTCCGCACTGCATTGCTCCGGAAGCTGCCGTTTGAAGCAGAACTTGTGCTGTGTGACGCCCGCGATCTTATCCGCCTCGAGACGGAGAATCCGTTTGCGGCTGAGATCTCACCGTCAGATGTTGTGCGGTTCGTGAGCATCCTCTCGAGAGCCGGCGGCGTCCGGGCGTCGCTTCCCGTCACGTTTCCGTCAGAGGGTGAGTGGCTGGTACGGGTGATGGCCTCGCAGGGGCAATTCGTGTTTGGGATGTACCGTCGTCAAATGAAGACGATCCGCTATCTCGGTCAGATTGATAAGCTGTACGGTGTGCCCGCGACGACACGGAATTGGAACACGATAACCGCGATCCTGCGGATTTTGAGAGGCTAGGTGAGGAAGGGATTCCGATTACACGTGGGTGGCGCATACGTCGCGTCCTTTGCGATGTGTGCGAAGGTGGGCATTCTCAGGTCCTGTTCGCCGGCGATTCGTTCGCTCTCCCGGCCGACCTTGACCGCACACATGCCCAAATGTGGCATGTGCGCGCCACCCGCGAATGAACTAACGGCAGATTGGGTGGAGAGGTGCGGATGAATCTGGATCATGTCTGGGGAACCATACGGAGCGCGTGGCCGGCGCTCGGACCGCTCGTCGGAATCTTTATCGGGGTTTTTCTCACCACTCGAACCCAGAAGCGCCAATGGATCCGTGACAACAAGCGTACCGAATACCGGGAGCTGCTTACCACGATAGCGGACGCGGGAGGAAAGTTCGTCGTGTACTACGGGATTGAACCCGTTGTCCTGACCCCGAGCGAGCAGTTCGAAGTCGGCGAAACCGCGAGGACATCCGTTGACGTGATCTATAATCGACTCTTCATCGCTAAGGCGGTTGAGGAACTCGGCATTCAGAAGCGGTGGGAAAAGGCTATTTCGTTGCTTCGCGCGAACCGCGATATCAACGCGTTCGGGAAATCTTTGGACAACATAATGCGGGACATACGGAACAAGGCCCTAGAAGAATTCTCATGAGTGCCGTCCGCCCACGCGTGGCGCATACGTCGCGTCCTTTGCGATGTGTGCGAACATGGGCATTCTCAGGTCCTGTTCGCCGGCGATTCGTTCGCTCTCCCTGCCGAACCTGACCGCATACATGCCAAACTGCGGCATATGTGCGCCACCCGCGAAATCATATAATCAAGACATAGCAAATGTCATTTAAGGGGCCGGGCAGTGACACTGGAGAGATCGCCGCTTAGTGAATTCGAAGTACGAGGCACTTGGTGGCTGCCGGAAGATCCCCAAAACCGGGTTCCAGGGATTTTGCGTTATCGGCCTGGGCGCATGGTTACTTTGGAAATAGATAGGCCGTTTCATGATCCATCGGTTCCTGTTGCAGAGGGTATTGAAGGACAAAGATCAGAGCCCATTCGCGCTGGAGTAGTCTTTGGGACTGGCCTCGATGGAACGCCTTGCACCATGGTAGATGTAATCGAAGCGCACACAACAGTGTTTAGCCGTTCCCTGCTGCTCGGTGCTCATTTTGAACCTGGAGCCGACGCCGTCTTTGAATCAGCAGAATCCCGCTTGACTGGACTCGACGAATGGACCGAGATTTCGCCGCTCGTCCCAACGATTGGAATGCTGGGTAGTCCCCTTTGGCAGCAAATGCGAAACGAGCCGGAGAAGGCATTCGCTGTAAACATTCCCTACAAGAAAAAGACTCTGTTGAAATTCGATCTCCCCTCTCGCGGGTGCCAACTACAAATTGGTTCGGGGGTTGATGTCAACTGTCACGGATACCAATCGCTCAGCATTACACATGCTGTGCCGATACTTGTACAGCCCCCAACAGAGCAGCCCTTAGGATCCTCCGCAAAATAACTTGAACAAGTTGGGCGAGTGATGTACGCTACGAATGTGCCCGGCGCGGAAGGGTTTCAAGATCGGCTGTTGACATTGATGCCGCACCTCAACGAGCGGCAGC
>JBOGNC010000353.1:0-3410 GCA_050747045.1 Candidatus Acidiferrales bacterium | reverse complement strand
CGGTCTCCGACTGACAGCCAGTATTTCGACTGGCCCCCAGCGTTTCACCAGGCGATCGCGCGCGATGGTTTCCAGACCGCATTGGCTCAACTCTCCGACTATTGGACTCTCGAACCACATCAATTGGGCGAAGCAAACTTCTACTATTTCGCAAACGGCACCGGGCACAAAAACCGAATGCAGGGCAACGATTTTGTGCAAAGCGTGATGTACCGTCGCGGCGTCACCTGCTACGACTGCCACGACGTTCACGGAACCAACTATCCCTTCGAACTAAAAGCTCCACCGGACAAGATCTGCTCCGAATGCCACGCGCTCGAATCCGCCAATGGCCCGTACGCTTCCAGCATCGAAGCGCACACGCATCACAAACCGGCGAGTGCCGGGAGCCAGTGCATCGCTTGCCACATGCCGCAGATCGAGACCGAAGGCGTGCCCGACAGCTTCGTCCACGATCACACGTTCCGGTTTATTTCACCGGTGATGACGCGGAAGTATGGAATCCCAAATCCCTGCACCAGTTGCCACAAGGACAAAACGGCCGATTGGGCGGTCGAGCAACTACGCACGTGGAGAACCGCGTCTCCCTGGCGCGTCGCGCAGTAGTTTGGATCAAGAAAGCCGCGGCAAATCGTTTCGCGTTCTTGCACGAACGAAATTTTACCGAGCGAATGCATCGCCCGCGGCGCGATCGTATAATTTCGAATACCAATGCATCGCATTGACTGCAAAAGCTCTTTTGGAGTATAGCGTCTGTATAATGGGGCGAGGTAAAGTTGAGCGGCAACCGGGGGAGGGTCCATGCGGCTCTTGCTCGTCGAAGACGAGAAGAAGGTGGCAAGTTTTGTCGCGCGTTCTCTACGCGAAAACCAACATGAAGTAGACCTGGCGGAAACAGGCGAAAAAGCGCTGGAGCTGGTCTTCGGCGCAACTTACGACCTAATCCTATTGGACGTTCGGTTGCCGAACTTGAGCGGAGTGGAAGTGTGTCGCCAGATCCGCGATGCGGGAATCGGAACGCCCGTGCTAATGCTCACCGCTCGTAGCCTGGTAGAACAGCGCGTGGAAGGCTTGGACGCTGGCGCAGACGATTACCTGACCAAGCCGTTTGCCCTAGCCGAATTGCACGCGCGAGTTCGCGCGCTAACACGAAGAGGCTTCCGCGGCGGAGCAACCCTGCACGTCGCGGATTTAGAATTGGACCGTCCGAAAAGAATGGTGCGGCGTGGCGGTTATCTGATTCCGCTTACGCTCAAAGAGTTCGCCTTGCTTGAGCTGCTGATGTTGCGGTCGCCCGAAACCGCCCCTCGCACCGAGATCATCGAGCACGTGTGGTCGCACGATTTCGACATCGAAACCAACCTTGTCGAGGTGTATATCAACCGGCTGCGCCGCAAGGTCGATCAGGCGCACCCGGTGAAGCTGATTCACACCGTTCGCGGAACTGGCTACCAGCTTGGGGAGCCCAACGGGTCAGCATGAAGCAGCGGTCATTGCGGTTTCGAATGATGGTGCTTTTCTGCGTCGTGGTGGGGCTGCTTCTCGTTTGCACGTACGGAATTATTTACTCCATCTTTTCGAGCGAGCTGCGCGTGCAATTCGACAAGCGGCTCAACGAGGCGGGCGTGCCGATGGTGGAGGACCTCGCCGACAATCCACCGGATGAGGATGTGTTCCGCCTTCCATTGCGCGACGAGTATCTAGCTTTGTTAGATAGGTCCGGCAATCCTCTGAACATGTCGCGGATTTGGCGGGAGCATCCGATCGACGTCGGTCAGATGGATTTCAAGGGCGACGACCCAATCTACCGGACGGTTAGAGGCGCGAACGACACGCTGCGAATGGAATTGATTCCATTCGTACTGGTCGGACGTCCCGTCGTCCTGGCGATCGCCGGGCCGACGCGGGATATCGATACCGTGCTGAGGAATTTTCGCAGCATGTTATTCGTGCTGCTGCCGGTGAGTTTGCTTTTCACAGGCGCAATCTCGGCGTGGTATGTGCGCCGCAGTCTCTCGCCGATATCCGAACTCACGCAGCAGGCGGCGCGTTTTGCGGAGATCGTTTCCGACTCGCGTCACGCCAACGCCCAGCCGCCGCGTCTTTCCACCAATTCCCAGGATGAGCTGGGCCAGTTGGCGGCTACATTCAACGAGCTTTTTGCGCGAGTGCTTTCAGTCGTGCAGCAACTGCGGCAATTCGTGTCTGATGCTTCTCACGAGCTGCGCACGCCTCTCTCGGTGCTGCAGGGTGAGGCGGAGCTTCTTCTATCGGAACGAAGATCCCCCGAGGAGTGTCAGAAGAATCTTCAAGTGATCCTCGCCGAGCTGCGGCACCTGAGCGGAATCGTCGAGGGCTTGTTTACACTAGCGATGGCCGATGCGGGTGAACTCCGAATCGCCAGCGAGCCGGTCTTCATTAATGAAGTGCTCGAAGAAGCGTGCGAAATGGCATCCGCGCTGGCGCGGACGAAGGCCATTCGCATTAAGCAGAACGTGGACGAAGAAATTTCATTTATTGGCGATGAACCGTTCCTTCGCGACCTCTTTTTGATTTTTCTGGAGAATGCAGTCAAGTATTCTCCGGCAGACACGACGATCAGCGTTAACCTCAGTCGCAACGATGGAATGGTGTTCGTCAAATTTGCCGATCAAGGCGTCGGAATCTCTGCCGAACATCTTCCTTACATTTTCGATCGCTTTTACCGCGCTTCGGCGCTTCAGAACGCGGAGACACGGAGCGGCGGTCTGGGTCTTGCGATTGCTCGCGCCATCGTCTCGGCGCACGGCGGAAAAATTGACGTGGAAACCGAGCCAGGTCGTGGATCCACGTTCACGGTAGCCCTGCCAGTTTCAGGCGCACTCGCCGCCACAGCCGGAGTCTCCTCCACCGAGCGTTTACACGCCTCGTAGCTCGGCAACTTTCTACTGCTCATGTTAGCTTCAGTTTTAAGAGGTTTTATTTTTCGCGGGCGACCGGCTTGCCCCACAGCTCGAATGATGAAACCGCGATCCAGCCTCCAGGAGGAGGCGGCGGCATTTTCTCCACCGGCATACCCTCGACGCGGGGGCCGCTGCCAGGGATTACATCGAAGTAGCCGACTTCGTCCACTTTGCTCAGGTCCGGATTTTCCACCCACGTCTCGCCGAGAGTAACACCCACCTTCGGATCGAGCTTCAGCCAGCGAACTTCGCGGAACGAAATCTCGTATGGATGCCAATCCGCTGTCGAACCTTCAGCCTGGTCGCCGATCAGAAGTGTGCCGTCCGCCAATCTGATCAACGGACGCACGCGATGGAAACCGGAAACCAACGCCGTGAATTTCATGTTCGCATTTCCGCGCAGATCGAAATAATTGTTCTTGTCGCGCAGGGCTAACCCGCACGGCCTGTCGCACAGTCCGTTGAATA
>JBOGNC010000352.1:0-3417 GCA_050747045.1 Candidatus Acidiferrales bacterium | reverse complement strand
CCGCAGCACGGTCGCGGAATGCGTCCTTTGAAGTGGGCTCGCTGTTCTGTTAAGCCTGCGGATACGCACCGGATCCCGAGCGGAACCTATTTCCTGCACGCGGACGAAGGTGGCGTTTTTCAAGTGAAGTCCAACGGCCACGTGTGGGAATACCTGACCGCAGCATAAACTGGGCAATCAGACTCCGCGAACCAAGTCTGCGGCTGACGCCCCGGGCGAAGCTGTTGGTGCGCCCAGTGTTTTTTCCCCGCCCCGATCGACCGGAACACCCCACGGTAAGCGAATAAGCGGCGAAGCTTACCTGCAGCAACACCCGCAATGAGCATGCACCAAAAAGCGCGCGGATAACCGTGTTTGCGATCGTTTAGCGCAGCGTGGAGCGCCAAAAATTCGCACGGTCTGGCTCGTTCGCCTGCGAACGCCAGAAACAGTTCCCGTTTACAATCTTCCGCTCCAGATTCGCCGAGAGCGCGCCGCAGGGAAAAGGTTTCAGTAGCGGCACCGAGCGGATTTACCGTCGAACGGGAACCGTCTGAACGACACCGCGCTCACAGCCCCGAGCACTGGGGCTCCCAAAAACAACACACTCGGTCGTAAAGTAGCCAGACGAAATTATGCTTCGCGCCTACAAGAAACAGAAAGCCGCCAAACTCTATCGGTGGATTGTTTCCTTCGGCTAGTGCAGAATCGCCAGCTGTAATTCGTTCCATTGTGAGCCTGATGGCAGCATCAGTGCGAAAGGAAAAACCGATGAAGACGAAATTCGTTATCGGACTTGTTGCAATTTCGTTCGTCGCTTTATTCGGCTACCGAGCGACAGCGAAAAACGCTACGCAGTCACGAGCCGAAGATCGTGCGCAGATCGAAAATCTGATGTGGAAGTACAGCCGTGCGCTGTACGCACAGGACCCGGACGCGTACGCGGCACTCTACGCGCCGGATGGTCAATTCGGCACCGGTGCGAATGCCGTCAAGGGACGCGACGCCATCAGGAACATGATCGTGAAGCTGAAGCAGCGCGAGGCCGCCCAGCAGCGTGTGTTTGTGATGGACTTGAATCCTTACCTGGAATTTTCTGACCGGAATCACGCGCACCTGGAAGCGTACTGGCTGGAGGTTTCGCCGCGGACCGGCGCGAACGTGCCGGCAAAAGTCGTGAATGCCGGGCGCGAAGTGGAAGATCTCGAGCGCGTCAACGGCCAGTGGCTGATCAAGCTCCGCAACCCTGCGCCAAAAGACTGAGCGAGATTGCGGTCCAAATAAAGGAGGCGACTGCGGGGCACCGGTAAAGCAGACAAAGTATCAAGAACGCACGCCTACACTTCAAGGCGTGCGGCACCCACGTGGTCTGCGCGGGAGACGTGGCTAAGGTGTTGTGTGTTATTTTCAGCCGAGTCTTCGATCTTGCGCGAAACAGGCCCCATCAGCCACACGATAACTCGCGCAGTTACGGAGCTCGTGAGTATAATTCCAGCGGAGGAAGCGGCTTTAGGACCCGCCGCCCGCGGATGTCGGCATCAGCGCGCGGGCCGACACGGAGAAAGCGTTTGCCACCCGCCAACATTTCGTCGTATACCCTGAGTCATTCGTATCTCGCTTTGCAACCGTATACATCTGTTTGGCCGGCTTGGAGCCAAGTGTGCAGCTCGCTCGGATTCCAAACCTGCAATCACTGAGAAAAAGAGAAGGAACGGGATGGTTTCTCGGATGTCCCAAGCGGCTCTGGCTGTGGCACTGCAATTCCACGACGTTTCAGGCGATTGGTCGTACGTGCTTTGGCTTCTGCTCTTATGCGCGTTTGTTTTGGCCGTATTGGCTTTCGGGTACCGTGGGCCGAAGTCATGGATTCTCAAATTGAACTGGTTCGTTTTGGCGATCGTTTCCTGCCCGGTAATTTTCCTGACTTTGGTTCTTACCAGAATGAACTCGCTAGCTCTTGCCCCGATGGTCGGCTTCGCACTGATCGAGCTGCTGGCTCGCTTCGGGTGGCAGCTCATACCGGCACTGCTCGTGCCGAGCGTCGTCACTGCAGTCGCTAAGGACGTACCGCCGCGAGATAGGATCGTAAACCTTTGTATCAGCTTGAACTCAATTCTTCTAATAAGCTGGTATGTCTATTACCAAAATCGCCCGGAACGTTTTTGAGAATCCCGAAGGCTTCCGGCTTCTCGAAGGGGGATCTACAGATGCGCAAGCCCAAACTCGTACTCGCGGTTACGGCGGGTGGCGCATCCATCGTTAGTATTGCGCCGTCCGCGAATGGCGCTGATGATATCGCACAACACCTCAGCTACGGCTCCCACGTAAACTAGCTGGGTGCCGCTCGAATTGTAGGCGTGCGCTCCACGCGTTTCACCGCCTTCCGCGGCGCCGGTTTCCATCCTGGGTTCGGCGCGCAGAGCACCGGCCCGCCGATCAAATAGAAGCGATAACTGCTCCAAGCCCACGATTTCGGGTGATCCACCAGTCCTCTGCGCACCGGATTGAAGTGCATGTAATTCAGCTTCTCGTTCTTCTTGCGAAATCTCCAGACGTTGAAATCGTAGAATCGGCGCTGCCAGAATCGCGGATGATTCGAGGGGCGCTCGTCCTTCCAGAGACGCATTTGCGATGGCGAAGCGTTCTTCGGCCGCTTGCGCAGCGTTCGCGAGACGCGCTGCTTCATCACTTCCATTACAACGCTCGGGGTGCCTACGTTCGGTTCGCTGATAAGAAGATGAATGTGCTCCGGCATCACGACATAACCGAGCAGCGCAAAATCGTAGCGGTCGCGAACCTCTTGCAGGATTTTCAAGAAGGCGGCGCGGCGCGGTTCGGAAGCGAAGAACGGGAGTCTGCGATAACAACTGCACGTGATGAAGTGCAGGTGCCCAAGGCCGTAGCGGCGCTCCAGTTTGTTTTTCGTCGAAGGCGAAGGCACGCACCCTTATACCCCAAAGGGGTGCGGCACCCGCAGCGTTTTGACAGCGAGCCGCAGGGGCGGTGTTGTGCGGCCAGCAGCCTGTCAGGCTTCGATCTAGATCAATCCGAAAGCGTGCGCCACCCGCCTATCGTGTTGTGCGCGATTTCAGCGGAGCCTTCGATCCCGCGCGGAGCAAACCGAATCAGAGACGGTCAAAGCAGCGATAAAAAGTGGACGGCCAGCACCTTACGTTCGCGCGGCGGCTCGGCCGCAGACACTTTCGACAATCTCTTTGAATTCGGCTTCGTCGAGCAGCCCGCGCTTGGTCTCGCCCAATTGCTTGACGCGCCGCAGCATCTCGGAAACCGCATCGTCGCTCACGTCTTTCACCCCCATTTGTTCCAGGTGATAGGTGATGGACGCTTTGCCGCTCTTTTTACCCAGCACGACGTCCCCGCTACGCCCAGTCAGGGCTGGATGCGTTCCGAACATCGCGAGCGGCTGCTTGACGACCA
>JBOGNC010000351.1:0-3466 GCA_050747045.1 Candidatus Acidiferrales bacterium | reverse complement strand
GCTTCGGGCCGCAAGCTCACCCGCGCCGAGGAAGCGGGCTACCACACCGAATTCAAAATCTGGGAATCCCTATGGCCCGCGCTGTGAAAGGACAACTTGCCCTTCCGCTTATTGGCAGAGCCGCGCCGGCGTGCGGACAAAACTCCACATTTCCGCGTACGTTGATTTGCAGGTTGGACAGGCTTTCATCGCGCTAGCCCGGGGAGAGTAGATGATGGAGAAGGTCACGGGTCCGCTGGAGTGATTGGGTTGAGGGATATTGGCCGGAACTACCGCGTCGTTGGGCACGCATTCCGCCAAGCATTTTGCAGACGGAAGGCGACCTCAGATTCTTCCGCAGCACTGCCCAACGGCTGGGGCGACAGCGCCGTGCTCACCTCCGCGCGCAACGAGGTCGGAACTCCGCAGATGAGAGCAGAGCGAATTTCCTGATCCTGCTCTGGTAGATCGGAAAACCGGCGTAAGACCGCGCTGCCCAAAACCTCAATCCATGACGGCTTGTCGGTTGCCTCGCGGCTGTGGACAAAGCCGCGTGCCAAAGCGGAAACAATACTCTGGTTCGTCGGATCCGCGCCGTGAGCCGTCTCGAAGAAATAGCCATTCATGAGCTGGCGGGCGAGTTCGAGTCTGTCCTCCTGTGTGGTCATATCGGAGGCGATCGCTTTTTCGATCATCGCTGAACCAACCTCCCGTGTCACGGTGCGGCGCCGGCCGATTGAGTCTAGTGCATATTGTCCCAGCAGACTCCCGCTAACGGTCAGGGCCTTCGTCAGCATTTCGCGCCTTACCTCGTTCGGGCCTGAGAAATGCTCAAGCCGATAGCATTCGGCAATTTCCGACAACACCGGATCCGATGAAGACTGCACTTGCCGTCCCGCGATACCGATCCACGCTCCGGAAGACTTTACCGGCCGGCACGTCAGCAGTAGTTGGTTTCCCGGCTCCATCGGAAGGACGTTCCAATAATTCAATCTATTTCGTACCCGAAGTATGGGGCTTACGTTTCGAGCGAACGGAACATCAAGTGAATTCCCGTTTTGAAGCGTCGGGCTGCTGAACACGCGGCGCACCTGCAGTGTAGCCGTCCCCTGCTCCCAACCCGGTTCGGGCGGCGCGGCCATTCGCACACGAACGATCACGGCCAGAACAACGCTCGCGGTCGGATCGGAGATGGACGGGACAAGGTCATTGCCAAGCAGATCCATCGGTCTACTCCCTTCGTGACTTGAAACCACCCCGGCGGCCGCCGGATGGCGCGCCATGCCGCCCACCGAGGGATCGCTTCGTCGTGCGTCCAACGAGCCAGCGGTTCCCGCATAGCCCAGCAGAGCGCCGAGAAGCGCCCAAATGATCACGGTCCTCACCACCTTGGCAGACATCTCAATCGGGAACCCTAGTACCACTTCAATGTCGCGGGCGGATTCGATGGCGGGTCGTTCCAAATTGGACCCATAACCTCGAACCCTGCGTCGCAGGCGTCTTGCCCTCCTGTGGCCGGAGATACAAGCGAGAAAGCGGCGTCCTTCCTGACACTGGGGCCGTCCGGCTTATATCTCAGGATCCCGTGAGAGGTAAACGTTTTGCCCTTGAAATCTACATTCCAAGTCGTCATTGCATGCAATACCAGAGAGTTTGGAGCATCATCACTTATCGATCCGACGGCGGTTTGGAATCCGTAACCGCCCGTGACCGCAGTAAGCGGATTACCCGAAACGTTGTGGTTTGGAGGGAGGCCGTCGGCCGGCGCATCCCCGGCCCAGACTGTTCTACTCGCACCCGTATCGTTGGGCGTGACTTTGAACACACTTGCGTCGGTAAGATAGGGCGGCGGCAAAGATCCCGACGCATTGTTGTTGTCGAGAATAGGCAAGCTTGGCTCGTCGTGCGCTGCCGTGTCTCCCGCACCGTAATGTCCCGTCACAGTATCCGCGGTGCCGTTCTGGAGCACTTTCAAATGAATTTTATCAATACCGATGCTCCCCTTAGCGCCGCCTCCTACGAGTTTCGCGCTGACTTGCGCTTGCCATGGAAGCTTACTCGGAGTGAAGTCTCCGGATAAGAAAGTCACCCATCCAGCCTGCGACTTGTCCCAGAACTGGTTCTCCTTTTTTGTGATGATCGACGTTGAAGGATCGATGTTTACCCAAACGAAGATAACATTCCACACGACCTTGGAGTCGTAAAGCGTAGCGATGACAGAGAATGAGCCGGTCTTGTCCGTTGACAGCTTAATTTTGTTGGTCCCAGTGCTCGACCAGGCAGGCGCAGATTCTTTGTTCTCGTTGGGTTTGACATTCCAGGTCACGGGCTGGTCGGCGGGCGACGTTTGAGCGCTAAGTTCAACCGATGTGCAACCCCGGACTAGAATGACGGCAGCATTCCCCTTCAGCGATTCGTCCGCCGAACTGCTTGGCCGGAGAACATTATTACCGAGGTTCTTACTCGGAGTTCTACGGCTCTTCGTCCCCGGCACCGCAGCCGCAATCTGCGTTACGCGCGGAGGCTGAAGAACGATTATAAACTGAGTCACCACGCCGGACGGCGCGGATTTTGACTGGTTTGCGGGCGCTGGCGTGAAACCGTCCTTTTTTGCGAAGACACTGTACGTACCGGCTGGATGGGTGCCAAAATCGTAATTACCGCTGCTATCCGTAAGCCCCAGCGCGCCCTGCCCTTCAAGAGCCACTGTTACGCCCTGAATAGGATTGCCTTTTGGATCTTGAATGTGCACCGTGATATGCGCAAACGGCGGCGGACACGGCACCGGTATCACACCCGCCACTGGGCCCGGCGCGAAGCACGTGCTGGCATCCTGCTCGGCGCCGGAAAGACCGCCATCGGGAGCGCCAGCATCAGAATCAGATCCGTCGAGCATTCGTCACGCTGGGTTACGGTAGTTCCTTTTCGCCTCGTTATAAAGACGGTCCATGATGATGCCAGGCGCCGCCTGCGTCTTGTCGTGGAGAATCGCCCGGGCCCACGGCAATTCGGGATCATCGGCGAATTCCTGGCCGTACACCATCATGAGATCGATATACTTGCACACGTGCCGCTCCGTGGTGAATCCGTATTTGGCGGCTGTCCTGACGCCATGCCGAATCATTTCGCGCAAATCGGCTTCACTTTGCGCCTGGCATTTTGTGGGGAAGCACCGGCAAAGATGGGCGATCATCCGGTCCTCGTAGGCCTTGAGCGCGGGTGCGCGAAAAACTTCGATCTGTTCCTTGCGAATCGTGAACACTCGTTGTTCTCTACCCGCGATGCCAACGCGAAGCAGTCATGGCTCTAGCTTCTCAAGTTTGGCAGAACGCCGGCCAATCAGGCCTCAGATCCCATTGCATTCTTTAGCGCTTCGCAAGCAGGGCATGGTTCGACAAAGGGAGCTCCGTCTTGCGACGACTGCGCCAGCGCTTGCGCTGCATTCGAGACGGATTCGGCGTCAGCTGAGCCGGACGCGGCCATCGCC
>JBOGNC010000350.1:0-3480 GCA_050747045.1 Candidatus Acidiferrales bacterium | reverse complement strand
GGCGGCTTCCACTGCGCGCGGCGCTCATCGAGATTCGCTTCCACGTCGAGCCGCTTTTTGGCAACGTCGATGGTAATGATGTCGCCATCGCGTACCAGTGCGATTGGGCCGCCTACGGCTGCCTCGGGTGCCACGTGCGCGATCATCAGCCCATGTGTTGCCCCGCTGAAGCGGCCGTCGGTGATCAGTCCGACGGCATCGCCCAGCCCTTGGCCGACGATTGCGCCGGTGACGCCAAGCATCTCGCGCATGCCGGGCCCGCCCTTTGGCCCCTCGTAGCGAATTACCACCACATCGCCCGCTTTGATTTTCTGCTGCTGGACGGCTTCAAACGCCGCTTCCTCGGAATCGTACACGCGCGCCGGGCCGCGCTGATAGATGCGTTCGTGGCCGGCAAGCTTGATCACGCATCCGTCGGGAGAAAGCGAGCCGCGCAAAATCGCCAGGCCGCCGTCTTTTTTAATTGGATTCGAGAGCGGGCGGATCACTTGCTGGCCGGGTGTTTCCTTCGCGCTGGCCAATTCCTCGAAAAGCATTTTGCCGGAGGCTGTGAGCGCGTCAGTCAGCAGGCCGGCCTCTTGCAAACGCTTGCCGAGCAGGCGCATTCCGCCAGCTGTGTACATATCGACGGCGTTAAAGCGGCCGCCGGGTTTAAGATCGGCGAGCAGCGGAGTGCTGGCGAAAATTTTGCCGAACTCGTCGATAGTCAGCGGCACGTCTGCATCGCGGGCGATGGCCAGCAGGTGCAGCACGGCGTTGGTTGAGCCGCCGGTGGCTGCAACGGAAACGATCGCGTTGCGCAACGATGCCGCGGTGATAATTTGCCGCGCGCGCGTATCTTTTTTCAAGAGAGACATGGCAAGTTGGCCGCAATCAATGGCGACTTTCGATTTGCGCGGATCGACGGCCGGAACTTCGTTCGCGCCCATTGGCGAAATGCCCAGAAACGTGAGCGCAGTCGCCATCGTGTTGGCGGTGAACTGTCCGCCGCACGCGCCGGCGCCGGGGCACGCTTTGCCTTCCAGATCGCGCAGCTCGGCCTCCGTCATTTTACCGGCCTGGCATGCGCCCACGGCTTCAAAGACGTCCTGAATCGTCACATCGCGGCCATGAAAATGTCCCGGCATGATCGAGCCGCCGTAAAGCGATAGGGAAGGCACGTTCAGGCGCGCGAGAGCCATCACCGTGCCGGGAATGGTCTTGTCGCAGCCACAGATTGCCACAACCGCGTCGAAAGAGTGGCCAAAGACGATCAGCTCAATCGAATCGGCGATCACTTCGCGCGACACGAGCGAGGCTTTCATCCCCTCCGTCTTCATCGTGATGCCATCGGAAATGGCGATGGTGTCGAATTCAATCGGAACGCCGCCTGCGGCGCGCACGCCTTCTTTCACTTTTGCCGCCAGCTCGCGCAGGTGGTAGTTGCAGGGCATCACTTCGGTCCAGGTATTGGCAATGGCGACGAGCGGCTTTTCCAGATCGGCGTCCGTCAGGCCGGTCGCTTTCAGCATGGCCCGTGCCGGTGCCCGCGCAATTCCTTTTTTGATTGCGTCACTCTGCATTTCGAAGAAATTCCTCTCGTCTATCGACTGGCCACGTGGGCGATTGCCCATGTGGCGTCGCAGCTTTTCGCTGCAAAATTACCGCCGCAAAATAAAAAGCCCCGCGGCCTGAAGTCAGGCGCGGGGCGCAAGAGCCTAAACCGGCTCAAACGGGCCGCCACCTGTTGGCTACATATACGGGAATGAGAATTCGCCGAGTCATAGAGTATCGTCTCGCGTGCCGATGGACAATCGCTTTCCTTGGCAGAGGCCGCGCCGCGCTTGCAGCCGCCGCACGCGCGATTCGTGTCCGCAGGTTAGTAAGCCCAATTCGGCGGGATAAGTCAAATTTCAAATAATCGCGCGGAGTATAAGCGGGAATTATACTTGCGCCGGCTCGACGCAATCAGTCAACAACTCGCGAGACCCTGAACTTCGGTCGGCCGGAGATTGCTCCCGTTCACTTATCAGGATCAAAACGGATGGTCACTTCGCCAACGGCTTCGTGGTCGCCCGGTGAATACCGCCAGTGTTTCACGGCGTCTTCGGCCGACGATGCAAGAATTGGGTTGCCACCCTCGACTTGAACGTCGCGCACGGAGCCATCCGGTCGGATGGTGACTCTCAGTTTCACCGTGCCGCCGATTTTTCGTTCTCGAAGAATCGCCGGATAGTTCGGATCAACTTTCTTGACGACTTTTCTTTCGGTTTTCTGAGCATTCGCAGCGGTGGTTCCGAGCGAGACCACTCCAAGGAAGCTCGCCAGGAGCACAGCGCTCCATTTCGGAAGAGATCGATCCATGAGAGTTTGCCCCCAGAGGTTAGCCATATCGCGGTTACGCTGTTTGGGGCCCAAGTTCGCAGCGCTCGCGTGTGGGAAAACGCGGCAATCCTGTGGCCATAGGCCGCACCCGCTCTCATCGGCTTTTCGGAAACGGCACGCTGGCGGCTAATCCCAATGAACGCCTTTCGGTAGGGCGATCTCGGAACGATTACTGCGCCCACTTGCCGGGTGGCTGCGTGGAGTCATTGCAACGTACTCGCAGCCGGAGTGAGACGGTCGTCTCAGAGTGAGACGCTGCCGTCCCCTGCAAGGAACTGCTGCCATGGCCAATGCCAGCGGGGAAATGAGCGCCGGATGCAAAGCACCGCGACGGTCTCTGCTTCGGCGGCCGAGAGAGAAACGCTTGACGCTGGTGGCATCGTTTTGTATGCTTTACGCGGAATTGGCAGCATAGGCCTGCTGGAAGGATATTCAGAACCGCGCCATGCGCAGCTATCAGAGCTATTTCGCCTTTACGTACCGCTTCCCTTGGTGGGGGAAGCGGCCGGGCGAGACGCGCGCGGTTAAAACCAGCAAGTAAAAACCGCACAAAGTTTCAAGCACCGGCCGCGAGCCTCCTGACGAGGACGCGGCTTTTTTTATGCCCGTCCGAGGCAAAAATGCCAGGAGGCTCGAGGAGCAAATGAAAATTGATGATTGGCGCAGAAAAATCGACGCGATTGACACGGCGCTGTTACACCTTTTGAATCTGCGCACGGAATTGGCGCTGGAGGTAGGACGATTGAAGAACGAAAGTAATGCAGCGCTGCGAGCTCCGATGCGCGAGCAGGAAATCCTATCGCGCATGAAGGCGCTGAATCCCGGCCCGCTCGATAGCGAGGCGATCAGCAACATTTATCAATTGCTGCTGAACGAGTCGATCCGCACGCAGGAGCGGCACGGCTACGCCAAGCGAAGTAAAGGCAATCGCGCGAGCGGAGCGTCACGCAGCTAGGAGCGCTGGTCAGTGGAGCAGGTGAAGACCAATTCGATGCAGGTGAAACCCAATGCGCGCGTGGCGTTTCAGGGAGAGCGCGGGGCTTTCAGCGAAGAGGCGGCGTTGAAGTTGCTGGGCGACAAAATTGAACTGGTGCCGCGGCCCACGTTCGAAGCGGC
>JBOGNC010000349.1:0-3511 GCA_050747045.1 Candidatus Acidiferrales bacterium | reverse complement strand
GGAGCGTCCAGCGAGGCAGTGCTTGCCGGCACGCTTTCAAGAAATTCCAGCAGCGCGGGACCTTGGAACCACGGCATGCGCTTGCTGCTGCGCACCACGTTGTCGCCTTCGAGCGCGCTGACGGGCACGGCGTAAACATTGCGAATGCCGAGTTGATTTGCGAACTCCTGGAATTCCGCAACGATGCGCTCGAAGACGTCCTGCGAGAAACCCACCAGGTCCATTTTATTAATGGCCGCGATGATGTGCTGTACTCCAAGCAGATGTGCGATATACGCATGGCGGCGCGATTGGCGCAGCACGCCCTTGGTGGCATCGACGAGCACCACCGAGGCGTCCGCCGTGGACGAGCCGGTGGCCATATTGCGGGTGTACTGCTCGTGTCCCGGCGTGTCGGCGATGATGAATTTGCGGCGCGGAGTGGAAAAATAGCGATAGGCGACGTCGATGGTGATGCCCTGCTCGCGCTCGGCGCGCAACCCGTCGGTTAGCAGCGAAAAATCGATCGCGCCGCCGGAGCGATTAATCTTGCTCTTTTTCACCGACGCAAGCTGGTCTTCCAACACGGCCTGGCTGTCGTACAGTAAGCGACCAATTAAAGTGGATTTACCGTCGTCCACGCTGCCGGCGGTACTGAAGCGCAGCAAGGTGCCGGCGTTCGGAGGCGCTTGAGTTGCAGGCGCCACCGAATTAGAAGCGTCGCGCGTAGACTCAGCGGGCGTGGTGGCCATCAGAAGTAGCCCTCGCGCTTCTTGATTTCCATCGATCCTTCTTCGTCATGATCGATGACGCGGTTTTCGCGCTCGGAGCGGCGGAACGAAATCATCTCTTCGATAATTTTTGGAACGGTGTCCGCATCGGAGCGAATCGCGCCGGTGCACGGAACGCATCCGAGTGAACGCATGCGGCACTGAATCATCTCCGTCTTCTCGCCGGGAAGCAGGCGCACGCCAGTTTGCAGCAATAGGATCGAATTGCCGCGAATCAAGGCCTCGCGTTCCTTGGCGAAATACAACGGAACGATCGGAATATTTTCCGCGTGGATGTAGAGCCAAACGTCGAATTCCGTCCAATTCGAAAGAGGAAACACGCGAATGCTTTCGCCTTTGTGATGGCGGCCGTTAAAGAGATTCCAAAGCTCCGGGCGCTGATTCTTGGGATCCCACTGGCCCAATGCGTCGCGGAAAGAATAGACGCGTTCCTTGGCGCGCGACTTTTCCTCGTCGCGGCGCGCACCGCCAAAAGCCGCGTCGAACCCGCCTTCGGCGAGCCCATCCAGCAGCGAACGAGTCTTCAGCAGGCCGCAGCACTTCTGGGTGCCCAGGGCGTAAGGATTAGCGCCATCGTCGAGCGCCTTCTGATTTTTGTGGACGATCAATTCGGCGCCCACGTGGCGCGCGTACCAGTCGCGAAATTCGATCATTTCGGGAAATTTGTAGCTGGTATCGATGTGCATCAGGGGAAACGGGATTTTCCCGGGATAGAATGCCTTCTGCGCAAGACGCAACATCACCGACGAATCTTTGCCAATCGAATACAGCATTACCGGATGCGCGAATTCGGCGGCAGCCTCGCGCAAAATAAACATACTTTCCGCCTCGAGCATCTTTAGATGCTCGAGGCGGCTAGCTTCCAGCAGAGAACTTGGCTCGACTCCCGCTGCACTCATTCGACCATCCTTATCTGTTTAAATCGGCTACGCAACAAAAAACCCGCCTCTTGGACTTGCTCCAAGGGCGGGTAGCGTTCAGGCCTAGTTGGCTGCGAAGCTAGATCATGAAGTCCGGCGCCCCGGCAAAGCACATGTTTGTGCCGTTACAACAAGCGCTACAAGCGCAACGGGGCCGAGGGCTCATATAAACCACCTACAAACAATACGCGATACGGCCGTGTGAGTCAATGAGGCCGGCCTTACAGTAGTGTCTCGATTTCAACTTCCGAGCGCGCTCCGGAACTGCCCTACGTGCAAGAAATTTACTGGTGATCCGCCACGACCTCCGCGATAACTCGCCGCGATCTTTGGACGGCACGTTGGTCGTTGTCTTGGTTGGCAGCTGTGATGAGCGCCTTCCACAGAGCCCAGCCTCGGGCACGAGCCCAGGCGTTGTCGTCCAAAGGTAGTGCGGCACGGAACGTTTCGCGGCTGCGGTTAGAGAAATCCGTCCACGCGATCACGAGGTCGCACGCAGGATCACCCACTGCCAAACATCCAAAATCGATAACGGCACAGAGCTTCCCCTTCTTGACGAGCAAATTGTCCGAAGCGATATCACCATGCACCCAAACCGCAGGGCGCAGCCACTGCGAACCGAGCGCAGCGGTCCATACCTTCTCGGCCGCCACGATATCGACGCGACCCTGAAGCGCAGAAAGCGCAGCACGGGTCTCCGAATCATAGACTGCGAGCGGCCCGCCCCGCTTGAAATTGTGTTGCCCGGGCGCAGGGCCTCCGGTGGCGTCAATGCGGTGGAGGGATACGAGAAAGTCGGCAAGCGAGCGGGCAAACTCGATTGGATCGGTAATCCGTTCATCTGCTGCTGGCCGCCCGTCCAGCCAGCGATATACTGACCAAGGCCAGGGATAGCCTGGACCGGGGGCCCCCCTGGCAAGCGGTTCGGGGATCGGGAGTGGCAATCCGGGTTGGAGTAAGGGCAGCCACCGGTGCTCCTTCTCGACTTGTGCGACATAAGCCTCGGCGCTTGGAAGTCGCACCGACATGCGATCACCGAGACGAAATGTGTGATTGTCCCTACCGTGTGGCTCGACCGGTATTACGGGCAGGTCCGCCCACTCGGGAAACTGCGCATCAATTAGCCGATGAACAAGTCCGGTGTCAATTATCATATTGGACGTTTCTTTGCGGATGCGGCATCGATCTTATCTGTGGACCGCTGAAAGGAAAAGTCCGCCATCCACAACGCAAGTTCAAACTGAGACACTACCTAAAGTGCGGGTAGTGGGCCACTTTGAAGTTGTCTCAGATTGAACAGTTCAGGTGGTCATGTAAGACTCGGTAGGTCCTATGGCGGTGAGCGACTTCATCGTGTTTGGCCTTTCTGTGGTATGCGGCCTGTGGTGGCTCTCGTTTCCAAACAGCGTAATCAGGTTTCATCGGGCGCTTTACGGTTCTCGATTCTGCCCGAGACCATTTTTCATAAGACTGGCAGGCGGTGTTTGGATTGCTGTCTCGCTCTGGATATTTTGTCTGCGAGGGATTCCAAAGTAGGCCACTACCTAAAGTGCGGGCGAAGAAAGGGCCTGCGCCTGCTGCCGCTTGCTTAAGCTGGTTCAGTGATTTAGGGGCTGAGGGGGGCTCTGCTGTTTAGTTAAAGCTGCGCCAGCAGCGAGCGCAATAGCGGCGTTGCGGGCGCGCTGCAAAGCTCCGCCCATGAGCCGCGCTGGACCACCTGCCCTTGCTCCAGCACGACGGCCATATCCGGGCAGAGTCGTCGAAGAACATCCGATTGGTGATCCACGGCGATCATGCTGAAGCCAACGGTCTTGCTCCACA
>JBOGNC010000348.1:0-3516 GCA_050747045.1 Candidatus Acidiferrales bacterium | reverse complement strand
TTCTTGCTGCACATCCGTCCTCCGCCAAGGCATCGTTCCAGCCCCTCCTGGAACGAAACTCTACCCGCTCCGGTGTAACGGATGTCCTGATACAAACTGTAACGGATGTCCTGAGATCAAACAGCTTTAGCTGTGACTTTAAACTTGCCGTTTTGTGATGGCACTTTCGGCCCTGCCGTAAAGAAGCGCGCGGCAGCGCGCTTCCTTTCGCGCAGATTCACCCGCGCGAAGTACTCGATTTTGACTCTCCACTCATTTCGCTCCTGAATCTCCCATTTTCGTTTTCCTCGACTCTCCGCTTCCTATCGTGCGAGATGGAGTGGCGTACCCGCCGCACCGGTTCTGCGCCGCGCGATGCTAATCGTAAATCCCGCGCACAAACCACTCCTGCCTCCGTGCGTCGAAATACACGCGGTACAAAACCGAGGTCCCCGGCTTACGCGGTGTTTGCGTACTTTGGAGTGGTAAGTTCCATCCCCCGCGCACATTCTCCGCACTCGCTAAATGAAGCGGTGCTGAAAATCTCACCTCCAAATCCCACTCCTCCTGCTGCCATTCGTCCTCACGCCACCAATCGCCAGACGTGAGCCACGGCCCCGCGGCCGCCCGCACCTCGCCCCGCGCTCCCTTAAAAATCAACGCCACAGGCCGCCCATCATGCAGTTCCACTCTCGCCGGAATCTCCGGACGAAACGCCCGAAAAGTGACAGCTACTCTGCCGCTTGCCTGTCCCGCGCCGTCAGCGCGCGCCTTCGCATCGCCCACGCCTTCGCTCGCCGAAAATCTCCGCATCTGAAACGCTCCCGGCCGGTGCGTATCCACGATCTCCGGCGATCCCACGTTCCCTTCGCCCACCACATTCGCAATCCGCGCAATGGTCAGCTCCAGCTTTTCCGGATCGGGAAAGCTCGGCAGAAACAGTCCGCCCTGTATCGCTCTCGGACGCGCCGCCTCCGCGATCACCGCGATTTTCTGAATCGGCGCTCCCGGTGGATGCGCCTGCAAACGCAGACGCAATAATTTCAGCAGTATCTTTGCGTCGCGCGTCGGAACCGGTAGCCGCAATTCCGTTTCGTACTCGCCCGGAGGATTTTTCTCCCGTACCACCTCCTCGCGCCGGTCGCACGCATTCTCGAAATGCGGCTGCAGCTCGAATCGCGTCCGAATCGACGCAGCCGCCAGCGCCCTGGCCGCCAGCCGCGCGCAAAGCTGATCAAGCAGCCGTCCCAACACGAACGACAGCGGATCGAGCTCCTCCACCGAGTCGTCCAGTTCCATTTCTTCTTCGAACAAATCCGCCGTCGTTGCTACATGCAGCGAACGCACGCTCGCGCCGCGCGCCAGCGCATGCAGCCGCACTCCCTCCTGCCCCAGCCGCTCGGAAAGCTGCGCAACAGGCAACCCCGCCAACGCGCCGCATGTATGCACGCCCCAGCGCCGCAGCGTCTCGGCTGTCTCCTCCATCGGACGCAGCACCCGCACCGGCAAATCGCGCAGCCGCACCGCTTCCTCCCCGCGCGGAATCATCGTCGTGCCACTGCACCCGCGCGCTGCAATCGACGCTACGTCGATATTCCCCGCGATCGCTACGTTCGCCTGCAGCCCGCACGCGAACGCCCGCCGAGCCAACTCCGCGCCAATCTCCGCCTCCGCGCCGAAAAGCGCCTCCAACCCCGCTACGTCGGCCACGATCTCGTCTTCGCTCGCGTCTTCGATCCGAGGCGAAACAGACCAACCCGCATCCATCAGCGTCGCGTGCGCCGATTTTTCCAAAACCTCCGAACGCGCCCGGATCTCCAGTCCCGCAAACTGCTCCGCGTTCGTTTTCGTCATCCCCATTACAACGCCCATTCGTGCCGCGCTTTCATTCATTGCTACCACGTTGCATAGCGGCGGCGCGCCCTCCACCAACGCCAGCGCTCCCGCGCGCAGCTCCGGCTCCGCGCGCACCACCGCCTGCACTCTGAAATTCGGAACGAATATCGAAGCGAATGCCATCTCCATCTGCCGCCATCACGAACGTATTGCGCCAAATTGATCCGTACCGCATCGCGCGAAAAATTTGCCTCACCGTTCGCCGGTCCCTCCTTCCAATCTGTTCCTGTCGGAATTTCCACGCACCGCACAGTTTGCGAAAAAACGGTTCGCTTTGTGGGTCGCGGCTTCAGCCGCTGAAGTTTCACACTTTAGGGGGTCGGAGCTTTAGCGCGCATTGCGCGCCTCCTTTCGCGCTGGGTTACCCGCGCGAAGTATTCGATCGCGTATTGTCGACACGATGAACCTACCGAAACGTTCGCTCGCAACCGTATGTCTTTTCATTTCATTTCTATGTCGCTATCGCTTCAAACTCCGTCCCTTCTGACGATTCCTCTCGCCATCTCAACCGCTCACCTTCCTTCTTCGCCCGCGAACGAATCACCTCCGCATAATTCCTCCCGCCTTCGAAAAGACACCCATGCGCATACGGCAACAATATCCGCACATCTCGCGTTGGATCTTCGTTCTTGCGGGTGCCCCATGCTCGTTTTTTGAGCGTGGGGGTTTTCCACCGCGCCTCCCGCGCGCTCAACCGCAACACCAATGACGCGCACGTCTTCGCATTCGCCTCCTGTTCCAGAGCCACCAAAATCGTCGGCGTGTGCTCCACCGCGCGCCGCATCCGAAACCACACCGGTAAAGGAATCGCGCGCGCCACTCGCACCGGCGTATCGCCCAGATCGAGCGCGATCAGTCCGAATCCGCCGCCCTGAATCAACAAATCCGCCGCCCGCAGCGCCTGATCGACGTTCCGGCAGCGCACCCATAGCAACTGCCCCAGCCGTACGCCCGCCTCCGCCGCCGACTCCGGATCGAACGCGTCCCGCGCATCCACCAGCGCGCACACTTCCTCCGCTTCCGTCCGCGCCGCCATCGCCGCCATCATCACGCTCGTCCGTCCAGACGACGGCGGCCCGCAAATTTCCGTCAGCCCGCCGCGCGGCAACCCGCCCGTCAGCCGATCGATCTCCGGCACTCCCGCCGGAACCGTTTCCACGATCCGCCGGTCGCGATATTCGAACGGGCTGGCCACCCGCCCGGCCAGCGCCGTTTCCACCTGCAATCGCAATGCGTTCGCTCGCGCGCTCATGGCACCGTAGGACGAAAAGAAGGGGCTTTCGCAGTAAAATAGTCAGCAGATCCAGCAGCAATTGAACAGCAATTCGTTCATTTGTACTTTCGCTTTTTATTCGCCTATGCCGGATTCTAGGCTCGCCCCTCGGCCCTGTCAAGCCCACCCCTGCATCACACACGATTGAACTAAGTGTCCGGCAACGCAATTTAAGCTACCCTTGATCGCCATGCGAAGCCTCGCTGCCTTGGCGATAGCGCTCCTATTCTCTGTGGCGGTGCATGCTCAAAAATGTCCGGATCCGAATTCCGGTGAAGCGCTCGAAAATTCAACGCTGCAAGGAACTTTGCAATATCACCATGACCTCCAGCAGTGGCTTGCGATCAAGCTCGAAAGCCCCGCCTGTG
>JBOGNC010000347.1:0-3606 GCA_050747045.1 Candidatus Acidiferrales bacterium | reverse complement strand
GATCGTAGCCTATATTCTCTCGCTCTCCGGCAATCCTGTGGCAGCAAAAGCTGCGGAAGCCCGCGCGGCTGCGATGCCGGGGGGCGAAGTTTATGCCACTTATTGCGCCACGTGCCATGAGGCCGGCCGCCCTCCGTATTTGAACCACGACGTTCTGAAGGAGGCATGGCCCGATTACATCGTGTACATGCTCTCCGCTGGGACGATGCACGTTCAGGGTTCAAGGCTGACTCCGAAGCAGCGAGTCGAGGTCGCTGAGTTCCTCACAGGGAAAAAACTGGGCGCAACTCCATCAATCGCTCATTCGGCGAATCAATGCTCTAGCGACTCGCCTGAAGGTTTTTCTGGCCCCGCGTGGAACGGCTGGGGCGCGAGTTTGGACAACGCCCGTTTTCAGACCGCTGCCAACGCCGGGTTGACAGCCGATCAGGTACCGCAACTGAGGCTGAAATGGGCATTTGGATTGCGCGGCGGATTCACGTCTTACGCACAGCCTACCGTTGCGGGTGGTCGCGTGTTCGTTGGCGGGCCGCTTGGTGGAGTCTATTCGCTCAACTCCTCGACGGGATGCACGTATTGGACTTTCCACGCGGACGCCGGCGTTCGCACCGCGATCACGATTGGCTCCGACAATCACGCATATTTTGGCGACCTCCGCGCCAACGTGTACAGCCTCAACGACGAGAATGGGCTTCCGCTCTGGCAGACGCGGCTCAGTGCCCATCCCTACGCACGAATCACCGGATCGCCAGTCTTGTACAAAGGTACGTTGTACGTTCCGGTTTCGTCGCGCGAGGAGTGGATGGCCGCCGACCCTCAATACCCCTGCTGCACATTTCGGGGATTTATTGCGGCGCTTGATTCGCGCAATGGGCGCCTCTTGTGGAAGACGTACACGATCGACCGGCCCGCCCAACCTACGCACAAAAACAAATTCGGCACACAGTTGCTCGGCCCCTCGGGCGGAGGGTTGTGGTCCACGCCGACGATCGACGCTAAGCGCGGCCTGCTCTACATCGGCGCCGGAAACAATTACTCCGACCCCACCACGCCGATGAGCGACGCGATCCTGGCCATCGACCTGAAGACTGGCAGAATCGCGTGGTCACGCCAGATCACGCCCAACGATACATACAACATCAGTTGTTATCGCGACGATCGGGCGAATTGCCCCGCGAAGCAGGGGCCGGATTCGGATTTTGGTTCCTCACCGATTTTGCGCAGCCTGCCGAATGGCAACCGGATACTCGTTGTGGCACAGAAGTCAGGAATCGTTTTCGGCCTTGATCCGGACCACAACGGCAGAATCCTTTGGCAGACCCGCATCGGCCCCGGCGGCCCGCTCGGCGGCATTGAGTGGGGGCCAGCGGCTAATGCGGACACCGTCTTCGCGGCGCTTTCCGCGTTGACGTTCACGCAAGGTCCTCAAGGCTTAATGCCCGACCCAAAGGTCGGCGGCGGAATGTTCGCATTGGACTTAACCGACGGTCATGTGCTGTGGAAAGTTCTGCCACCGCCTGGCGGCTGCACCAAGCCGCAGTGCAGTCCCGCTCAATCCGAGGCTGTTTCAGCGATGCCGGGTGTGGTGTTTTCCGGTTCCGACTCCGGCCAGCTGCGCGCCTACTCGACCACCGACGGCAAGGTTTTGTGGAATTTCGACGCGGCGCGCGAATTCAAGACCGTCAACGGCGTTCCCGCTCGAGGCGGCGCAATCGATGGTGGAGGGCCAGCCATCGCCGGCGGGATGGTTTTCGTCGATTCTGGGTACGGCTCCATTTACGGAATACCCGGAAACGTCTTGTTGGCGTTCGGCACGCAATGACTCCCACCCACCGACCATTCGAGAATCGAAGATTCGGAATTCTATTGGCGAGAATAGCCTCGCACTGCCGGCGGTGGGGCCCGGCAGCGGTTGCGTTGCTTGTGCTTGCTTTCGCGAACACCACTTTGGCGCAAAAATCAGCGCCTTCCGCGAACCCTCCAGTTCCGCCAAGCGCGGCCACTCCTCCCGCGGCGGTGCCCGGTAGCGCAGCGCCTGCGGGATCCAACCAGGGATTTTTAAGCGCAGCGGACGAAGTGCTCGAGCAGATGAGCCACATTCTCGATTTGCCGATCAAGCATCCCCTGAAGAAGAGTCTCCGCTCGCGCGAGCAAATACGTGCGCTACTGATCCAGGAAGAAAAAGGAGACAAGAACGGCGCGCAGCGCTATGCGGACGAGAAATCGCTCGAAGCCTTTGGCCTGGTTCCGAAAAACTTCCCGCTCGATTCGTTCATGATCGAGTTGCTCACCGATCAAGTTGCCGGGATGTACGATCCGAGGGCCAAGGAGTTTTATATCGCCGACTGGATCCCTATCGCAGACCAGCGCGAGGTGATGGCACACGAAATGACGCACGCGCTCGAGGATCAGTCGTTCCACATCGAGCGCTGGATCAAGGCGGCGCGCCCGAACGACGACGCCGAAATGGCCCGCGATTCCGTAAGCGAAGGCAGCGCGATGGCCGCGATGGTCGATTACCTTCTGCGCGACGAGCATGAGGGAGTGCGCGATCTGCCGGACGTGAGTGCGCTGATCGGAACCGGGGCCATTGCGGAAATGACGAAGGATCCCGTTCTCGCTAAAGCGCCGCCATACATCCAGGACGCCTTGATTTTTCCCTACCTTCAAGGCACGTCGTTCTCACAGGCATTTCTGAAGGCGCATACAGGTTGGGCAGACTTGAAACTCCTATTTGAAAATCCGCCGGTTTCCACGCAGCAAATTCTCCAACCCGATCTTTACCTGAAGGGCGTTGAGCCGATGGCGGTCACGCTGCCCAAGTGGAAGGGAATCGTGCCGGCGGACTGGAAGCTGCTGGAAGAGAACGTGATGGGCGAATTTGGGCTGCGTGAGCTGCTGAAACAGTTTCTCGGCCCCGGCCATGCAGCCACGCTCGCACCGGATTGGGCTGGCGATCGCTATGCCGTGTTTGAAAACTCGCGAACTGGCGACACGCCGCTTGTGTTCCGATTAACTTTGGACAGCGACGATCACGCGGCGCAGTTCTTCAACGATTTCAGTGAGGCGCTTGAGAAAAAGTATGCCGCGCGGACCGATCTCCACAGTCGGCCAGACTTTTTGCAATTCAAGACGGCTGCCGGAGGAGTGTTTCTGCGCTGTGTCGCGGCGGACTGCCTCGACATCGAAGGTGCGACGCGCGACACGTTCGACGCCGTCGATCGCGCGATTGGCTGGACTCCGGCCCCGATAATCGACGGAGCCGCCGCGAGTGCAGCAATCGGCGCGAAGGGTACAGCTGCCCTTGGCGTTCGGCCAATCCTGGAGGAATAACTTTTCGATGTTCGAATCGCCTCGTATTCCCGAGCCGGAAGTGATGGACGATTCTGGGGAGGTCGAAGCCTATTCATCGGCAGCGGCTCAGTCGTATCTGAAGAAAGTCGACGAAGGTTTCGTGGCCCGTGCGTTGCGACTGGTCAACCGACGCGAACGCGGTCGTGCGCTCGACATCGGGACGGGCCCTGGCCAAATCGTCGTGAAACTCGCTCGCACCCTGACGCGCTGGAAATTCGTCGCGGTTGACCGCTCGTCCCACATGGTCGCCGA
>JBOGNC010000346.1:0-3617 GCA_050747045.1 Candidatus Acidiferrales bacterium | reverse complement strand
GGGTAGTGGCCGCCCTCCCATGTGGAGGGACCCGGCCGTCCAGTTGAGTCGCGGAAGAGCGCCACAGCGTCTTCCCATTTCAATTCGTGACCGCCGCGCACGAATTTTCCCGCCCAATACTGCCGCTGCTCGTATCCGCCGACATCGACGAACTTCTGGTATTCGCGGTTGGTCACTTCATATCGGTCGATGTAATAGGGCGGGAGCTGATAAGGCCCAACCCAGCCCACTGTGCCGATGTAATCCAACCACGGCCCACCGTTCACCCAAGACATTCCCGGCGGCGCGGCCACCTCTTTGTCCAGCGCGAAATTCTGCTTCTTCACGAACTTTCCTGAAAGCGGATCGCGCATGAAAGGTGCGGCCTGGTATGCACCTACGCCCTGCTTCGACACCTTCCACCGGAAGTATCCGGCTGGTATCTGGATGTTATTCAGCGGCGTGACCCCGAGGCGGTACCAACTGTCATTCGGCGAAAGGTAGTCCTTGATTTCGACCGTCGCCCCCGCAGGCGAGGAAGTGATCGAAACCTCTGTAGTGGCTTGCGACGCAAGTTGCGTCAGGCGCGGATCGCCCGGCAAGATTCGCTCTACCTTTTCGAGCAGCAAAAACGCCGCCAGCGCTTTGTGTTCGTCCTGCAGCTTGGCGATTTCAGGGATGGCTTGGTCGCGCGCCCACTGCCTTCGCTCGGAGCGGTGGTAGAACCAAGCGGCTAGAACAATCAGGCCCAACAGTACGATCGCGCCCGGGATGGCATAGCGGAGCGACATGCGTACTTCGCGCGTAGCAGGAGGCAATGCTGGTGCGCTGAATTGGGCGAGCGCCGAGGAAAGATCTTGCGACATTTCGGCGGCGGACTGGTACCGTTTTGAAGCGTCCTTTTCGAGGGCGTGCGAAACGATGCGCTCGACTTCCCTCGGAGCAGTTGGGCAAAGGTCGCAGAGCGGCTTCGGTTGGGTGTCGGTGATGGCGCGAAGCAGGCCCATGCCGCCGGATGCGTCGAATGGCGGCGTGCCGGCGAGCAATTCGTAGAGAACCACTCCGAGACTCCACAAGTCCGTGCGGGCGTCGACGGTCCTGCCCTCCGCTTGTTCGGGGGACATGTAACGGGGTGTGCCGACGGGCCCGATGGTCTCTGCGATGGACAAGGTAACGTCCCTCGCGTCCTCCGAGGCCAGCAATTTCGCTAAGCCGAAATCGAGAACCTTGGCACGCCCTTTGGGCGTGACCATCACATTTCCGGGCTTGAGGTCGCGATGGACGATGCCCTGCTCGTGGGCCTCCTGGAGCGCGTTGGTGATTTCTTGACAAAGCGCCAGCGATTCCTGAACCGGCAGCGGTCCGGATCTGATTTTCTCGGCAAGCGATTGTCCCGGTACGTATTCCATAACGAGATAGTCGATACCATTCTGTTCGCCAATGTCGTACACGGCCGCGATGCTGGGGTGATTGAGTTTTGCGAGGGCGAGCGCTTCTTTACGGAAGCGCCTCCTCGCCGCTTCGTCAATCTGCAGACCCGGGCGGAAAATCTTGACGGCGACATCGCGTTCGAGGCGCTTGTCTCGAGCGCGGTACACGACACCCATGCCACCCGCTCCGAGCCATGCGAGGATTTCGTACGGTCCCAAGGTGCTGCCGCTTTTCATCGCCTCGCGCGTATCCGTGGGCTGCTCTAGGAAGCTGGAATCGCCGTGCTCGTGGGCGGTGATCAGCGATTCGACTTCGTGGCGGATGCCGGGATCGGTGCAAGCCTGGTCCAAATAAACGCGGCGCAGCTCGGGAGTCCGTTCAAGAGCTCCAGCGAGTACCTTCTTCACTTCCTGCCAGCGTTCGGGCGTCATGCTTCCGGGTTCCTTCTTAGCTCGCGCTTCAGCCAGGCTCGGGCGGTGACCCATTCTCGCTTAACGGTCGCAGGCGAGATGCTCATCACCACCGCAGCCTCCTCGATAGAAAGCCCTCCGAAGAACCTCATCTCGATTAAGTTTCCCTGCTGCGGGTCCAAAGCGGTGAGCTTGCGAAGTGCATCATCCAGCGCCAAAAGATCGACGTCACTCTTCTGGAAGGGAGTAATGTCCGGATCGAGGGTCAGCCGGGGCACGCCAGCGCCGCGCTTGGCGGCTAGGCGATTGCGAGCGTGGTCCACCAATATGTGCCTCATCAATTGAGCGGCGACGCCAAAGAAGTGAGCGCGATTTTGCCATTGCGGAGCGCGCTGGCGGACCAGGCGCAGATAGGCTTCATTGACTAAAGCGGCGCTCTGAAGGGTATGGTCGGGGCGTTCGTTCCAAAGGTGACGGCGGGCCATGCGGCGCAACTCACCGTAAACTACCGGAATCAATTCGTCTCGAGCTTGCTCGTTCCCTTGACCCCACTCGGCGAGCAGGCGATCGATTCGCGTGGACGAATCCGCCTTCACAGCGTTCTCCCGTCGAGAAGCAGTTACTAGACTTGAAATGGACGGTAACACCCCAAGAATTCAAAGTCAATTTGTCCGAGAGCAGGCTCGCCCCCGCGGCGCCTTTGGAAAGGCGTTCCAACTTCGGCCAGGAAAACCGACCACAACTTCGGCGAGCCAATCCGCCGCGTTTTCTCGCTTATTAGGTCGAAAGCACGCCGCTGGATTCCTGACACCCCGCAGAACCAAGCGGCGGAGAAGGAGAGGAGAACCAAATATGAAAGCCAATGATGTGCAGGTTTCAGGCAGATCGGTTGATTTGGCAAGTGCGCCAGCTGACCGAGCGAGTTGCTTCCGGGCGATTTCAGGTGGGCGCTTCGCGGCGCTTGCCACACTGGTCGTACTGGGATTCTTGTTTACCGCTTCGGGCGTGAAGGCGGGCGGCTGCGCCATTCCGTACAAGGTGTCAGCGGCTTCGTATCCCTTCGTGAATTCGCAAGCGGACACACCGTCAAACATTCCGCAGAACGAGGAAGCGAACCAACCCGAAACCATCGTAGGGTTGTGGAACGTGATTTACACTGCAAACGACTCGACCGGACCTCCGTACTTTCCTCCAACTCCGCCGACGTTCCAGTTCCTCGAGTCGTATAAGACCTGGCACGCGGACGGCACGGAATTCGAAAACGCATTCCTGGCGCCCTCCGGTGGAAACGTCTGTTTCGGCGTCTGGAAGAACTTGGGCCATGGCGCCGTGAAGCTGCACCACATCGGCCTGATGTTTGATCCCAACGCCAGCAGCCCCATGAGCGCGATCACGAACGTGTTCACGGTCGACGAGATCGATACGGTTGCCCACAATGGCAAAACCTACACGGGCACGTTCGATTTCAAACTTTTCGGCGCCACCAACTTTTACGGGACGGGAGCGCCGCTGGCGGAGGTGAAGGGAACCACGGCCGGTACACGCATTACGGTGAATTGAACGATCGAAGTTCGGTGGAACGCATAACTCACGCCGTGGCGAAGGGAAGTGCAAGCCATTCCCTTCGCTACGGCGAGAACTTCAGGACCTTCCGCGCTTTTTCTGAGACAAATCAAACGAGGCATTGAAACAGGGACGTGAACGGTCGTGCGCTCACGGACAGCACCAGAGGGCGCTAGCCGGTGAGGCAACGGGCACAAGCAGCAGGCCCTCGTCGGCCGGAATGATGCCTCTACC
>JBOGNC010000345.1:0-3625 GCA_050747045.1 Candidatus Acidiferrales bacterium | reverse complement strand
GTTTGGTTCCATCCCGCGGCGCGAACCAACTCCATGCCTGCTCCGAGATCCTCGCGAGTCATCTGACGCAAATGCGTTTGAGAGTTGCTCATCAGCTCATCGATCGACATTGTGCTCTGCGCGGGAATTTGTAAGCGACCGCATTCGAAGCTGCTTTCTTTTAGGTGATGAGTTCGGTCTTGGTGGCGGCCATGCGTTGCGCCTTCAGCAGCAGGTAGCGAAGGTTCTTATACCCCTGGCCGCGGCGTAACGGTGGCCGGAGGTTGCCGTTGATGAACTCCGCCGGACCCAAAGGCGTCACTTTCTGTCCGCGCTCATAAGATCTCGTGCTGGTAGACCGGGACCCGGGCCAGTGCAGAACCCTCGTGAAAACATTGTCGGTTGGCGCCCTGCCAGTTTACCCCAACTGCATGAATTCGCACCCCTCCACAGATTCCTACTCAGAGCCAAAATAGCGGTGGATGAGGTGGTAAGTAACACCGCCTGAGCACTGTCTGTAGCTCATATTGTACGTTTGCGTCGCTTCTTGTACACTGTTCAACCCGGTCTGTGGACAGGTACGCGCAAGGCTCATTGCTCTGCTCGCGCGCATCGCCCTGGATCGCGTCCAGGCGTCACCCCGGGTGACGGAATTGGTGCGTTGCCCGAACAGGAACTCTATGAGCGTCGCGGGACGACGTGGCGTCTTTTATGGCTGGTGGATCATCGCCGCAGCTTTCTTGAATCTTTTCCTCACGACTGGAATCGTTTATTACGGCTTTCCCGTGTTCTATGTTCCTCTGACGCAATCTCTTGGATTCAGCCGACAGCAGGCGATGAGCGGGATCTTTTTCGGCTTCATACTCATGGCCCCGCTGTTTGGAGTGCTCGCCGGGGTATTGATCGATCGTGTCGGAGCGCGAGCCGTCATCCTGTGCGGCATCGGCTTCGCCGGGCTTTCGCTCGTTTTCATGGGGATGATCTCCTCAGTCGGGGAATACTATCTGCTCTGCCTGACCGAAGTTGTTGGCTATGTCCTCGCCGGACCGATTCCCAATCAGGTGCTGATTGCAAACTGGTTTCGCAAGCTTCGCGGGCGCTCTATGGGTTATGCGTATTTAGGACTCGGTCTGGGCGGTGTGGCATCCCCATTGTTGATTCATTGGCTCCTTGAACACTTCGGCTGGCGACGCGCCTTTGAAGTGATTGGAGTGGCCATTCTCGTGGTCCTCTTTCCCGTTGGAATCTGGATTACCCGCTCGTCTCCGCGAGAAATGGGGTTGCTGCCCGACGGGGTGGCGGTCGAGGATGCCGAGCCCGTCGTCATCGAGACGAGTCCTGTGCGGATTGGCCGAGCCCTTTGTACACTGGATTTCTGGCTGTTGCTGTTAGGCAGCGCTCTGATTATCGGGGCAATCGGGGCAGTCATATCTAATTTTATTCTGTTTTTGAAGGACGCGGGTCACACCCTGGGCTGGGCGTCACGCGCGCTCAGCATCCTGCTGATCTCAAGTCTTGCGGGTAGAGTTACCGTCGGATACGTCGCGGACCGGTTTACTCGAAAAAACGTCATGGCGCTTTTCTATCTCATGCTGGCGGTTGCGATTCCATTGTTGTTGATCCACAACAGCAGCACTTCGGTGATCGCGTTTGCGCTGATTTTCGGCTTCGCCATGGGCGCCGATTACATGCTGATTCCGCTGGTCGCGGCCGACTGTTTTGGGCTGGCGGCGTTAGGAAAGCTGCTGGCGCTGATCATTATGGCGGATTCGCTGCTCCAGTCGGCTGGCTCAGTAGTGGCCGCACACATCTTCGACACTCGGCACAGCTATAATCTCGCCTGGGACATCGTCACGGGCGGAGGACTTCTAGGTGCCGTCGGCATCTATCTAATTTCCGCCGAACGTGCATCCCGCGCGACCTCCGGCGCGGGTAGCCGGGTGGTGTGACGAATTCCCGTTCCTCAAGGCGGCGTGGTTTCTGCAGCAGCTATCTCAGCGAGCGGCTTTCGCGTAACTAGACGCTGCGTGCCGAAGCTCCCCACCCCTCGGTTATCTACGCTGTTCCCCTGGGACTTATTCTGGTCCAGAAGGAGGCACAAGAATTATGACGCATCTTGAGTCGATAGGAGTTGAGTCGATAGAGGCACGATCTGTTCACGAATACTCCGGGCTAAATACCAGGGCTAAGAGCCCCGGAAACGGCAGCGTGTCTTCACATGCCGGCCAGAGGAACGTTGGATTTTGCGAATCGAGCTTGGGTCGGGCCTTGCGCCGAATGCGCCGTCGGCCTGCGTTGGTGATGGCCTTCTGAGAACAAGCCGGGCTTTTTCCATTGTAACGATCTTACGCGAAGCTCAATAGCTGGGACTTTGACCATGCCGGACAACCTCGAAGAGAGCGCGAGCGCATCTTGCCGTGAGACCGGCTTGAAAGCTGTCCGATTGCATTGGAAGCGACGCTTGACCCCCGCGATGATGCTCGTCGCGCTCACCCTCGGTTCCGCGCTATTACGGGGCACAAGTTCCGCCGCCGCTGCGCCCCAGTCGGCGGAAGCCGCAAACATATTTTCTGTGCGGTGCGCCGGCTGTCATGGCGCCGACGCCGAAGGGACTAATCAAGGTCCTGCCTTGGCGGGGGCGCGGCGGCTGCGTGGGCGTCCAGTTGCTTGGATTCGTAACGTGATTCACAACGGAATTCCGTCAGGAGGCATGCCGGCATTTGATCTAACCGCTAATTCCCTCGACGCCCTTGCCGCGTTCGTCCACTCGCTGAATTCTCCCGCAGCGGAAAACGCCATCCCCGGCGACCGCGCGGCGGGAGAACAATACTTCTTTGGCCAAGGACGATGCGCCGCCTGCCATATGGTTGACGGGAGGGGAGAAGCCGTGGGTCCGGATTTATCGAATGTAGCTAACGAAATGACGGCGGTTGAGATTCGGAGTTCATTACTACGGCCGAGCACGCGCATGATCCCCGGCTACGAACTCGTGAAAGTCCAATTGCGAAATGGGAAGAGGCTTCGCGGCTTCGCCAGAAGTCGTAGCAATTTTGAAATCGTGGTGCAGGACCTGAACGGGCAGTTTCACCTGCTCGAGCACAATGAGATTTCAGCGGTTCAGGAGGAGAAGGGGTCGCTGATGCCACCGGTCACGGCCAGCCCCGAAGAACTGCAGAATCTGATCGCCTATCTCAGCCGATTGACCGGCGTACCGCCGGGAGCTGCCAAGGTGATGGGCTCTTCGAAGCCGGGAGGAATTTCCTTCTCACGAATCCTTCATCCGCGGCCGGGTGACTGGCTGACCTACAATGGCGACCTGAACGGCAACCGCTATAGCGAACTGACACAGATCAACACCGGGAACGTAAAAGACCTGCGTTTGAAATGGATCTTTACGATCCCTTTATGGAAGCAGTTTCTCCCGGACAACGCATATTTCCGGGCAAAGATGCAGTTCTTTGGCGTGGAGGCGACGCCGATTGTTGCGGATGGCATCATGTACGTGACGGGCCCGCATGAGGCATTTGCACTGGACGCGGCCACCGGTCAGGAGATCTGGCAGTATCGGCGTCCGCGCCCCCTTGAACTGAATGTTGGAGACGCGGCGCTCGGCACCAATCGCGGTGTGGCCATTCTCGGGAACAAA
>JBOGNC010000344.1:0-3634 GCA_050747045.1 Candidatus Acidiferrales bacterium | reverse complement strand
CAGCGCGCGCGAGCGGCACGCACTCTTAGATTTGCAAGGAGCAAGAAATGCTTTTCAACATGAACAGCGAAGCAACCGACGAGCAGATAAATCATATCGTGGTGCGAATCAAGGAGTGCGGCTACGAGGCGCACTTGATTCGCGGCAAGGAGCGTACCGTGATCGGCGTGGTGGGCAATAGCGGGCGTCATCGAAGCGAACTGGAAGCGCTTTCGTCTGCGCCAGGAGTGGAAGACATCGTCAAGATTTCGCATCCTTTTAAATTATCCGCGCGCAGCATGCGTCCAGAAGGCTCGCTGATCGATTTGGGCAAAGGCGTGATCGTCGGCGGAAAGGAAGTGGTAGTGGCCGCGGGACCGTGCGCCGTGGAATCGCGCGAGCAGATCTTTGACGTAGCCGAACGCGTAGCGAAATCCGGCGCGAAGCTCCTGCGTGGGGGCGCGTATAAGCCGCGCACGTCGCCGTACAGCTTTCAGGGGATGGGTGAGGATGGCCTGAAGCTGTTGCGTGAGGCAGCCGACAAGAATGGTCTGTTGGTGGTGACCGAAGTGATGGACCCGTCGCAGATCGAAGTGATGCTGCCGTACGTGGACGTGATGCAAGTGGGCGCGCGCAACATGCAGAATTATCATTTGCTGCGCGCGTTGGGAGAAACACAAAAAGCCGTACTGCTGAAGCGCGGAATGTCCGCCACCCTCGAGGAGTTGCTGCTCTGCGCGGAGTACATCATGGCCGGCGGCAACTACAAAGTGATTCTGTGCGAGCGCGGCATCCGCACGTTCGACACGTATCTTCGCAACACTCTCGACATCGCCGCCATTCCGGTGATCAAGAGCCTTTCGCATCTGCCGATTTTCGCCGACCCTTCGCACGGTACCGGACGGCGCGACAAAGTCGCACCCATGGCGCGCGCAGCCGTCGCTGCGGGCGCGGACGGATTGATCATCGAAGTACATCCGGATCCCGAGCGTGCGCTTTCCGACGGCGTGCAATCGCTCTACCCCGATCAGTTCGCTCATCTGATGGGCGAAATTCGCGCGATTGCTCCGGCGGTGGGGCGAACCATCGCATAACAACAGTTTTTTGGCTTCGGCAATCGCGTCGCGCAAGGCGCTCTGCGTCTATTCCAGTCGAGTGATAGGCTCTATGCACCGCCCGAGGCCCTCCGCCGGTCGCGATCCGGTGCCACCCACGCAAATCTGTTTGACACTCGCGATCTATATCGTATTAAATCGTATGGATACGTGCTGCTTAGCCTTCCCGTCAGGGGCTGCGTGATACCCGCATCCAGATCGTTCACCAGGCGAGAGATTCTCTCTCGCGGCGCTTCGCTAACACTCGCGATGGCGCTAGCAGGCTTCGCGAGCCAGTCGCGGGCTGCGGAATTGGCTGTTTTGGATGTCGCCTACGCCGGATCGATGGGCTCAATGATGGAGGGTCCGATTAAGTCCGCGGTTGGTGGGCAGTTGCGGTTGGATCTGCATGGTCGTGCGCAGGGATCAAACGCGCTCGCGAACCTGATCGTAGGCGGAAACATCCGCCCGGATGTATTCATCCCGGTCACGCCCGACCCTATGTTGACAGTGCTGCGCGCAAGCAAAGCGAAATTCGCGGAGCCCATCGCGCATACCGAAATGGTGATCGCTTACAGCCCGAAAAGCCGTTTTGCTTCGAAATTCGAGTCCGCGCGCGCGGGGAAAACCAGCTGGTGGGCAATTTTGGAGGAACCGGGCTTGCGCTTTGGACGCACCGATCCGGCGGCCGACCCGCAAGGACGCAATATCATTTTCACGATGATGCTGGCCGCCAAGTCTTACCGGCAGCCAAATCTACTGAAACGCACGCTGGGTCCAACGACCAACCAAAAGCAAATTTTCAGCGAGCCGACAGTTTTGGCCAGGCTCCAGAGCGGAGAGCTGGACGCCTCGTCCGCTTACAAGACCCAGCCGGGTCCGTTTGATCTGCCATATATCGCGTTACCGAAAGAGATCAATCTTAGCTCGGAAAATGTCCGGGAAGAGAACCCGGACGTCAAGATCTCCGTCGGCGGCAAAACGTATTACCCGGAACCGCTCATCTACTATGCGGCGGTGCTCAATGACGCTCCCAATCAGAAAGGCGCGGCCGAATTCATCCAATGGCTGAAGAGCAGCGAAGCACAGTCGATTTTCCGGCGCTATCAGTACGATCCGCCGGACGGCGCATCCGCGCTCCGCGCATGAGCGGAAATCGCCGATGGATGGCGCGCGTGGCCGCCGCGATCTTGGCGTTGGCGTTGCTCTATCCGTTTTCTGCCCTGTTCGCCCACGTGGGTGCATGGCAATGGGACGCGCAATCGCGCGGCCCGGCACTGGAGTCCGTAAAAGTTTCGTTGCTGCTCACCGCGCTTGCGATGGTGATTGTCGTGGCGTTGGGAACCCCGATGGCCGCCTACATCGCGCGCTGCGGCGCCAAGGAGCGCCTTGTCTGGCAAGCACTGCTGCTGATTCCGATTTTGCTGCCGCCGCTGGCGCTAGGAATCCTGTTCACGCTGGCGTTCGGCACTTTCGGAAGTGTCGGTCGCCTGCTGCAACACTATGGCATAGCGATGACCAACAGTTCCGCGGCGTTTGTGGTCACGCAGGTGTACGTGGCAATGGGATATTACGTGCTCGGGGCGGTGGCGGCGCTGGATGCAGTTCCGTCGATACTGCAAAAGCAAGCTGCGTTGCTAGGGCTCACTCCAGCGAAAGTATTTTTCCGCGTTACGCTGCCGTTGGCGCGGCTGGGACTGGCCGTGGCGCTCAGTATCGCGTGGGTGCGCGCGATTGGCGAATTCGGGGCAGTCGTCGTGACGGCGTATTATCCTTCCGGCATGCCGGTACAGCTCTGGGTCGATTTGCAGAGTTTTGGATTGCCCGCGGTAATGCCGCTGCTGGTGATATTTCTCGCGGTCGCGCTGCCGCTGCCATGGCTGGCGCACGTGTTGGCGCAGCGCCGAAGCAATGCTTGACGCGCAATTCACGAAGCGCCGCCGCGATTTCACCGTTAACTTCTCGCTGAAACTCGAGAGCGGAAAGTCGCTGGGATTGTTTGGCGCTTCCGGCGCTGGTAAAAGCACCGTTCTCGCGTGCATTGCGGGCATCGAAGAGCCCGACGAGGGCCAGATCGATCTTGGCGATTCCCATCTCTTTCCCCCGTCGCTCCCACTGCATCACCGGCCGGTAGGATATCTCACCCAGGAGCCCAGCCTTTTCCCTCACCTCACCGTTCGCGACAACGTCACATTTGGAGTGCCGAAAAACGGAGCGTCCGATCCGGAACGCATCGAGTGGATCGCCACGCTAAAGGATCGTTTAAAACTGGCGCCGCTCTGGGATGCGCCCGCTTCGCGAATCTCGGGAGGTCAAGCGCGACGCGTCGGCTTGGCGCGAATGCTGGCCCGAAAGCCTCCGCTGGTGCTGCTGGACGAACCGTTCGCTGGGCTTGACCGGCAGTTGGTGCGCGAGCTGATCGATGATTTGGTCCTGTGGAGCAAGACCGTTGGCTTCAGCATGATCGCCGTGGATCACCAATCGGATGTTCTTCGACGACTCTGCCCGGATATGGCCGTCGTGCTGGAGCAAGGGCAGGTGGTCCAGCGCGGCTCATGGGC
>JBOGNC010000343.1:0-3649 GCA_050747045.1 Candidatus Acidiferrales bacterium | reverse complement strand
ATTCGAAGTAATGCGAATTTTGATGTGATCCGAAAGGACCTTGGTGCCGCCGGTTACGGCGCTGCGGTCGCCGCCTGATTCGCGAATGACCGGAGCGCTCTCCCCGGTGATCACAGATTCGTCCACGCTCGCAACGCCCTCAATCACTTCGCCGTCGCCCGGGATCAGATATCCCGCCTCGCAATAGACAACGTCTCCGACGCGCAACTTTGAAGCGGGGACCATGTCGAACTTGCCGTCGGGAAGGAGCTTCCGGGCGATTGTGTCGGTCTTGGTCTTGCGGAGCGTGTCGGCCTGTGCTTTGCCGCGGGCTTCCGCCATGGCTTCAGCGAAGTTTGCAAACAGCACGGTGAACCAAAGCCAGATAGATATTTGGATTCCGAAGAAGATGCCGTGAACGCCTGCGAACACGTCCTTGATTACATAGGCCGTGGTGAGAGCTGCCCCCACTTCTACAACGAACATCACCGGGTTCTTCGCTACGAGCCGCGGGTTGAGCTTGACGAAGGACTCCTTAATGGCGCGCCGGACGATTTCAGGGTCAAACAAAGGCCTGGATCGAGCGCCCCTGGAAATCAGGGCGGCTTGGTCTTGCTTCGGCTTTTGCTCTGGCGAAGTGGCCGTAATGGCAGGCATTGTCGTCCCTCGTTCCCGATTCAGAAAAGTTTGCCGCTCAGCATTTGGAAATGTTCAACGATCGGCCCTAACGACAGCGCCGGGAAGTACGTCAAGGCGCCAACGATAATTACGGTGCCGATCAAAAGAATCACGAACAGCGCCCCAGTGGTTGGAAGAGTCCCACTGGTAGTGGGGATCAATTTCTTCTTTGCCAAGCTACCGGCGATCGCTAGAGCGGGGATGATGAAAAAAAAGCGGCCCACGAGCATGTCCAAACCCAGGGTGAGGTTGTACCAGGGCGTATTCGCATTGATTCCGGCGAAGGCGCTGCCGTTATTACCGGCCCCGCTGGAGTAGGCGTATAGAATCTCGGAGAATCCGTGAGCGGCGCTGTTGTTCGTATTCGCAGCGGCGGCGCCAGGCGGATTCCAGTAGCCATTCTTGGGAAGATGGACAACCGAGCCGAGCGCAGTGAAACCAAGAATGCAGAGAGAAGTGGCAAGAATCGTGATGATTGCCATCTTCACTTCCTTCTGTTCGATTTTCTTGCTTATATATTCTGGAGTGCGGCCAACCATCAGGCCGCCGATAAATACGGCCACGATCACGTAGATCAACATGCTGTAGAACCCGGCGCCTACGCCACCGAAAATGACTTCATCCGTCTGGATATTGAAGAGAGGCACGAGGCCACCAATCGGCGTATAGCTATCGTGCATAGAATTCACCGCGCCGCAGCTCGCATCCGTGGTGACGGTGGCAAACAAAGTAGATTCCGCAATTCCGAAACGAACTTCCTTGCCTTCCATATTGCCGCCCGGCTGGTTTCCCGTGTAAGCGGAGCTGATGCCGAGCCGATTCACATTGGAATTTCCGTGCTGTTCAGCCGGGTAGCAAATAAATACACCGGCGAGAAACATCAGGGCCATTGCCGGGAATATCGCCCAACCTTGGCGCGTGTCTCCCACCGCTTTTCCGAACATATAGGTAAGGCCGGCGCCCAGTGAAAAAATCAGGATCATTTGCAACAAATTCGTGAGCGGAGTCGGGTTTTCATACGGGTGCGACGAATTGGCGTTGAAAAAACCGCCTCCGTTTGTTCCTAGCATCTTGATTGCTTCTTGGGACGCCAACGGGCCCTGCTCGATTATCTGCGTGGCGCCTTCGAGCGTGGTTGCCGCGACCGGACCCCTGAAGTTCTGGATGCAGCCCTGCCACACGAAAAAAAGAGTAGCGAAGACGCAGACTGGAAGCAGGATGTAAACCATGCATCGAGTGACGTCGACCCAGAAGTTGCCAATGGCTTTAACCTCATGGCGCGCAAATCCGCGAATCAGCGCAACCGCAACCGCGATTCCGACCGCGGCGGAAACGAAATTTTGCACCGCGAGAGCAGCCATCTGCGTGAAATAACTCATCGTGGTGTCCGGCGAATACGACTGCCAATTAGTATTGGTCATGAAACTGACGGCGGTGTTGAAGGCCAGGTCTGGCGTCATCGGCGTGGCGAACGGAGGCGCATGAGCGGTGGTAAAGCGCATGGGGTTGAGCGGCAAATGCCCCTGCAGACGCTGAATGATGTACACGAACAGAAAACCGAAGATGCTGAGCGATATCAGAGACGCCGAGTATCGTACCCATGATTGCTCTTCCTCTTCGCGAACGCCGCCAACCCAATAAATCAAACGTTCGAGCGGCCGAAAGACAGGGTGGAGGAACGTGCGCTGGCCCTCGAAGACGCGGTACATGAATACACCGACGGGCTTGGTGATCAAGAGGATGATCGCGAAGTAAAAGAAGATTTGAGCAACGCCGATTGGGGTCATTTGCACATCCTCAAAACCTTTCCGGCCGGATCAGCGCATACAACAGGTAAATGAACAGACCCGCGGCGACGATTCCTGCGATGGCGTATTCCATCGGGATCTCCTACATATGCTCCGAGAATTTCGTAAAACCCCAGAGCAGCACGAAAAACGCTACGACTAGGCCGACATAGAACAAATCCGGCATCATTCCGCCTGGCGAGTTATTCGCGACCGCATTTCTGGCAGCGTTGCGTGAGCCCGCCGCACCCTCTGGCCCGCGCTGCCGAGATTCTTCATGGGCCGATTCGCCAGCTAAGTTACTGGTTGAGGAATAAACGGCGCATAAACACACCCTAAGAACCGCATAAACTAGATCTGCGGAGATTCGCGAACGTGCGGAAGCGGTCAGTTTCTCAATTTATTGGAGAGACTGTTGTTTCCCTGCAGTGAGGATCATCCGCCAGCTGACAACGCCGATCACGGTTGTTCGAAGTTTTTCCGAATTCCAGAGCGATGGAGGGCTATTGCGGTAGTTGAAAGCGGTAGCCGGCCCAGGCGTCTGTGACCAGGACCTGCGGCTTGGAAGGATCTGGCTCGATTTTCTTCCGCAATCGATTCACAAAGACGCGCAGATATTCGAGCTCGTCACCATAGTCAGGGCCCCAGACGGCTTGAAGGAGTTCGCGATGCGTGATGGTTTTATTTGGACGCGCGAGCAGGTAGGAAAGCAGATCGAATTCCTTGGCGGTGAGGCGAGATACACGCCCGAGAACCGTGACCTGCCTGGACGGCAAATCGATTTGCACGCCCTTTGCAGTAAGGGCCCGGAGGTCGGACTGACCAGGCGTTTGCGGCAAACGCCGAAGGGTCGCCCGGATGCGCGCGAGAAGCTCCGGCATACTAAAAGGTTTGGTGATGTAATCGTCCGCGCCCGCATCGAGCGCTTGGACTTTGTCTTTTTCCGCGTTGCTGACGGTCAGCATGATGATGGCGATTTCGGAGCTGGAGCGGATCAGGTGACAGGCTTCAAGTCCGCCTATTCCCGGCATATTGATATCGAGCAACACCAGATCGTAGGACGCCGAGCGCAGCATTTCGAGTCCTTCTTCTCCCGTGCGAGCGTCGCTCACTTGATAATCGCGAGAGGTCAAGGTGGCCCGCATCGCTCGGCGAATCTGCGGATCATCATCGATTACCAGGATTCTGCCCGCACTCATTCGCCG
>JBOGNC010000342.1:0-3658 GCA_050747045.1 Candidatus Acidiferrales bacterium | reverse complement strand
TACAACATGGCCAATAGCTACGATCCGGGAGCGGCATATCTATATCTGCAGAGCGTTCCATCGTCGGGCAACGATCTCGTATCGTTCTACATCGACGACTTCCAGCTCACGTACGTTGCGCCGCCAACCATTCAGACGGATATTCCCTCGATTTACCAGACCCTCGCTCCTTACTTCCCGGTCGGCGCCGCCGTTGACTTGTCAGATCTCTCCGGTCCGCATGCCCAGTTGCTGACCATGCACTTCAATAGCATCACCTCGGGAAACGACATGAAGTGGAGTTCCGTTGAGAACACCGAGGGAAATTTCACCTTTGGCAACGCCGATAGCGAAGTGGGACTGGCCGTGTGCCACGGCATGCGCGTGCGCGGCCACAACCTTGTCTGGGCTACCGGTGCGCAAACTCCTTCGTATGCTTTTGGGGATGGCACCGATTCAGCCGCCAATCAGGCCCTCGTAACAGCCAACATTCAGGAGCACATCAAGAGCGAAGTCCAACACTTCGGCACGAAAGTGTATGCCTGGGACGTGGTGAACGAACCGCTTGATCCTTCGCAGCCGGATTGTCTCGATCATGGTCCGTTCTATCAAGTGCTCGGCAAGAGCTATATCGATGTCGCGCTCGAGGCGGCCAGAGAGTATGCCCCGCCCGGTACCAAGCTCTTCATCAACGAATACAGCACCTCCGATCCAAGCCGCCTGGCGTGCCTTGTGCGCGTGATTCAGGATCTCCGCGACCGCGGCATTCCACTTGACGGCATCGGCCATGAGACTCACAACGCCATCAATTACCCCACTACCCAAGCAATGGTCCATTCCATCGAAACCATAGCCAGATTTTTCCCGCACCTCGATCAGCAAATCACTGAGATGGACGTTAGCGTCTACAACGCCGGCAACGACACGTCCAACTATGGGTCCAACATTCCGCCTTCAGTCTTGGCGGAACAGGGCTGGCTGTACAAGAAAGACTTCGACGCTCTGCGAAGGTTATCCGGCAAAATCACCGCCGTCACATTCTGGGGATTTGCGGACGACGACACTTGGCTCGATAGCTTCCCGGTCGTTCGCACCGATTATCCACTGCCATTCGACATGGGATTGCAGGCCAAGCCCGCATATTGGGGAATTGTCGATCCAACTCATTTGCCTGGTTACGGGATGTCGTTCTCCATTTCCAGCGCGGAAGCGCCGAAGGACTCGCGCGTGTTCACCATCACCGCAACCAATGGCGACGTAGGTCCGGCTTACGCCACGCAGATTGGCGGATTTACGCTGCACCAAATCGCAGGTCCGCGCTGCACGCCAGTCGTAACGTCGCCAGGGAGTTACCCGGTTGTGCTGGGCGACATTGCGACCAGCGGTACCGACAGCGCGCCTTTTACCGTTAACTTTTCCGGCTGCCACGGCTTCGCCGATTTTGTTTTGCAAGCACCATGGAGTTCGGCAACCTACGACACCGGCACGTTCGTGCACGTCATCCATTATGGAAATGGCCACCCGAGCATTATGGGAAGGGCCCCTACGACCATGATGACCACGGGGTTCACGGACCGCAGGGATCAAGATCAAGGGCGCTTCAAATGAATCGAATTCTTTCTGATCCATAGATCGACGCCTTGAAGAAGATCGATTGAGCCTTTGCCGGACGTCATCACGCGGCGAGCGGCGCCGCTGCTGGGAATCGCACGCACCGACTGCCCCGCACTCGGGATGTGCGCGGCGGCCCCGATCCGCTGGCCGCACCATTCCGACCAGCATCGTCGTTTCCGGCACAACTGGGTTGCTGGAGCCATTTCGGATCGCCCGTCTCTCCCTCCTTGACATAGGTGAATAAAAGGCGAAGGATGCAAGCCATGAATGCAGAATTCCAGTTCGACCGGATCGGCTACTGGTCCGAAGTAAAACTGGAAATCCTCAAGCAATACGCGAGAGCATATTCAACCATCCTGGCTGCGCAAGAGAATCCTCGTTTGTCCCACGTCTACATTGATGGCTTCGCGGGTGCTGGGGTACACCTCGCCAAGGCCACCGACGAGTTCGTGCCGGGAAGTCCGTGGAACGCACTCAATGTCAAACCTCCCTTTCGCGAATATCATTTGATCGACATCGAACCAGAAAAAGTGAGAAATCTGAACGAGCTAATTGGCCCACGATCCGACGTTTTTATTTACGAAGGCGACTGCAATAAAATCCTGGTTGAGAAAGTTTTTTCACGCGTAAGATACGAGGATTACCGACGTGGCTTGTGCATCCTCGATCCGTATGGGCTTCATCTGAATTGGAACGTAATCCTCGAAGCTGGACGAATGAAGTCACTCGAGATATTCCTGAACTTCCCCGTTGCAGATATAAATCGAAACGTGCTCTGGCGAGACCCGGAAAAAGTGAACGAGTCGCAGGCTGCACGCATGACTGCATATTGGGGTGACGCGTCGTGGCGCGAGATCGCATATCAACAGGCAGGCCTATTCGGATGGCCTGAAAAGGAGCCGAACGAGGTAGTTGCCGAAGCATTTAGACAAAGGCTGAAAACAATCGCGGGTTTCCAGCGCGTCCCCGAGCCGTTGCCGATGCGAAACTCGAAAGGAGCGATAATTTACTACTTGTTTTTCGCATCTCAAAAAGACATCGCAGAGCACATCGTTCTCGCTATATTCAACAAATATCAAAATCGAGGAGGTTAGCAATGTCCCTGGAATCCGCCATCGAGTGGACCGACGCGACCTGGAACCCAGTCCGAGGCTGCACGAAGATCAGCCCCGGCTGCAAACACTGCTACGCCGAGACATTCGCTGAACGCTTCCGGGGAGTTAAAGGCCATCCCTACGAGCAAGGTTTTGATCTGCGGCTCGTGCGCGACAAACTGGGCGAACCTCTGCGCTGGCGCAGTCCCAAAATGATTTTCGTGAATTCCATGAGCGATCTCTTTCACGACGCCGTCTCCGACGAATACATAGTTGAAGTCGCCAAAGTCATGCTCAAGGCCAGATGGCATACCTATCAGGTTCTGACCAAGCGTGCCGCGCGCCTGCGCAAGCTCTTGAACTCAACCATGTCATTCGCGTCCGACCAACCGCACATCTGGTGGGGTGTAAGCGTTGAAAATTGCAAGCATGGACTCCCTCGAATAGACGAGCTCCGAAAGGCAAACGCTCGCGTGCGGTTTCTCTCGGTCGAGCCGCTACTCGAAGACCTCGGAAGGATCGATCTCGCGGGAATTCACTGGGTCATCGTCGGCGGAGAAAGCGGCCCCGGCGCGAGGCCCATGAAAAAAGAATGGGTCGTCTCTATCCGTGACCAATGCCGCAGCGCGCGTGTTCCGTTTTTCTTCAAACAGTGGGGTGGCACTCGCAAGGCGCTCGCTGGCAGAAAGCTCGACGGCAAAACGTACGACGAATTTCCCTCGCGTGTGTCTCCCACCGTTCCGTCGACCGATGCCTGTCCCTCGCTTGCGGCCGCTCTGGAAGCTATCTAGAGGCAGTCAAGACTCGGAGCTGCACTTACGCGCGAAAGTACAGGTCGTAGAGATGGACGGAACCCCTATTTTGAGACAAACGGTAATGGCACACTTTGCAGGGAACGGGGGGTGCCAGTGGCGCGGAGACGAGGTCAACGATATCGGAAGGAGTTCCGTCGGATGGCCGTGGAGCGCTTG
>JBOGNC010000341.1:0-3668 GCA_050747045.1 Candidatus Acidiferrales bacterium | reverse complement strand
AGGATGAAGCCCTTCGGATCGACGATTACGCCGGAGCCGAGGCTGCGTTCCGCGTCCGGAGCGTCATCGGGCGAGTTGAAAAAGCGATCGAAAAAATCGCCGAGCGGCGTGCCTCCGAGATCGTGAGGATCCTTGTCTCTCTTGGGCCGCTCGATCACCTCTGTGGTAGATATATTGACGACCGCCGGCTCGAGGTTTTTGGAAATCGACGCGAAGGTATTCGAAAGTGCCACCGGCTTGGGAATGGAAAGCAATTCAGCGCCGCTGGACGCTTGTGCGCGCGTAGCGAGAGTGTGGCCGGGAATGACGGTGCCGATCAGGATACCAATGGCCAGCGTGCATGCCACCAGCAGGGAAGCGAAAATTTTGCGGCGCCTCGCCCAGTCCCAAGCTTCTCGCAGTTGGACACCCATCCCGGTGCTCCCCTTCGGCCAATTCCGCTTCAGTTTGAAAGTATAGCACTCATTGGCGCGGCGCAAGTTCGGACGGCGACGGACTTGCTTCGAGGGCAACCGGAACCGAGGAGGGCATTCTTACGGTCGGCCGGGCGGCACGAGAATGCTGGGTAGGGACGGTGAAAGGACCATCACATTTCCAGACGACACGTGGCAATTGCCAATGCCCAATCGCGAGAGTACATTCTCACCGCACTCCGACGTAATTGGGTGAGCGCCCGGTTTAGGGGTCAGGTTCGTTTGCGGCGCTTTTTCGTTTTGCAACCTCAGTTCTGCAACATAGCGCGCGGGTGAAGGCGCGGGCATCGGGCGTAAGGAGCCGGAGAGATGAAACTGGAATTTGGCGCGGTTGACCACGTGGACCGGCAAGACAACGCGCCGATCCACGCGACCTACGATAGCCGGTTGAAGCTGGTGGAACTGTACGAGAAGTACGGCTTCTCCACGTTTCACGTGACCGAGCATCATTTCACGCCGCTGGGACTGGCGCCTTCGCCGCTAATCTTTCTCGCGGCGGCGTCCCGCATCACGCAAAAGATTCATTTCGCGCCGCTGGTACTGATCGCCACGCTCTACAACCCGCTGCGCCTGGCGGCGGAAATCTGCATGATGGACCATCTGACCAAGGGTCGCATCGAAATTGGGCTGGGACGCGGCGTGTCGCCCTACGAATTGGGATTTTATGGGATCGAGCCGAAAGACACTCCGGCGATCTATAAGGAAGCGGTGGAAGTGCTGATGGCGGCGCTGACGCAGGACGTGCTCGATTACCACGGCACGTTTTTCAATTTTTCGAACGTGCCCATGGAGATGCATCCGTTGCAGCAGCCGCACCCTCCCGTGTGGTACGGGACGGCCAACCCCGAAACCGCTGCGCGCGCCGCGTGCGAGAACGCCAATATCGTCTCGCTGCAGCGGGCAAAAGACGCGCGCGTGCCAATCCAGCGATACAAAGAAGAATGGCAGAAGATTCACGGAGGCAGCGCCAAAAAGATGCCCCACGCGGGGATCACCCGGCATATCTACGTGGCGGAAACGGACGCGAAGGCCGAGGAACGCGGAAAGATTGGATTCGACAAGTTTTTCGCCAGCCTCGAATACTTGTGGAAAAAATTTGACGCCAACCCGATCGGCCTCGGCAACGTGACGCGCAGCAGGGAAGAAGCGCTGGTAACGGGAACCCCGGCCACCGTCCGCGAAAAGATCGAAAAGCAGATCGACGAATCCGGCGCGAATTATTTCGTGGCCCGCTTCGCGTACGGCAATCTGACCCACGAAGAAAGCGCCCGCTCGCTGGACCTGTTCGCCAACGAAGTCATGCCGCATTTTCGTTAGCAATCCACTCGACCTTGACATGTACGGCGATATGCCGTACGATAGTTGGCGCGGAGAGGGATCGTGACACAGACAGCAAAAATCGCTCGGCGGCCCCTCAAGGCCGACCGCTTGGAAGCCCGCGTAACTCCCGAGCAGAAACGATTGATCGCGCGCGCCGCGGCCCTGCGCGGATCTTCGGTTACGGAGTTCATCGTCGCCAGCGCCCAGCAAGCTGCGGCGGAAACGATCAAAGACTTCGAGGTTCTAACCCTTCAAGACGAGGCCCGCGAAGCTTTTGTGAATGCCGTCTTGCATCCTCCGGCGCCCAATCAAGCTGCGCGAAAAGCGGCTCTCCGATACTCGGAAAAAAGATACGTGGGGAAAATCGGGCGTTAATTGGCGGGCGAAACGGAAAAGTCGCGCTTCGTCATCGAGCCGCTCGGTCCAAAACACGACCGGGCGGCTTTTTCTTGTGGCGTCGAGGCTCTCGACGCGTATCTTCAGAAACAGGCAGGACAAGATCTCCGGAAACGTGCGGCAGTTCCCTTTGTGATCACACCGGACGGAAGAACCATCGCGGGCTATTACACGCTGTCGCAGTACGCCGTCCAATTAGACGCAGTGCCGCCCGAAATTGCGAACAAATTGCCTAGATACCCTGTCGTCCCGGCAACTCTTCTCGGGCGTCTGGCCGTCAGCACGGCATTTCGAGGCCAGGGACTCGGCGCGATGCTATTGATGGACGCTCTCTACCGGGCTCTTACCCACGGTAGGGAACTGGCTTCAGCTGGCGTCGTCGTTGATGCCAAAGATTTCGCCGCTTTGTCGTTTTATAAGAAGTATGGCTTTCTCGAACTTCCTCGCGTTGAGCGCCGTCTGTTCCTGCCTATGGGAACGGTGGAGCGGTTGTTTCGATAACGGCATGTCGGACGCGGTCATGGGCCATGTGACGGCATTCGCAGCGCCGCGACAATCGAGCGGCAGACCGAGGACTCCGGCGCGAATTATTCCATCGCGCGATTTTCTACGGAAACCCGAGCTGCGAGGAGAGCGCCCGCTCGCTGGAGCTATTCGCCAACGAAGTGATGCCGCATTTCCGATAGAAGGCAGCTGCCTGCGAGTCAGGCTGGTCCTCCGGGCTCGAAGGGTTCCCTCCGCTATGGCTTCCATGCCTGGTACGCTTTTTCGGCCATATGCTCCGTTCTCGCCACGATCTCGGTAGGCGTCCAATCCGTGGCCTCTTCAATCAATTTCGGAAGCTTGAAGTTCGCTTCTAATAGGATTCGCTTCTTGTCCTTAAAGGTTTTATTCCTCAACTTCGCGTTTAGCCCATCCGGAACAAGCATCAGATTGCCGAGCTGGCCGATTAGCGCATCATCGTAGTCGACCTGTCCGATCAAGCTTTGCGGTGCCAAATGCTCAATGGTCATCTGCTCGTAATCCACCACCGTTGCATCTGCACGCCGGCGTTCAAGTTCCACCAGAACGTACCTCACGAGCCTCCGCTGCTTGGTTATGTTATCCGTCAGCACAATGTTCGGAAAGAGCGCCTTGAACTCCAATAGAGAAGGAACCCTGTCGCACAATTTCTTCTTGAGCTCTTGAATAACCTTTACAGCGTCTTGCGTGTCCTTCGCCTGGAACAATCGGCGGCCGAGAGCGGCGTACATTTCGGATATCCCACCGGAGGACCGCTGCGAGGTCACGGCGGTAAACAGGAAATGAAAGTTCTCGATGGCGAGTAGCGCTTCCTCGATATGCCTTTTCTTTAGAACTCATTTCAAAACCCTGCGTAAGGTGATCATCAAACAGGCGATATGAAAGAAAGCTTCGTAAATGGAGTCGGAGCGGTCGTAGCGAACGACCAATCGGCGAAAGTTGCCGAGCCACGCAAAG
>JBOGNC010000340.1:0-3719 GCA_050747045.1 Candidatus Acidiferrales bacterium | reverse complement strand
ACTCGGTGGAAATCGCGGGCGCGATTGACCGCGATCCGGCGAAAGCCGGGCGCGATCTGGGAGAGCTGATTGGAGCGCCGGATGCTCCGTGGGGCATGCCGGTGTCGGCGCGGCATCCGGGAGTGCTGGACGGGCACGTAGACGCGGTGATCCACACGACTTCGTCCGATTTAACGAAAGTGGAGGGCGAGCTTCTGGCCTGCATTTCGGCAGGTGCATGCGTGGTGTCCACTTGCGAGGAGCTTTCCTACCCGTTCCGAAAATATCCGGAACTTTCGGCCAGGCTGGATGCAGCCGCTAAAGATGAAGGCGTGGCGCTGGTTGGAACGGGAGTGAATCCCGGTTTCGTGATGGACAAGTTGGTCCTGGTCCTTTCGGCGGCGGCGCAGCGAGTGGACCACGCGAAGGCGGTGCGCATCGTGGACGCGTCCAAGCGGCGCTTGCCGCTGCAAAAAAAGATCGGCGCGGGCATGACCGCCGAAGAATTCCGCGAGCAGGTAGCGGCCGGAAGCATCAAGCATCACGGACTTCCGGAATCGGCGGCCATGGTAGCGGAGGGCTTGGGTTTTGAGCTCGACGACATCACCGAAACGATCGAGCCGGTGATCGCGCAAGAACCAGTGAAAACGCCATTCCTTGAAGTTGCACGCGGCCAGGTGGCGGGAGTTCATCAGATCGCGCGGGGCATTTTCCGCGGCGAGGAAAAAGTATTTCTCGAGCTCCAAATGTATGTGGGAGCAAAGCAGCCGGCGGATACGGTGGAGTTGCGCGGTGAGCCAGCGCTGTCGATGAGGATCCCTGGCGGCACACACGGGGATTTGGCCACGGCGGCAGTTGCCGTGAACGCGATTCCCGCGATCCTTGCCGCGCCAGCAGGATTACGTACCGTGCGGGATCTGCCGCTGACGTACTTTCCGCCGGCAATTCGCGGCTGAGGAACGCTCGGGAACGCTGGTCCCCACGAACCGACGTTTCCGCAAAACGGACTGCCGCCTACGCGTGGGCGGATTTGCGCCAGAAGCGGGCGATGGCGGAAAAGTCGGGATCGTCGGGCGAAGAATCCTTGACGGACGTGTAGGTGGTGTAGGCGGCGGAGCCGGCGGGGAGGACCACGCCGCACGAGCGAGCCATTTCCAGGGCGAGACGAACGTCCTTGTGCATGAGACGCAAAGGAAAGCTGGCGGGGAACTCGTTTTTCAGGATCAGCGGAGCCTTTACGTCGAGGAGGGGCGAACGGCCCATGCTCGATTGCATCACTTCGATCAATCGTTCGGGCGCGACGCCGGCGGCGGTGACCAGAGCGAGCGATTCGGCGAGGGCATCTACTTCGAGCGCGAGGAGCAGGTTCATCCCCAGCTTGACCGTTTGTCCAGTGCCATTGGGGCCGAGAACGAAAAAGCGCTTGCCGACGGCTTCGAGTACCGGCTTCACGCGATCGAGAACTTCCTGCTTTCCGCCGATCATAAATACGAGCTCGCCCTTTTCGGCTCCCCACGTGCCGCCGGTGACGGGCGCGTCCAGAAAATCGATGCCGCGCTCGGCGCACGCGGAGGAGATTCGTCGCGCCAGATCGGGCGAGACGGTACTGGAATCGATGAGAGTGGTTCCGGGGCGCATTCCGGCGAGCGCGCCGAAGTCCTGCTTGCCAGCGGGGCCGAAAATTACTTGCTCGACGGCCGGAGGATCGCTGACGATTGTGACGAGGACGTCGGATTGAGCGGCAACTTCGCGGGGGCTCGATGCGAGTTTTGCCCCGGCGCGAACGAGATCGTCAGCGCGCGATTTGGTGCGATTCCAAACAGTGAGTGGGTAGCCAGCGTGCAGCCAATTATGGCCCATGGGCTTGCCCATCAGTCCGAGTCCGATTAATCCCACATTCGGCTTCATGGATTCCTCCGCGAGAAGATTCATTCAATATAGCGCGGAGAACGTGCAAGGCAATGCGGGATGACAGTGTTCGAGACGCGACACGCTACGGAATCACGCACCGTCATCATGCCAACGAGGCAAGAACCGGGGAAAACGTCAGCACCGCGAAGAATCATCGACTTCAAAAGCAAACCGACGCGGTCCAAATGCAGAGTGATCCTCGGGGGTTATTTCGAGGTTGACGAATCATGGGAGTCCGATGGGTCGCCGTTGGTTTCGACAACGCGGATGATGTAATCGTAGGGGATTTCGACGCGGAGAATCTTTTCCTTGCCGGACTGGGAGAAGCGCTCCTCGATGGATATGGATCGGCCATTATCCGCGACGAGAGTGCCCACAGCGGACATGTGCAGATCGTTGGTGCGATAGTAAGCTTCCACTCGCTTGCCTAGCAGAGCGGCGTAATGCGTCGCATCAGCCATGAGAATGCCTCGAAAAGCGCGGGTATGCTATCACTAGATGAATGATGCGTAAATGATATTTCGATTTTACTAAATGTATACAATCCGCGACGAAGCGATCGTGGCTTACGCGACGGAAAACTCGACGCGGCGCCGGAGCGGGTCGATGCGCTCGGCGCGGACGCGCACGCGATCGCCGAGGCGGAAGACGCGACGAGCGGCGCCGCGCGAGCTGCGATGCGGTTCAGCGACAATGGTGTGATCGGGTTCGCGATACGTGCAGCGCATGCCGGTGGATTCCTCAAGGCGGTCGATGGCTACAAGTCCTTCGACGAAGATTTCGGCCAGCTCGATGAAAAAGCCGAATTTCTGCACGGAGATGATGAGCGCGTCGTATTCCTCTCCGAGATGACTTTCCATGAATTGAGCGGTCTTCCATTCCATGAGCTCGCGTTCGGCGCCATCGGCGCGGCGTTCGGCCTCGGAAGTTTCCGAAGCGATTGCATCAAGCTCCACGCGGCGATAGGGACCCAGAGCTGGAAGCGGCACATCGCTGCCGGACTTCCGATCGCGCGGGCGGCGCGGCTGGTGGGCAGGGTTGCCGGCCTGGAGCGCGGCGAGTGCGTCAGCGTTTTCGAGCGCCCATTTCAGGACGCGGTGAACGATCAGGTCTGGATAGCGCCGAATGGGCGAAGTGAAATGGGTGTATTCGCGCACACCAAGAGCAAAGTGGCCGAGAAGCTCGGCGGCGTAGCGGGCTTGCTTAAGCGAGCGCAACATCAGATAGGAGAGGATTCGCTCCTCGGGCTTGCCGGCGATTTTTTCGGTGAGCCGCTGATAGTGCTGCGGGCGAATATCGACTTCCTCGGCGGCGGGAACGGTGACGGACATGGGCCGCATGCGACCGCGACTTTGCCCTTGCGCGCGTCCATGGGAACGAGCGGCGGGCCGCACCTCGCCGTGGCGGACGGCGATCCGGCGTTCGGCGAGATCCTCGACGCCCAGCGAATAGCCGAAAGCCCGCGCTAGTTCCTCGAATTCCAGAACTTTTCTGGGATCGGGCTTTTCGTGAACGCGATAGAGAGAGGCAACGCCGACGCGATCGAGATATTCGGCCACCGCTTCGTTGGCGGCGAGCATGAACTCCTCGATCAGCCGATGGGCGATGTTGCGCTCGCTGCGGAGAATGGCGGTCATTGTGCCTGACTGGTCGAATTCGATCACCGGCTCGGGCAGATCGAAATCGATGGAGCCGCGCGATTGGCGGCGGCGATTGAGAATCAGGGCGAGTTCCTTCATGCGCCGGAAATCTTCGGCGAGAGTTGCGTATCGCGCGGACATTTCGGAATCGGCTTCGAGAACCTTGTTGACGTTGGTGTAGGTCATGCG
>JBOGNC010000339.1:0-3721 GCA_050747045.1 Candidatus Acidiferrales bacterium | reverse complement strand
ATGAAGCTCGGGTGGTTCGCATTTCTGGTCGTGCGTCCGGCGGCAGAGACTTTCCTCATCAAGTGGGCTACTTTCTTTCGAGCATGGAATATTTTCTCGCCATTCTGCTTTCGTTCGTCGCGCTCTCGCCGCTCCTCGGGCCGCCGAATATCGCATTCGTGCTGATTGGGTCGATCTTGTTGATTGTGATTGTCTTCGTAGCTTCCCATCACCTGAATCAGACGCGAGCACACCAAATCAGCCCGGAGCTTTTGTCCGGCCAGCGGGGAGTATTCGGAGACGGCACGCTCGACGAACACTGGAAAATGGGGATCTTTTATTACAATCCGGAAGATCCGGCGCTGTTAGTCGAGAAGAGGTTTGGCATCGGATATACGTTCAATTTCGCGCGCGGGATGGCGTGGATAGTCCTTGTCCTGATCGCGATTATTCCGCTGGCACTTGCCTTTGCGGCGCTCGTTCGGCACGGCTAGCCCCTGCCGGAGCACGCGAGTTGGCGGGTTCGGCGCGGGACAAGGCGCAATTGGGTAGTGGGTCAGTTTGAATCGAGCAGCGAAACGAGTTCTTCGACGCTCCACGCATGGTCCGAAATTCCAGCCTCCATCGCGGGCGTGACGCGGAGAGTCTGGTGGACGCGGCAGAAATTGTAATATGTAAACCAAAGCGCGACAGCGGCGGCGTGGTTTTCGACCTTTTTGGAGAAGGCGTTCGTCAGCCGAGTAAAGCGCCGAATGCTCATGCGCATCGAAAGGTTCTGCCGCTCGACATAGCTAGTGCTCACATGCTTTGGGTCGGGCTTCCCGCTGATAACTTTCATGTCGGAGCCGATGCAGCGGGCCGGGGAGTAGCGGGTTTCTTTCTCATCAGTGGGAGCACCGTAAATCTTCTGCAACTGCGCATAGTCCACATCCATTCCGAACGCGCCTTCGACAGCGTTCAGGTACGCCCGGTGCCCATCCGTCGTGATTTGCACGCGCCCCGTAATCCGGCTCGCGCAATCCTCAAGAAACTCCATTGCCCATCCCGCGTCCCGTCCGCCCACTAGGTAGCTCACACAGAGCTTCGTGTCCGCGTCCAGCGCGGTCCACGTCCACGTGTCGCCCCAACCTTCGGCTCTTTTTTCGGGGCTGGCGTTCCTCGCCTTCGCCCCGACGAAGTTCCAAATTTCGTCGCATTGAAGGCGGCGCACACGTAGGTTTCGCACGTACTGATTGTGATAGTTCGCGCACCCTTCGGCGAGGTCGAGTAGGAGCTTTATGACGGTGTTCTTGGCTATCCCCGTCATCCGCACGGTGGCGCGAATACTATTCCCCTCGACCAATGCGGCTACTACCATAGCCCGTTCGTCTTTTGTGAGCCTGTTCATAAACTGAACTATATGCTTGAGCGTGATACTTGTCAAGGAAAATCGGCTATAGGGGTGGCCGTTACTCGGCTACTAGGTGGCAATAAAGAACTTGAAATCAGCAGGTTAGGCATGGTAGAGTTTTAGACGGAGAAAGCCGGTAGCACCCCGCCCGCGCGTTAGCGCGAACGGGGCACGTACCAACGCAATCGAGAATGTTGCTTCATTCTCGATTGCGAGGAACACCATGATATTCATGGTGCCCCTCCTTTCTCCCCCGCCGTTCGACCGGCGAGGGAAGCTCGCGAAAGGCTTCAAAACGGGCCGCTTAAATGCGGCCCGTTTTCATTTTTTGCGCCAGAGCGCCGAACCGTCCTCCCGCGCGCCAGCCTTCTCGACGAATCCATCGTTCTCTAGTTCGCGCAGTTGCTCCTTGACGGTCAGCTTGTGGTTCTTCGACTTGAACCTATAGCCCGCCGTTTTCATCGCGTCCGCGATCTCCCTTGCCGTTCGGTAACTGGCTTCGTCCCCGGCCTCGGCAACCGCCCGGTACACATCCTTTCGGACGCCCTTCAGGTCTTTCGGCGTGCGTGCCGTCGCTGGGCGACTGCCGTTGCTTGCGATCATTTCTTGCAGCAACGGGGCGTATTCCGGGTCGGATGCCAACTCTCGAATTAGCTGGAGCTTTTTGATTTTTTCTTCGATGTGTTTGAGGTTCATCGTGAGAATGCCTCCGTGCGGGCATCGTCTCACACGCCGTGGGCAATGTGCAAGAGGAATCGCCTACCAGTAGGCCTATGGGGTAGGCAAGTAGCAGGCTGCCACTGTGCTACGTGCTACTTTTTCCAGCGGGATCGTGCGGCCTTCCGTGCGATTTCGGAGCGCTTTTTGGCGGACAGACGTTGCGCCCGTGCTTTTCCGCCCTTTTTGCCGCCAGCCTTGCCGAGAGCCACAAAATGAGGGTTTCGCGTATCCGAGGCTTTATCGAGGGGGGGCCCGTCCATCTTCTCGCCGATTGCTTGCTCTACCACTTCGCGGGCAACTTGCATAAAATCGCGTTTCTCGCCGGACCGTTTCGTCATGCTGTCAATCATGCCACGGCGCTTCACTGGACAGCAAATTCAAACTGACCCACTACCCGCAATTGACACGCTTCGCTTCACCCGATAACCTTGTGGACCATGAAAATTATTATCGCAGACAAAATCAGTCCGCGGGGAATCGATCTGCTCCGCCAAAACAAGGGTTGGGACATTGTGTTGCCCCCGGCCGCTTCGCTCCCCAGTGAAATTGTGGATGCGGATGCGCTGGTGGTGCGCAGCGCCACAAAAGTGACGGCGCAACTCATGGAGAACGCTAAGCGCCTGCGCGTGATTGGCCGCGCCGGAGTAGGCGTGGACAACGTGGACGTGGAAGCAGCCACCCACCGAGGAATCGTGGTGATGAATACGCCGGGCGGCAACGCCGTCAGCGTGGCCGAACATACGCTCGCGCTGTTTCTGGCTCTAGCTCGCTCCGTGCCCCAGGCGAATGTCTCGATACACGCGGGCAAGTGGGAAAAGTCGGCTTTTTCCGGCACCGAAATGCGCGGCAAGACCATCGGCCTGATCGGCCTGGGGCGCGTGGGAATGGAAGTGGCGCGCCGCGCCAGCGCGCTGGAAATGAAAGTGCTGGCGTGCGATCCGTACGTGACGCCCGCGGCCGCCCGAGAAGTTGAGGCGGAACTCGTTTCCATGGACGATCTGCTGCGCCAATCGGACGTGATTTCGCTGCACAGCGCACTGACGCAAGCCACAGAAAAAATGATCGACTCGGCAGCCATTGCCAAGATGAAAAAGGGAGCGCGCATAGTCAATTGCGCGCGCGGCGAAATGATCGACGAGGTTGCGCTGGCCGAAGCGCTGCGTTCGGGCCAAGTCGCGGGCGCCGCTCTCGATACCTTCGCGCAAGAACCGCCGAAAAATTCTCCGCTGATCGGTCTATCCAATGTAATCGCCACGCCGCACATCGCCGGATCGACCGCCGAGGCGCAGGAAGAGGTCGGCATCGCTATCGCGCAGCAGGTGCGTGATTATCTGGCCGAAGGAGTTGTCCGCAACGCGGTGAATTTGCCGCCCATGTCGCCCGATCAGTATCGCCGTCTGCGTCCTTACCTGGAACTGGGCGAACGCCTCGGCTCGTTCATCGCTCAAGCCGCGCCTTCCCCGGCGTTCAGCCGCGTACGCATTCGATATGCGGGAGAGCCGGCCGAACTTGGCTCGCATGTGATTCGCAGCGCCGTTCTCACCGGCATCCTGAACGTGGTGCTCGATGAAAAGGTGAACCTGGTGAACTCCGCCGAACTCGCCGCCGCGCGGGGGCTGGTCATTGAAGAGT
>JBOGNC010000338.1:0-3732 GCA_050747045.1 Candidatus Acidiferrales bacterium | reverse complement strand
CAGCAAATGGTAATTGCATAAGTTTGTCTCCTACGGTGCACGGCGCCTTCTGTGTTTCGCTCGGAACAGCGTAGAGAAATCACGTGCTGATACGATCCGCGCGGTGTAGTGGCGGGCAAGCGTGAGCAGACCGCTCTTGTCGCCTGTCACCAGGTAGTCAGCGTGTCCCGCTTCGCACAAGGCCAAGAGAAAATCGTCAGTCGGATCGTCAGAGCGCCTAACGGATGGGAGATCCCCAACGATCTCTGCGAGGGTCTTCAGTTCGTTGACCAGGCGGCCAGCCTTGTAAGGTTTGATGAGTTCCACGATCACCGGCTTGTGCAGCGCCGCCCGCAGCTCGTCAAGTTGCTCAGTGCACGTCAGCAGTGTGAAACGGCCCTCTTGCCACGCGTTGTAGATGCTGGCGGGAATTCCTCGCGGGGAAATCAGCGCAGCGATCAGGACGTTTGTGTCGATCACCGCCCGCATCAGGTTCTCTTCGGTTTGACGCGACGTTCCTCACGGACCTCCGCGACAGCGTCGTCAATGAGCGCCTGGAGTTGGTCCGGATCGGCGCCGGCATTGCGCGTCTTGATATCCTGGATGGCACGGTTGAATACGCGCCAGCGGACGGCCTCTTCAACAAATTTTGATAGATCACCCTTTTTCATCCCGTGCGATCCAAGGTAGGTTCGCAGCGTCAGGTCGGTCTCTTTCGAAACTTTGATAGTCCATCGGATCGCTTCTTCCATAAGACACCTATACGTTCAAGTGCTTAAACGCCTATACATCTATTCTAGATGATACTCGTTCTGGTGGGAAGTCGGCTGTCAATTATGAGCGAGTTGTTTGGTGCTCGCCCATCGGTGCCCGGGCCAAAAAGGCTTTGTGGTATACTCGTGGCGTGCGGGAAGGATACTGTCCATTTCGGTCTGTGCGAGAAGTACATTCTCAGGCCGGCTTACTGTCCATTTTACTGTCCATTTTTCGACCAGACCGTAGGGGAAATGGCAGATTTTGGAGACTAACGAGACGTTGGCGACCGCGTTAAATCTGGCGATTTCAACTGTATAGTAATTCCCTCAACCAGCGGGGGTAATTCAGCGGTAGAATGCCAGCTTCCCAAGCTGGACGTCGCGGGTTCGATCCCCGTCCCCCGCTCCATCTTTTCAATAACTTACGAGCGGACCTTTCGGAGCTTGAGTCCAATAAAGTCCGTTAAGCGCCAATTGCCCTCTCCAAAGCGTTCACAGCTTCCTTACGGCGCTTCAACGACGTGATCGTATAAACGTTTTCGTTCACGTCTACTGTGTGCCCCATCTGGTCAGCCCGAACTTGGGGATCAACGTCCAGTTCTTTTAAGAGCGAGCTGTGAGTACGCCGCATGACCTGGAAGTTTGCCCAAGCCAGGCCGAGCGGTTCGAGCTTGGGCAGGAAGCCACGCCGCCAGCAATTATCCTTTGCCAGCGGCGTCTTGAGTCTTTCCGATGGAAAAACCCACGCGTCGGCGCTTGTATCAAGCGACGCAGCTCGCCACTCGTCGATGGAAACAAGCAGCCCGTCCGAGAGGGCCGCAAACCGCACCGACCGAACCGACTTTGGAGAGTCCACATCACCCCGATAAACGCGCTGCCGGACGTCTGCATAATCCGCTTCCATGCGCGCCCACTTCAGGCCGAAAATCTCACCCGGCCTCATCCCGGCAATCAACGCAAGTTTCGCGATCAGCCGCTCCCGGACATCCAGGACCGAGAGCAACTGGCGCACCTCTTCGACTGTCATGACGCGCCGTTCGGGCTGGCTGCAGTCTCTCGGCGTAAACAACAACGCCGCCGGGCACCTATGCAAATATCCCTCGGCAACCGCCGTATCGAATATCTGCTTTAGGTCCCATCGCAAATGGTTTACAACACTAAATGAAAGTACCCTACCCTTCAGATCAAGGAACGCCTGCAACTCATCCCTGCCGAAACTGCCCAAAGACCGGGCATCAAAATCCGACGTTACGTGATGTGCCAGCCGATCCTCATTCGTCATTGTGGTCGAGCGCTTCCACTTTCGCCGATAGAACGGAAGATAGACATCTCGGACAAAATCACCGAAGCTCTTTCGCTCCGTTGGTTCCGTTCGTCTGTTGTTAACCGGAGCAACGAGAGCCGCCAATTCGGATCGCGCTTGAGCCTTGGTCACTTGCGAAACTCGCCCGAGCAGGCGCCCTTTTCGCTCTCCGTCTTGCCACCATCTCGCTACCCACGTACCGCTAACTTTCTGCAAACTACCTTTCTGAAACCGTCTACGCATGAAGTATCTCCTTCGTGCGTCCAACGGTGTCGATTGCTGACGACGACGGCATTTTATCATTTCCGCCGTTACTTTCGTTCACTGTTTTCCACCGTTCCAAGGCCGCCCGTCCAATCAGCTTCCGCCGTCCCATGAGAATCGCCGCTAGCGGGGATACGCCGTCCACTTTCCCGGCAATCGCGTTGTAGGCGTGTGCCTTTGAGCAGCGCAGGTCAGCCGCGACTTCTGCAACAGTCAAGATGTCTTTCCCATCCATACGTCACCGTGCAATCAAGTCTCCCTCGGTGTGCCGGAATGGGGAAGGGGTATGCCCTCTTTGACCGGCCCATATCCGGGGTGACACCCGCGCTGAGAAGCACTTTCAAGTAATATTATACTTGTTTCGAAGCACGAGTCAATACATGTTGCAAACTGTGATTCAACGTGGTATGATCAACCGAGATTAGGACACGGAGGTGTTGCGGATGTTCAAGGATCGGAAGGGCCAGCAGCAGACTTTGTCGATTAGGGTTTCCGAGCGAATGCGCGATTTCTTGGATCGAGCGCGGAAGCAGTTCTCTGAGGCAGGCGGGGAGTCCTTGTCCGTTTCAGATGTGGCGAAATTGCTCCTTGAGAGCGCTATCGAAAATCGCATGGATGACCGCCTCGAAACCGCCGACCTACTTGCCGACCCCGGCAAGGCTCTACTGACAATTCGGCGGAAGTGGGAGAACCACCAGGAGCTCACCCGTGCGGAATGGACGGTGCTGGCGCAATACGCGCAGAGCGGTTGCGAAGAACTTTCATCCGACCCCGAACTGCCGAGCCGGGAGTCATTCGCGCAGGTTGTCGAAGCATTCCTTGCTGTCCGATCTCTTCGCGTGCATGTCGCACCTCAGAACGACGGGTACTATTTGGGGAATCTGTCGGGTTGGGCGGATCAAGCCGACAGAACGCCGTACGGAAGTGGTGAGGGAGACCTAGATATCATTCCAGTCATCGGCCAGCGCATCATTCGGGACCTCAGAGAATCAGCAGGCACCGCGAGGCCCTCATTCGTTGCGCGAAATCTTTATGTGGCGCTTCGTGACGAGCGGTTGAAAGGTGCTGACAGCCTGAATCAGGCGCTCATGCCTTTCCTACCCCGGTTGTATCTTCTCGCCGCTCGCGGCCACTGGGTCATCGAACGCCAGCCCATTCGCCAGGAGAGGAAACCATGGGAGTTCCTGGAGTCCGTTCCCGACAGCGTGCCCAATGTCAACATTGGAGACTTTACGTTGTCGAGCGTCGTGACCCAGGAGGGTGAGTTACACATGTCGCTCAACCTGAAGGCTCACAGAATCGCGTACTCGCTCGGGCCGTACCCACCGATACGGGAATTCCAGGCGATGGTAGAGAAGCTCGCTCCGGACAGAAGTTGGAACGGTCGGTATTTCTTCGGTCATACCGACAATTCATCACTACTTCGTGACC
>JBOGNC010000337.1:0-3735 GCA_050747045.1 Candidatus Acidiferrales bacterium | reverse complement strand
CCCGACGATTTGGGAATCAAGTCTACGGCGTTACCGTTCACTTGGACGGTCTGCGTCTGCGTACCCACGTGGAGGGCGGCGTTTTCTTCAAGCACTGCGCCGGGGGCCACGTGAATGCCCGTTAGCACATATGCCTTGAACCCTTTCGTTGAAACCCTCAGCGTGTAGGTTGCAGCGGGAATATAGTTGAAATCGTATAAGCCGCTCACATCCGCAGTGGTTCTCAGGACCGTACCGGAAGCCTCATTGCGCAGAGTGACCAACGCCCCCGGAATCACCGCCCCAGTGGCGTCGCGGACGGTTCCCGAAATGCGGCCTTGGCTCCCCTGAGCGAAAGCCATAGGCGAACCGAGAATACAAGCTAAACCCAGCGCCGCCAGCAAGCCCGCCGCCAGCTTTCCACGCCCTAGATTGTTCATAACCACCCCACTCCTCTCTACTGTTCTGGTCTTCGCCGAGACGAGCCTGATTTAGAGAAACCCCCGCGTGGACATCTCTCTGAAGAGTTGCGCAAGGCTGGTTTTGGCTCCACGCTGGCACACTTGTAATTTGCCCACCCGTCTAAAGACGCCGAACTACACTGAAAAATACAGCTGACTAATCGCAGTCAATTACGTCGTCGTCATTCTCAGGCAGAGCGGGCCCATCCGTCAAGAGACAATTTGCGCAAAATGCTGGCCATTTTGCGTCACCCCGCTGGCGAAAATTTTCCCACCAAAACACCTTGAAGGCATTTGCGGAAAGAACTATGCTCCGCTTGTCGGTACGTTGTGGCGTGGGCCCGCGCGCGGGCCGATAATCATAGGGAGGTCAGCATGCGAAATCGTTTGTTCTTCGCCGGTACGGTGATGATCCTAAGCGCATCGATTGTATTCGCTGGAAAAAAGAAGAATGCGAATTGGATCGACGAACCCTTTACCCAATGGACTCAGAAGCAGGTCAGCGAGTTGTTTAACAAATCCGCCTGGGCTAAGACGAAATCGTTTCGGGGCCAGGTGGCGAATGTCAACGGCGCCGGTGCCGCTAGCGCGGCGGAGCACGGCGGCGGCGCGGGCAGTTACGGAACGGGCGGTAGCGTCACGCAGGGCGTGGATGTGCCGGATTACACTTTCACCGCAAGATTCTTATCCGCCCTGCCCATTCGGGAGGCGTACGTTCGAATGCTCGAGATCATGAACCACTACAAAACGATGCCTGCCGCGAGGCAAAAAGAGTTCGACCAGAAAGTTGATGGGCTGCTGCACGCCGACGTAAGCCAGGAGGTGACCATCACTCTATATTTCCAGGCGAACGATCCCGTCTCTCAGCGGAACCTGAACGAGTGGTTTAACACCCAGACTACCGACACATTGAAGCAGAATGCGTACCTTTACACTCCCGCCGGCCAAGTTCCGTTGCTCAAGTATCTTCCCCCGAGCGAAGGCGGCGGTCTCGGAGCCCGATTCGTCTTCGCGCGAACATTCAACGGCGAGCCCATTCTCGAGCCCACAGCTAAAGGCAGAGTGCGCTTTCAACTTTCATATCAACCGCAAATCAACCAGATGATGTATATCGACTTCAAGCCCGAAGACATGATCTACAAGGGTCAGCTATCGTACTGAGCGGCGCCCGCGATCAGCGAGACTAGCCCGGAAAATTCACGTTTCTTAGAGACACGAAAAGCCTCCTATGGTACAAACACGTTGTGAAGACGATGTTTGAGAGACCAAAGGAGGCTTTCGCTTGGCTCACGGTATTTGTTTACCGTGTGAGTTCACCGCACAGCTGTTGGCGGATATTCCGCACGAGCGGATAAACGTAGATGTCCTTGACGGCTTGACCTTGAGCGTGATGCTTCCGGTCCATGCGGCCGCGGGCGGCGCGGAGCGGTTGCGCGCGGGCGCAGGTAGGAACGTTGCGCGAGCGGTTGCTGAAGCTGGGCGCCGACGCCGCCGACTACGCGATCGAGAAGTATGTCGCGATCAACGGTGTCAGGCAGCACCGCCTCCGAATAGACCTGAATTCGGAACCACGTCTCACCCACGGCCCGGAGGAGAGCGCGGTGACGCTCGCCATCCGTGATCTTTTTCCGCCGACGTGATGTAGGGAGAGCACCTCTCGGGGTCATCTTTCATACCTCAACCTCACCTACCCCTCGCATTCATAGCACGTTGGCACGAACCCCGGAAACCCAAGCTTGGATCGATTTCGAGGTTGAAGACCTTGAGAAGGCGACCGCCGAACTTAAATCCCGCGGCTATCGATTGCTGGTGGCAGGCAGGAAGGAACCGTGGGGTCAGATCGTAACGCGGCTCATCAGCCCTGAGGGCCTATTAGTAGCGATTACGGTGACACCGTGGTTGCGGGCAACCAAGTAGCGCCAAGTCCGCCTCTGGCATGGAGATCAGGGCAGTGTGCGAATTTTGTGATTTGCAAATGGAAAGAGGACTAGCTTATGGCAGAAACCATTGCACTTGTGACGGGCGCGAACAGGGGAATTGGGAAAGAAATCTCCCGCCAGCTCGCAGCCAAGCAGGTGTTGGTCTTAATGGCAGCACGCGAACGCGAGCGCGGAGAAAAGGCCTTGGCAGATGTTCGAGCTGAGGGCCTTATTGTCGAATTCATTCAATTGGATGTGACCTCACAGCAAAGCGTGGACGATGCCGCAGACGAGATCCAGCGCCGCTATGGGCGGCTTGACATCCTCGTCAACAACGCCGGGATCGCCGTGGACTGGCTGCCGGGTTCGGAATTGACCTTGGATGTACTCCAGAAAACGTTTGAGACAAATACCTTTGGAGCCTTCCGCGTGACGAAGACAATGCTTCCGCTGCTGAAGAAGTCTAAGCGCGGCCGGATCGTCAATCTGACCAGTGGGAATGGCTCGTTTGGTTTGATCACGGATCCAAATGTCCCTCTTCCTGACAGAAGCGCATTGCTCGCATACGCCTCATCGAAAGCTGCGCTGAACATGATGACGGTGCGACTCGCCAATGAACTGCAGGGACTGGGAATCAAAGTCAATGCTGCCGATCCCGGTTTCACGGCAACGGATATGAACCGGCATCGCGGAACGCAAACTGTCGAAGAAGGGGCGGCTACGCCCGTCCGGTTGGCGTTGCTCCCCGACGATGGTCCGACCGGCGGAGTTTTCGGCAACGAGGGTCCCGAGCCGTGGTGAGAGTTTGCGCAGGCTGCCAGGCCTAGCCCCTGGAAACAATAGCCAGGGGGAAAAGGTGCAGGGCGGCTACGCCGCCCTGCTCGAGGGCTATTTATTCGCGGATTCTTCGGGGTGTTTGGCTTTGGTGCGGTTCGATTTTGCAGGTTCGATTACCGATGCCTTGATCGACTCAACTGCCTTGATCGCTTCCACGTCGAGGCTCCAGCGCGTGGCGGTCCCATACAGCGGGTCTGGCTTTGGGGTGTCTCCGTAATAGGAATAAGGCGTACGGTCCCGATGGTGGATTAGCGCAAGTTCCACGAGCCAGGCACCCAGTTGCTTCAGATCGGCATTGCCTACCAGTTTCTCGAAGTACCGGGTGTGCTCCTGGCGGTTGTCTTCCCCGCTCGCTTCCACCTTGCGCTTCTTCGCCATCGCCGGCGTGATAAAGCCGTTCAGGATGACAAACTGCTTTTCGGTGTCATACTGCAGCCGATGGAAGAATTCGCGGGTGACGAGCCGGAAGTCCTCAAGATGAAGACTCCGGTCCTGCCGGCCCTTCTTGGGGATGACATCAAAGACGGCTCGCCGCCGCT
>JBOGNC010000336.1:0-3737 GCA_050747045.1 Candidatus Acidiferrales bacterium | reverse complement strand
CCATGGACGCCGAACGGCGCATGCTGCTGCAGGTGCGAGTCGAAGATCAGGTGGAAGCCGACTCCATCTTTACCGTGCTCATGGGCGACGCCGTCGAACCCCGCCGGCAGTTCATCGAAGGCAACGCGCTGGACGTAAAGAACCTGGATATTTAAGGGATCTGCGTCTCGGACCAGTGAGGCGCCGGAACCTTTCGCAGCTGGCTTTACTTCACTTCGCGTTGAGATGGCAGGCCTGATCAGACTTTGACCGATCAATTTTGACGCCAAGATTTTCCTCGAGTACTGAGATCGCTGCATCCCTTACTACCTCTGAACACTCAGGTGGCGCGTAAACGAAGCTCTTCCACTTGTTGTAGGCATACGCGTCGGTCCACTGCTCAAGTGGGAAGAATTTTTCGACGGTTTCGGGTTCGGTGTCTACGCTGGTCTGAATATAGGCGAAGTCGCTTTTCATTCGAGGCACGGACGGTACGCTTAGCAAAATCTCCCCCGAGTTGCAGTTTACGCCCAACGTGCCAACTCGCTTGTGGATTTCCTTTTCCAGACCGGCTAATCGTTCGGGCGAGTCCGACAGATCAATCAGTTGCTTACGCTCGGGATCGTCCCAGTTCTTGACAGTTCGTCGCGATATTTCCATACACCTCAGGAAGAGGTTTCGACTGCGGAATCTTTTCAGCATTTTGCGTACATAGTCATCGCCAAAGCCGCTGATTTGTCCGAAGAATTCGTCGTCCGTCACATAGAGGTAGTCAACAGGATCGGTGAAGCTGATCTTGCGGTCTGCAACGCTGATAGCGCATTGGTCGGGATTGTTGATGATGTGCTGAACCAGGGACCGCAACATCGAATCGACGCACTTGACTTTCTGGTGATGATAGACCGATCCGAAAAGCATCATCTTGCTGAAGAGAATCTGCTCCAAGGGAACATAATTTCGGAGCACAAGTATCCTATAGTGCAGATGTTCAGTCGTGGAAATCATGCTGTAGAAACGCGGTAAATCAACTGTGAGCGCGAGCCCGCAGTAGTAACTGTCCCTGGCGATATAGTCGAGCTTGTCGGCATCGTACGGGCTGCTGATGATCTGGGCCAGAAAATACTTCTCGTTGTCCTTATGCTTGCCCAGGATCATATCCGCAACGACATCGAGATCGATCAAAGCGTGGCATTTGGTCCGAACATATTCTTCGAACCAGTTCTTGAAGGCCGGTGCCGTAATCATCAAATAGGAAAGAATCTCTCCCGTTGCGTTGTTGACGTATTTCGGATCGTCCTTAAATCCCCGGATGTCCGTCAGTGTTCCGTAGATTTGCTCCGACGCGTGGGAGCAGAATCCATGTCCCACATCATGCAGAAGCGCCGCCATCCTGAGGTGGGCCAAATCGCCTGAAATGCGACTGACATCGATGGGAAAGGTCTTCGATGATTCCTCTACGGAGAAGCGGTCCTTGATGGCGTTGAAGCACCGTTCGGCAACGGTACAGGCCCCAAGGCAATGCTCGAACCGGGTGTGTGTTGCAGAGGGAAAAACGTGGTAAACCAACCCTGTTTGGCGGATGCGTCTAAGGCGCTGGATGAGAGGCGAATCGATGACTAAAATTTCATGCTTCGCAAAGTATTGATTCCCAAGTAGCGCATCATTAATGACCTTCGGTTCGCGAGGGATCCTAGTCTTGTGGCCTTCAAACAGCCATGCCACAAACTCGTTAACTCGCTCCCTCAGGTTCCCAGACAAAAGTTCCCCCCTGCTTTGCGCAGTATTTCCTAAGGTACAGGAGTGACCTTGCTCTTGAATACGCCCGCTACCCGCTGAAGCACTTCGATCTGATCCTTGGAAAGTCTCTTCTTAATTACCGATTCAAAGTAGTTTACTGCGGCAGGTCTAACGAACAAGATTTCGTAATCCGGGTTTTCTCGACCAACGAATCCGCACAACTGAAGCTTGCTGACGGCATCACTGAGAATAGGGCTATACGGCATAGGGCCCTTATCCGAAAAGACAAAGCGGCGCATCAGGGGCTCATTGAATTCCTGTACTAGTTCACTGAATAACTCTTGGAGATCTGAGTCGTGCCCCCTGAATGCAAATCGCTTAGAGCCTTCCTTCTCATTTTGCTCTTCTGCAATGGCTAGAATCGCGCCCAGGATGTCATCTGGGCGCAAGTCGAACTTGTCTGTCGCGGTTGGCGCGGCTACCATGGCATTACCTCCTCTTATCGCCAGCATATTACTAGATCGCCTGGCTTTGGCTCAAGAATCCCCAAACGGTTAGATGCGCTGGGCGGGTCGGAAGAAAGAAAAAGAGCCAATTTACAGGTGATGCATCAATATACACGGATCAGCGCACACAGCGCAAGCCACAATGCATTGAGATCTGAGCATAATCAAATATTACATTTTGTTGTATAGATTGTCAAAAATAATTTACAAATTCTTAGAACGTAAAATATATTTGACAAATGTCGCTGCGGCGCTATCATTTGGATGGCTTCTACCGGAATCGGGCGATCCTAATGAGCAGTTACGCCGCAAAGCATTTAGGGAACCAGTTGCGAGGTGCGCGTTTGATGAAGGGTCTCAGCGTAGCTAAGGCCGCGGAGGTCCTAAAAGTCACACGACAAATGGTCTACAACTACGAGAAGGGGAAATCCCCTCTAAGCCTTGATGTGCTCACAAGAGCAATCAGGGCGTGGGGAGCCACGTTTGAATTGGGAGGGTGCAAGGTGTTACCAGGGATCACGCGGGCCGCGACGGAACGATCGGCGGCACCCGTTCAGCTTGAGTTGGGTTATGACGGAGAGCGCGTCTACAAAAAGGCTAGTGTCAAAATAAGGCAACAGGGACGAAGGGTATTCATCACCATGGTTCTGCCTAATACTGTCCGACGGTAGCAAGCCCTGCGTTGGAAGGCTAACCGGGGGCGCACACCTGGAAGCCCCGTTACAGAGCGTCACGCTGGGCGGCAAGGCGCTGGTGTGGAGCGCGAGGAAGCGGGAAAACACTCCTGGCCGGGCGGCAAGCCGGTGGAGCGCTTGGCGGCGCAGCCACGAATGGCGATCCATGATTACGAGCAGTTTGGCCATCAGAGCCGGAACGCGCATGATACGGCTATGGGTCGCCTGGTACAGCGCGAGGTCATCTTTCGCGAACGCCTCGGCGAGAGCGAGTGCTTGCTGAAACGCTACGGAAAGTCCCTCGCCGGTGATGGCGTCCACGGAGCCGGAGGCGTCGCCGACGAGCGCGACGCGGCCGCGCGTGACGGCGCGAAGGCGCCGATTGAACGTGACCGCTCCCCGTTCTATCGAGCTCGGCATCATCCCTTTGAGGCGCCACGCAACTTCGGCGAACGACGGGATCTCTTCAGCAAGGCGCGGGCGCGGTTTCCGCGCGAGCAGCGCGATACAAACCTCTTGCGCGCCGACCGGCGTCACAAACAGCTGCGATGTGGGTCCCCAGTGGACCTCCACGTAGTCGGTCCACGGTTCCACCTTGAAATGCCGGCGGAATCCGAAGCGCGCTCTGCTGCATTTTCCCGCGTCGAGGCCCGCTTCGGCGCGAATTCGCGAGCTCATGCCGTCCGCACCCACGAGCCACGAGCAACGCGCGGGCTCTCCGTTCACCAGCGCCGTCTCGCCGCCATGAGCTTCTACGCGCGCACCCCACAAAACTGAAACTCCGGAATCGAGCGCGCGCTCCGCGAGAGCGTTATAGAGCGTGGTGCGCCGCACCGCCAGG
>JBOGNC010000335.1:0-3752 GCA_050747045.1 Candidatus Acidiferrales bacterium | reverse complement strand
GTGCGCGTGGAATACCAGTTATAAAGCTGCCCCTTGCACTTCGGCATCCGGCGCACCGCTTCAAACGTCTTCGCTGTGCTTTCGGCAAATTCAGAAGTAGTAAGGTGACCTAGGTCGTGAGCTGCGAGCCGCGCATTGAGCAGCAGACCCAGGTTGGTGGTTGAAATGAGATGGGCGACGAGTGGCGGAGTTTCCTGCAATAGGTCCGGCACGAGCCAGTTTTCCTCCGCGTTGCTGAACTCCCGGAAAAACCGCCACGTGCGCAAGCCCGCGTTTCGGACTAGTGCCTGTTGATCATCAGTCAGCGCTGGCTGGCGTATAGCCAAAGGCTGATTGAGCCAGCTCGTTATTTTCGGCAAGATCGCCCAGACAGCGACGAAGGGAAGCGACACAGCCAAAACCGGCGGGTGGAGGATTCCCAACAGTACCCCGATTGCGGCGGCCAGCGCCGCGCTGCCGCGAATGTACTTGTCCACAATGTGCACGGTCCGAGAGGCAGACTCGGAGTCCTCTGCTGTCTCCCATTCCAGCATGCGCCGGCGAGTGAATTTCATTCGAACGAGCGTGCGGACGGAGGCATCGAGCTCCACCAAGGCTTGATGGCAAAGAAACGCTAGCCGAAGGAAGGTCCTAGCGTGACTAGCCCCCCAGTCTTCGAACAGAGCTTTCCAGAAACTTCGCGAGAATAGATCAGGCCCTGCATTCGCCACGCTCAGAATCAGCCGCACATATGCAGGAAGGAGCACGATGCCCAAGACAATCAGCGTCCAGCGGAACGCGTGCTCCGGGACCGCAAACCAGCCGTATAAAAGTGCCGCGAAGATCGTCAGATCTGTCAACGCACGGCGAAGATTATCGAGAATCTTCCAGCGCGAGACGTGGCTGATCGGGTTTTTTACTATGCGGTTTACTCCGTCTCGCACATGAGGAAACAGCCACGGACTGATTTGCCAATCTCCCCTCATCCAACGATGCTTTCTGCGATTCAGCGCGCTAAAGCTCGAGGGATAGTCGTCCACCACCTCAACGTCACTCAATAGCCCAGCCCGGACGTAGGCGCTTTCAATTAGGTCGTGGCTTAAAACGGAATCGCATGGCAAACGGTTGTCGAGGACTTTCTGAAAGGTCTCCAGTTCGTATATGCCCTTACCGCTGAAAATCGCCTCTCCAAACAGGTCTTGGTAGACGTCGGAAACGGCTCGCGTATATATGTCGAGCCCGGTGTCTCCGGAAAGCAGGGAAGCCAGACGGGACCGATGTGCCGACCGAACGCTAATTTCCACACGCGGCTGCAGAATCCCATACCCTTCCACCACGGTGTTCGATGCAGAATCGATCACGGCAGAGTTCAGCGGGTGAGCAATTGCACCTACGAGCCGATACGCAGTGCCGGGAGGCAATTGAGTATCAAGATCCAGCGTAATTACGTAGCGGATCTCAGGAAGAACGGACAGATTCCCTGTCTTCAGCGCAAATGGATCTTCTTGTCCCAAAAGGTAGCGATTGAACTGGAGGAGCTTCCCGCGTTTTCGCTCCCATCCCATCCACCGTCCTTCTCGATTGTTAAACGTGCGCGACCTGTGGAAATGAAAGAAAGGCGCGTAGCTCTTGCCAGCGTGGTTTCGATTGAGTACCTCGATAAGTTCGGAACACATCTGGGCCAAACCGTCGTTTTCGTCAAATTGTTGATCGGCATCGGGGAAATCGGTCAACAGTGCGAAATGAAGGTTCCTGTCCCTGTTCCCGAGAAAACGGATTTCTAGATCCTTTACGGCTTTTCTCACTTGCGCTTCAGTGGCGATCAGGGTGGGAACTACGACCATAGTTGCGCAATCGTCCGGTATGCCTTTTGAAAAATCGAGCTTCGGCAGTTTTTGGGGAGCCACCAGAGACGTCACACATGTATTCGTGACCATTACCGCGCACTCCACGATTGCCAACAACAACAGAAGGGTCGGCCAAAGCGCAGGAGGCTGCGCGTGAAGTGCTGAGAGGGCGATGACGATCAAGGCTAGAGTGGCGATTTCAACAGAGGCAAAGTAGAAGTAATCAGGCGAGTTGGTGGCGATTTGCCTGATCTTTTCCACGAGGCTCGCTCGGTATCCGATGCGACGTTTTAGAATTTCTTTGCCCGGCCCGGTCAAGTAATACCCGACGTGTGCTCTGCGCCGTTTCGCTCTGCCGCTAAACACGCTCAGCCTTTGAGCTTGACGCGCTAACATGATAGCTTCCTGCGCAACCTCGACTTCACTGTAGTCGCCATGAGCCGCTAAGCTGGCTACGGCTGCGCGGTAGGCGTCGCGGCTCTCGAAATCCATGCCGTCATACGTTCCCAGCGGATCGGTCTTCAGAATTTTGTCAGTTTGATCGATCTTTTCAAAAAGTTTTTTCCAGTCGAGATCCAATACCGCCTGCAGGCTTTCCAGGCAGCGTCGAAGACGGCTGGAGCTTTTGACGCTGACGACACTCAACGGCGGACGAGATTGCGTATCGAGGTGTTCGGCGAGCCCGGCAACGCGCTCCAGAAGTGCGAACTCCAGATACACCCTCAGATTCCAGAGTTCTTTCATTTGAAGAGGTGACTCTTCTTGGGCCGCCTGTGCGAATACTGGAAACTGTAATTCGTCGAATTCGTCGCCAGTGGCATCCAGATAGCCAATCGAAAACGCGTAAGCTCGAGGTACCGGATTTTTCCAATCATTACGCTTTACATGGGGCAAGATAGATTTTGAACGAAGCGCCTGCCGGCATTCACGGGACGCCGTGCGGATCACCATTAGATGACCCAATAGAGCGGAGTCATCGCCCTTCAAGCGCGCGCCCGAGGAAACTGCGTCCTGGAGGCGGTCGGCGACCTTGCCGATCCTACGGGATGCCGCAGCGAGCGCTCGCGCAAAGCGCTCATGGGAATCCGTGGAATCCAACAAACTCCACGAGCGAGCCGTTTGAAGCGCCTGATCGCGCAGTTTTCCATCTACTGTCGTCCGACGATTTCTTCCACTGACAAAGGAAAGCTCAGTCTTTGCGGCGCGCCTACCGGGCGGAAAATCTGATGGGTAGCTCGACGCGGAATCCAGCGGGGGGTGCTGTACGGTAGCCATATCTTAGGTGCCTACTCTCATCGGTAATTTGCCGCCTGCAATTCGAACATTTCTGCGTAGCGTCCGGCATGCTTGATCAATTCATCGTGAGGACCTTGCTCCGCGATTTGGCCGTCCTCGAGGACCAGGATTCTGTCTGCCATTCGGACAGTCGAGAAGCGGTGGGAAATCAAAACCGACATCTTTTGCGTGGTCAGATCGGCGAAGCGTTGAAATAAATCATGCTCCGAGCGCGCATCCAGAGCGGCCGTCGGTTCGTCTAGAATCAGCACCTGCGCGTCTCGTAAGTAGGCGCGCGCGAGGGCTATCCTCTGCCATTCACCTCCCGACAGTTCCACGCCCCCTTCGAAGCGAACGCCGAGCGTCTGCTGAAAGCCCTTCGGCAGCCGGCGGACAACCTGCTCAGCGAAGCTTTTCTGGGCTGCCGCGCGAATTTGAAATTCGTTATCGCACTCTTCGATGCGGCCTAGACCGATATTTCGCGCTGCGGTCATCTCGTAGCGCACGAAATCCTGAAAAATAACCCCAATCTCACGCCATAGATCCTCGAGGTCGTATTCGCGAATGTCGATGCCATCGAGCAGAATCTGGCCGGAGGTCACCTCGTACAGGCGCGTTAGCAGCTTCACGATGGTGGTTTTTCCTTGGCCG
>JBOGNC010000334.1:0-3790 GCA_050747045.1 Candidatus Acidiferrales bacterium | reverse complement strand
GTGGCAAGCCTCTCCGGTCGCCCTCCGGGCTCCCTACGACGCTTCCCGCTGCGGAAGAAAAACAGAACCCAGACGTGTAACGGATGTCCTGATACGCGGTGTAACGCATGTCATGATACAAAACAGCGTTAGCCGCATTTTCAGGTATCGGATGTCATGATTAAGAAATCTACCTTGATCGTAGTTCTCTGCGCCATCATTGCCGCCGCCGGCGTGTATTACTCGCAGTGGCGCAAATCGAAAAAGCCTGCAGCGCCCGCCGATACCTCGAAGCCAGCGTTCTCCATCAACCCTTCGAATATCAACTCATTCTCCATTTCGCATCCTACACAAAAGGACCAGCCCGCGATCGGTTTCGAAAAACAAAAGGGTACTTGGCGCATCGTCCAGCCGATCAATACTCTCGCAGACCAGCCCACCGCCGAAGGTTTCGTCGATCAGCTCGCTGAATCGCGGCCCACGGAGACCGAGTCCGTCGCTGCCGGCCGCCGAAAGTCCTTCGGTCTTGACCCGCCGGCGGCTTCTGTCGAATTCCGCACCAACAGCGGCCAGAAGCACACGCTCCTGCTCGGAGACAAGGATTTCAGCGGCTCGGCCGTTTACGCCGTCGTGGACGATCAGCCGAAAGTCTTGCTCATGCCCCTCTCCCTGCTCACCACCGCCGATAAGCCGCTCAATGCCCTCCGGGACATGAACGTCCTTCGCCTCGATAGCGTCGACGTATCTTCTTTCGCCTTGAAAAATCCCTCGGGCGACCTAGCCGTCAGCCGCAATCCAAAAGATTCCACACAGTGGTATTTTACGAAGCCTGAGAAGGTCCCGGCCGATCCGGACGTCGTCGATTCCTTGCTCGACGCTATCTCCAACGCCCGCATCAGCGACATTGTCAGCGAAAAATCCGATAACCTCGCTCGTTACGGATTCTCCCGTCCCGCCGTCTCTTTCGGTGTAGTGAAAAACGACGGAGATAAATCGACTTTGGTTCTCGGCAAGAAAATCGGCGAGGCATACTACGCGCGCGATCTCTCCCGTCCCATCATCTTCAAAGTGAATAAGGACCTGTACTCGAAGCTCACTAAAAGTTTCAGTCAGATGCGAGACAAAAGCGTGGTGCATCTCGACGAGTCCTCGCTCGATCGCATCCAATTGCAAAATTCGAACGGAATCATCGAAATCAGCCGGCAGGGATCTGATGGCCCGTGGAAAATTGCCGCTCCAGCGGGAGATAAGGGAAAATCGGCTTCCAGTTGGAAAATTCTCAATCCCTTCACCAGCTTGCGAGCCGAGGAAGTGATCGACCATCCATCTGGTGTTCAAACGGCCGCCATGAAAAATCCGGCAGTCACGGTGGTATTCACGAAGAACAGCGGCCAGCAAGTCACCGTCCGGCTTTCAAAACCCTCCGGCGATATCGCCTACGCGCAGTCCAGCGCCAGCCCGGAACTCTTCAAGATCAAAAAGCAAACCGTTGCCGACCTGAATCTCAAGCCCAAGGACGTTTCGTTCTGACGTGCGTCCAGCCTCGGATGAATCGGAGGGTATCGCCGGTCGCGCATTTACGTGCGACAGAAACGCTCCGCAGCCCGCGCGGACTCAAACTCCCGAAATTCCCGGGCGCCGTCTTCGCGCAAACCGATCAGCGGAGCACGACGCAACGTCCCTTATACACTCGGCCAAGCCGCGAGTAGCAGCACCTTGCCCGAGTTGGGTATTACGTGGATGTAGTAGGTTGAGTCTGCGCTCTGCACTTCATAAAATCCCGCTCGCCTCGGGTCTGGAATGATATTCGCGTTTTCCGATAAGCGTTCTCGCAGTTCCTCAATCATTTCCGCCGGATGGCCCAGCAGATCTTCGATTTCGTATTCTCCGCAGGTTTGCGTGCGCATTGCATTTCCTCTCATCCTTGATACGTGCGCTTCGCTTGAAAAGTTTCATGATCCGCGGTATCTTGTGTGTGGGCCTAGTTACTTGACCATGAACGAGGTATCCCTAATTATCATTCCGGTTAAACACAAGATTGCTACTTGCGCGTCTGGACCAAACTTGCCATAGTCGCTCGGACTGAGGGTCATTCCAACGTGAAAAAGAAGAGGGCAGCAAGCTCCGGTTCCAGCAGGCTGCGTAAGGACGGCCGCCGCAAGCATCGCCATTGGCAGGTGACTGTCTACTACCACGATGGCGAAAAGTTTGCCCGCGTCTATATCGATCGCGACCGCGCCGAGCGTTTCGCGGACCGCCAGAAAAAGTCGCCTGTCGTGAAGGCAACTCGAATTCTGGAAGTCGACTAGCCGGTTGCGCGCATGATTGCGTCTGCTAGTCGGATCGTCCTATGGCTATCAGCGTCCCCGCTCGATTCCTGCGCGGGTCTTGTTCGTGGCTTGCTGGCCGTGTTATAAATGGTCTTCCTCAAATAGCCCTGCTCGATCGAGCGCGGGATTCGTATAGTGGTAGTACGCCACCTTGCCAAGGTGGAGGCGAGGGTTCGATTCCCTTATCCCGCTCCATAGCTCGAAATATCTAATAAAAACCTAGATTATTGCGCGGCAGGTAGCGATTTCGAAAACGGAGCTAGTGCATGCCGTCGAGCCTCGAAAGCCATGCATGACCGCACCATCACCCTCGCCCTGCAGCCGTGCCTGCAAACGCCGCACCTGCAAATGCCGCACCTGCCGGTCGCTCAGAGGCAGGTGCCGGGCGCTTCGATCTGCCTCAGCCGGCCTTCTTCGATCTGCTGCAGCACTTTCAACCGCTACCGCTCGCAGACCCTCATGCTGATCCGCTCCTGTTCCACCGGGCCTCCCGGCCGCTAGAAAAGCGGACATTCCTACTTTGCACAAATCGAACATTCTCATTTTGCGGCGACCACTGAGTAGGGCAAGTTGACGCCGGATGCGCTGCCGATTAAACTTAAACGACAGCACACGCGGTTGCGTCGAGGCGCGATTAAGCACGCGGGATTGAGGGAGAGCCATGGCTCTGGCAGCGCTTCAACAGAAACGTCATCAACAGATTCTTACCGATGTAGTGCGCGCGTACATCGAGACGGGTGAGCCTGTTTCTTCGCGCAGCGTTGCGCGCCTGCATGTTGAGCCGCTGAGTCCGGCTACCGTTCGTAACGTGATGGCCGATCTCGAGGAAGGCGGTTATCTTTATCAGCCGCACACTTCGGCCGGGCGCGTTCCAACTGCTGCCGCGTACCGGTTTTTCGTGGAGCAGGTTGCAGCGCAGGCCACAGCCAGTCCTGAAGATCGCCAGTGGATTCGCCGCGAACTGGAAGCAGCGCAGACGCCCGAAGCGGTGATGGAGCGCGCCAGTCACGTCCTTTCGGCTGTTTCGCGCGGCTTGGGAATTTTTATTTCGCCGCCGCTCGCACGAACCGTCGTCGAGCATGTGCGTTTTCTTAGCGTGCCTGATCGTCGTGTCCTCGTAGTTCTGGTTACTACGGGTGGTGTTACCCGGGACAAGTTGATCCGTCCGGAGCGAGATATTGCGCAGCAAGAGCTTGATCGCGTCGCCGCGCATTTGAATCAGCACTACGCCGGTTGGACCATCGAGGATATGCGAACCGATCTACAGCGGCAGGTCGAGCGCGAGCGAGAGCAGTATGGACGCTTGGCCAGCGCCGCGCTGATGCTGTGCGATAAGGCGGTACTCGGAGATGATGCCGAGCGGAAGATCTACGTGGAGGGTGCAGCGCAGATCGCCTCCGCGATGGAATTTACCAGCCAGGACCAATTGCTAGAATTGTTGCAAGCAATCGAGGAAAAAGACCGGTTGATTGCATTGCTGA
>JBOGNC010000333.1:0-3812 GCA_050747045.1 Candidatus Acidiferrales bacterium | reverse complement strand
AGCGTCCAAATCGCGTGCCAGCCCAGAGAGTTGCTCCGCGGGCAGGGCGCGCAAAAATGATTTCAGCACGACCTCGGTTTCGCGCAGACAAGTATTGAAATCGTAGTGGAGGTCATCGAGCTTGAGCCACGATGCGATCGGCTGCGTATCCATGCCCTTGGCGATGTCGCCCGCCGATTCGCGGAACTCCCGCTCCAACTGCTCCAGCATTTCGGAAAGAATGCGCAGCTTGTGGAAAAACCGCGGGCGGCCGCGAAACAACAGACGGTGGATAATCTCATTCCATGAAGCGGCGCTCTGCGCGGTGTTCCCGCGAAAGAATTTCGAATTAAGGGGTTTTACGACCGGTAGCGCGGAAAGCGTCCGTCCGCGATGCTGTAGAGCGGTGCAGAATGAGGTGAGCGAGTTCGCCAACGCTTTCAACAGGTCAGCAGACACGGCCACTTGCTGGCGAGCGCACACAAGCTCTCCACGAGACCGCAGCGAGAGCGCATCATCCAGTGCCACGCTCATCATGGCATACGCGCATTCCCACCGCCCGACGACGGTGTCGAAAAGTTCGTCCTTCTCTCCCGGAAGAACCGTGATCCAGTCGTCCGAAACGCTTGGATGCGTTGATGTGGACAGCGTCTTTCGCCTAGGAAACACCACCTACCCCCAACATCGCCGTATTGTACCACCGCTTGCAAACCAACCGGGTTTCTTGGCAGTTCGTGGACCTGATATTGATATACTGACGGGCGGCTTGCCGGAACCGTTGCCTGTCCAAAGCATAGAAAGGTTCGCCTTGGAATTTGAACCGATCGACCAGTACCTTCAACGCCGCAAGAAACTGACCGAAATTGAAGCTCTTGGTTGCCCGCCTCATCCACACAAATTTGACCAGACGCACACGGCGCGGCAAATTGCGGAGCAGTTTGGGGCTAGCACCGCCGAGGAACTTACCGCGAAAAGCGTTGAAGCGCGAGTGGCGGGACGAATCGTGGCTTTGCGGCCGCATGGCAAGGCCGGCTTCGCGCACCTGATCGGCGACGGCGCGAAGCTACAGATCTACGTTCGACTGGACATCGTGGGCGAACGGGCTTTCAAACTCTTTCAACTGCTCGACCTCGGCGATATTATTGGCGTCTCCGGTCATCTTTTTCGCACCAAGACGAATGAGTTGACCGTGAAGGTGGGAAAACTTCAGCTGCTCACCAAGTCGCTGCTGCCGCTGCCCGAAAAATGGCACGGCCTGGCCGACGTGGAAATGCGCTACCGCCGCCGCTACCTCGATCTAATCGGCAACGAAGGAGTGCGGACAATTTTTCTGAAACGCGCGGAGATCATTCGCGAACTTCGGCGCTTCTTCGACGCGCGCGGCTACGTGGAAGTGGAAACGCCGATGATGCATCCGATTTTGGGCGGTGCAACTGCACGGCCGTTCGTAACCCATCACAACACCTTCGATATGGATTTGTATTTGCGGATCGCGCCGGAGCTTTATCTGAAAAGGCTCATCGTCGGCGGCCTGGATCGCGTGTACGAAATCAATCGCAACTTCCGCAACGAGGGCATTGACGCGATTCACCAGCCTGAATTCACGATGCTCGAGTTTTATCAGGCGTATAGCGACGGTCCTTCGTTGATGGATTTAACGGAGGAATTGCTGCGGCGCCTGGCGGAAAAAGTTTGCGGCAGTGCGAAGGCGCCTTTCGGCGAGCTGGAAATCGACTTCGGCCATTTCGAGAGGTTCTCGATGCGCGAAGCCATTCGCAAATACTGGCCGGAGGGGGCGGGCGACCCGCCGAGCGCGGAAGATATGGCGGCGAAGGATGGCCCGCGTAAAATCGCTGAGCGATACAACCAGTTCGCAAAATCGAGGGGCATCGATACTGTAGCACTCGACAGCACCGCGTCCGCCGGTGACTTGATTGGCGAGCTTTTTGAAGCAATCGCGGAAGATCACCTCGTTCAGCCTACTTTCATCTACGATTTTCCCGTGGAAATTTCGCCCCTGGCGAAACGGCGCGAAGACGATCCGTCACTCGCCGAACGCTTCGAACTTTTCATCGCCGGGATGGAGATTGCCAATGGCTTTTCCGAGCTGAACGATCCCGACGACCAAGAGCGACGCTTTCGCGCTCAGGTGGAAAAGGGCGGACAGGAAGCGCCCAAGGAAGTTGATGTCGATTACATCCGCGCGCTGAGCCACGGGCTGCCGCCCACGGCGGGGGAAGGGATTGGCATCGATCGCCTGGTGATGCTTCTGACAAACGCGCACGCCATTCGCGAGGTTATTTTGTTCCCGTTATTGCGCGCCTCTTCTGAGGCGGATAATGCCGCCGGCGAGTCTAGGGCCGACGCGCCTTCAGGCGATCAGTCCGCATGAGGTTCGAATGGCTGGTGGCGAAGCGCTATTTGCGCTCGCCGAACCGGCCTGCCGTGCTGCGGCTGGTCACGTTTCTGGCCAGTGCCGGCGTAGCAGCCGGAGTGATGACCCTGGTAATCGCTCTCTCGATGAACACCGGCTTTCGCGAGGCGATTCGCAATCGGCTGTTGGGCGTGACGGCGCACGTAAATCTGAAGCCGCTCAATCCCGAAGGGATTCACGATTATCGTGCGATGATGGCGCGACTTTCCAACACTCCCGGACTGAAATCGATCGTTCCGGCTGTTTACGATACCGTACTACTTGCCACGGGCCGCCGGGCGCGCGGCGTGGTCCTGAAAGGCGTCGATCCGAAACTGGAAAGCCGCGTGGATGGCGCGCTGCAACATCTGGCGGCGGGCAACGCGAAGTTCGAGCCGGATTCAACCGGAGTGCCTGCGCTGATCGTGGGGCGCTTGCTGGCGCAGGATCTGAATATCTCCGTCGGGGATTATCTGACGCTCACTAGCCCGCAAGGGAACTTGACGCCGTTTGGCATGGTCCCACGCTCGCGACGTTTTTACGTCACCGGAATTTTCGACTCCGGATTTTATGACTACGACGCGAACTGGGTATTCGTTACGCTGCACTCCGCGCAAGAATTGGCGGGCGTGGGCGACGTGGTGAACCTTCTCGAAGTACGGGTGAAGAATCTCGACGAAGCGCAGTCTGTAGCCAACGAATTGGTGCGGCGCGCAGGGGCCGGATTCACAGCCACCACCTGGATGCAGGAGAACCGAGCGCTGTTTCGCGCCCTCAGCCTCGAAAAGTTGGTGACCGCTCTGTTCGTTGGATTGATTACGTTTGTCGCCGGCCTCAATATCCTGGTCGTGCTTACGATGACGGTCAGCGACCGCGCGCGGGATATCGCAGTGTTGATGGCCGTGGGGGCGCGCCGAAAACAGGTTCGCGCGATCTTTATTTTGCAGGGCTTGGTAGTCAGCGCCATAGGAACGCTGATTGGTTTAGCCGCAGGATACGGCATCGCCTGGACGGCAAATCACTGGCGCTTGATTCCGCTGAATCCAGAGGTGTATGCGGTTCCGTACGTGCCGTTTCACGCCAACGGGTTCGATGCATTATGGATCGCCGCAGCCGCGCTGGCCATCAGCGTTGCAGCCACGATTCTACCGGCTCGCTCAGCGTCACGAATTTTGCCTGTGGAAATACTGCGCTTTGAGTAGCACAGTGAAACAGTTGGCGCGGCGTTCCGAACTTCGGTTGGCCAAAATTTTTAATACGCGCCGCTTCGGTCAGCAATTCAGTGTTTTCGCGTAGAAGCTGTTTCAAAACTGTGTACAACGGATTGAATTGATGATTCTTAAGTTGCCGAAAATGGGAGATAACAGCGGGCGGCAGCGCCGAGGGAGGACCGATGGCGCGATACGGTCGACTGCTGACC
>JBOGNC010000332.1:0-3814 GCA_050747045.1 Candidatus Acidiferrales bacterium | reverse complement strand
CCGCCGCAAGCTGATTCACCGTGTGAGTTTCAGAGCTTCGGTCCTCCAACCACTCTGATCGTCACGCGATGCTGAAAGGCACTGCAGCAAATAAGTGTCTCTTGACAACGCCTTCGTTCTTATCGACGGCACCCGGAAAGACAAGCGCAAAAGCTGCGGGTCAGGTTTGGTCGTCGTCGGTGCGGCGGAGGAAGGATTGGCCGGAGCGCGTGGAATGCGAGCCGAGCGCGGGCGCGGCTGGGCCAGACGCGCCGGACGCAATCGCGTCGCCCCAGGAGCGTTCGGCAGCACGGCTAAGTACGAGCGCGGTGCGGCGTTCAGGGAACATGGCCAGGCCGGTGCCGAGAATCACCACGATTCCGCCGAACCAGATAAATTTCACCAGCGGATTGATGAAGGCGTGAATCACCGGCTTATTGGTATCGGGATCGATGCCGGAATAGACCACGTAGAGATCGCGGAGCGGCGAAGACTCGATGGCCACGATGGTTTCCGTCACCTGGCTGGCGCTGAAGAGGCGCCGCTCGGGATACAGCATCATTTCGGATTTGCCGTTGCGGAAGACTTCGAGCGTGGCGCGCTGCGAAGAGTAATTGGCGTTCGAAGGCGAATCGAAATTTTGGCAGACGAGCGTGTAGGGGCCGATGGAGACGCTCTGGCCAACGGCGACTTGCTTTTGAATGTCGGTGCTGAAGGCGCGTCCGGCGATGCCGATGAAAATCAGCACCATGCCGAAGTGGACGATGTAGCCGCCGTAACGGCGCGTGTTGCGCATGGTCAGCTCGCCGAGGGCGCTGATGATGTTGACGTGGTCGCGCGAGGAGATGACGCGCGCGCCGCGGTAGAACTCAGAGCCGATGGTCAGCGTGACGAAGACAGAGAGAATGAGGCAAATCAGCGCATAAAAATTACGAAAGCCGAAAGCGAAGGCCACCGCTCCGGCAACGAGCGCGAGACCCAGCGGCCATGCGAAATTGCGCTTGAGCGCGTCGAAAGAAGTTTTGCGCCAGGCGAGCAGAGGGCCGACTCCGGTGAGAAACAGCAAAAACAGCGCGATGGGAATATTCACCTTGTCGAAGAACGGCGGCCCCACGCTGATTTTGTTGCCGGTGACCCATTCGGAGAACACGGGGAAGAGCGTCCCCCAAAGAACGGCGAAGCACGCGGCCAGAAGAATCAGATTGTTGAAAAGGAAGCTGGACTCGCGCGAAACCAGCGAATCGAGCTGATTATCGCTGCGCAGATAATCGCGATTCTTGTACCAGGCCAGCAGGCAAACAGTAAGCACGATGGCCAGGAATCCGACGAACCAGCCGCCGATGTTCGATTCAGCAAAGGCGTGAACGGAATTGACGATTCCGGCGCGCGTCAGGAACGTGCCGAGGATGCACAGCATGAACGTGCAGAAGACCAGCCAGACGTTCCACACGCGCATCATGCCGCGCTTTTCCTGCATCATCACGGAATGCAAAAACGCGGTGCCGGTGATCCACGGGAGCAGCGCGGCGTTTTCCACCGGATCCCATTCCCAGTAGCCGCCCCAACCGAGCACGGCGTAGGCCCAGTGCGCGCCGAGCAAAATACCAACACCCAGCAGGCACCAGGCGACCATGGTCCAGCGGCGCGTGATGTGAATCCATTTTTCGCCGGGATAGCGGCTCAGCAGCGCGCCGAGCGCAAAGGCGAACGGTATGGTGAATCCGGTGTAGCCGAGATAGAGCATCGGCGGGTGAATCACCATTTCGGGATATTGCAGCAGCGGGTTCAGTCCGCTGCCCGACGTGAGCGTGGCCAGATGCATGGCGCCAGAGGAATCAGCCCCGGCGATCACCTGGAAAGGATTGGCGACGAAATTATTCAGCGTAAGAAAGAAAATCTGCACGCCGGCAAGGATCACGCCGACCCAGGGCATCAGCTCCGGATGGCGCTTGCGGTTGAGGAAAAGTGCGAGGAAGGCGAACATCGACAGCAGAAACGACCACCACAGCAGCGAGCCCTCTTGTCCAGCCCACAGCGCGGCGAACTTATAGAAGCCCGGCAGCGCGCGATTGCTGTGCTCGGCCACGTAGGCCATCGAAAAATTGTCGGTAAAGAAAAAATATTCGAGGGAGGCGACGGCCAGCGCGACCAAACCGAAGACGGCCATGCCCGCATGGCGCGCGCTCTTGGTGAGCAACTGCTTGCGAGTGTAAATGCCGATTATGCCGCCGACGAAGGCGTACACCGCCGCGAGGAACGCGAGCAGCAGTGCAAATGAACCAAAAATATCCACGGAGCCCCCTTAGGCGATTTCGCGGCGGCCGGCAGAAAAACCGGCGCGTTAACTCTTGCCAGTGGCCATCGCACTGACGCCCGGCGGCGCGGCCTGATATTTCGAAGCGCACTTCGCCTGTACCTGCTCGGCAACGAAGCTGCCTTGCGGCGAGAGCCGGCCATCGACGAGAGCCTGAGCGCCGCCTTTGAACGTGTCTGGAAGGGGAGCGGTGCCGACGTAGCTGACGGGAAGTTGTTTGCCGTTCTCTTCGAGGACGAAATTAATGTGGCCGTCCACGTGGGCGATGGAGCCCGCAAGCACGTCTCCGGAAACGCGCATGCGCTGGTGCAGCGCCTGTCCGTGGAGCGTGGAGAGCTCGGAAATGGTGTGGTAGTAGGTCTTACTTTGCGTGTAGCCGACGTAAGCCAGGGCTAAAAGTGCGACGATAATTATGGTCGATCCAATTATAAACTTTCCGCGGGCCTTCATAGCTGAGCTCTCATCCGTTCCCCTTCGGCGGGAACCCTGGATTGTAGCACAGCGATGCGGGCAGACTACCGGCAAGATCGCGCGGCGAGGAGGGCCAAGCTCGGACCATCAAGGGGGCGCCGAAGAAGAACGAATCTATTCGTTTTCAGCGGCTGCCAAGCCGGCGGGAAGGAACGGCTTTGCGGTCGGGACCGGGGCGCCATTCGTATCCGCAGCGGGGCCGAGTTTGGCGCGAAGGCAGCCGACCAGTTCCGGAGCCAGATTCGAAATGGCCATGCCTTCGGAGACGATGAATTTGCAGCTCAGGATCGGGCGGGCGCGATCGTCATCCGGAAGATGGCAATCGACGCGGCAGAACTGGCATTCTTGGTTCCAGCAGAAACGCCCGTAGGGAATTGTCTCCGGGCTGATGAATTGAAATGCGCGGAGCAGAGAATTGCGCTCCGGAACCAGAAACGTCTTTCCCAAGATGCTAATTTCCACGAGTTTTTCATACGGCCGAAATACGTCTGACATCAGCGTCGCCTCGCCCTCTGCCATGGATAGCCCCGTGTGTAGAAACTAGATCAGCACGATGGACGGAGCAACCGCAATGCGAAGGAACGTGCCTAATGCTCCAATGGGAGGTACCAGGGGAGGAGCGAATCGGTCTTTTCAGGCGAAAAATTGGCCCATGGAGCGGAATTTTTCGTAGCGGCGGTCGATCAACTGCTGCGGCGGTAACGGGGCGAGATCGTTGAGCGCGCGATCAAGAACGGGGTCGAGCAGCTTCACGGCCGCTTCGTAGTCATTGTGCGCGCCGCCTTCGGGCTCGGGGACGACTTCGTCGATCAGCTTGAGTGCGAGCAAATCGGGAGCGGTGATTTTCAGCGCTTCGGCGGCAAGTTCGGCTTTGGTGGAGTCGCGCCACATGATGGAAGCGCAACCTTCGGGCGAGATCACCGAGTAAATGGAATTTTCGAGCATGTACACACGATCTCCGACTGCGATGGCCAGCGCGCCGCCCGAACCGCCTTCGCCCGTGATGGTGACGATGATGGGCACCGGCAGCCGCGCCATTTCGCGGATGTT
>JBOGNC010000331.1:0-3845 GCA_050747045.1 Candidatus Acidiferrales bacterium | reverse complement strand
TAACGAGTTTAATCGCAAGGTCAGGTCGATTTGCTCCGGCATATCTTTCCGAAAGAAACACGGCGCCGAAGTGGTAGGCGGGCAAAAGCTTGGGATCGAGAGTTGTGGTGATGTCGAGCAATGGCCAGAGCAAGGCGTAAGGAGAGTGATGGGTGCCAAGGCGGCTGCCGTAGTACTGCACGACTCGAGTCCAATACACATCCGCGAGAAGCGAGTTGTATCCGAGGCTCATCTTTGAGATCGCGGAGGGAGAGCGAAGCAGCAACTCGTCCCGAGCCTGAGCTTCGGTGCGAGTGCGAGCATCGATGCGCGTTTGCAACGCGAAAAGCGCCACGAAGAGCAGGGGCACGCTGACGGCAGCGAGCCATAGGGATCGACGTTGGCTGGTGTTCGTCATTTCAGGTTGCGCCGGGAGAATACCGCCGAAGACGCAAGCAGAAGCAGGATAATGTACATCGATGCGTAAAGCGTGTTCTGCCAAACCAGAGCGAGAGGTATGTGTTCGCCATGCGCGGCGGCGGCAATCGAATTGAAATTGTGAAAATTCGGGAGAAGATAATACAAGACGGTGCTGGCCGCCTTGAGAAAGGAACTTTTGGTGAGCACGCCGAAATCACGGATCTCACCGGCAAACAGGCCCGCGATGTAGATTCCAATAGTGAACAACGTGGATAGCATGGGGCTGGAAAAGCAGGAAAAGAACAGAGCAATGGCGGTGACCAAGGCCAGCGACAACAAGATGAAGTAGATGGCGATCAGAATGGAGCCGTCGGAACGGAGGAACGGACGGCCGACGTAGAAAAGCGCGGCTGCCAGGCCGAGGGTCATGAAAAGCGTATTTATGGCCAGCGTCAGGACCAGGCCGGCGTATTTGCCGACCAAGAATTCCCAGCGGCGGATAGGCTTGGCCAGCAGGCTATACAGCGTGCGCTTCTCCATTTCCTTGTACACCAGGCCGACGCCGATAAAGATAGCCATTACCAACCCGATAACGGAGATGGCGGAGAGGCCGAGGTTCACAATCACCAGCCGCTCGATGCCGATAGAAATCTGTCCCACGAGAATTGCGGCCCCGATCATCAGCAGCGCGAAGAATACGAGGTTATAGAGCACACGGTCGCGCACTGCTTCGCGGAACGTGTTGACGGCCACGACGCCGGGTATGGAACTCATTGAGCGTTGGCCTCCACGGGCGCCGAGGACTCGGGCTGGCGCTCCACGAGTCCCAAGAAGTAGTCTTCCAGCGTGGGCCGAACCGGAGAGACGGACAGAATTCTGGCGCTGCAATCACGCAACTCATCGAGCGTTCCGTAGATTTCGGCCTCGGGCAATTGAATCCGGTAGCGTCCGCCGACGGGAGTAGCTCGGTGTGCCAAGTTGGACGAAAGCGACCGCCCTTCCGCGGGCTCGAACAAAATTTCCATGGCATGGATTTCGACGGATACGATTTTGCCGGGTGCGCCAACGCCTCGAAGCCTGCCCTGATGCAGCACGGCCACGCGATCGCAAAGCATTTCAGCGTCAGAGAGAATGTGCGTGGAAAAGAATACGGTGCGGCCTTGCGTCTTCAGATCGAGGATGATGTCGCGCACTTCGCGGCGGCCGATGGGATCGAGGCCTGACATGGGTTCATCGAGAAAGACGATCCGCGGATCGTGGATGATGGCCTGTGCGACGCCGGCGCGCTGCAGCATGCCCTTGGAAAACTTGCGGAGCTGCACATCGGCGCTGGCCGCAAGGCCTACCCGCTCCAGGACGCGGGAAACGCGGGCACGACGCTCCGCAGCGGGAAAGCCGGAGAAGCGCGCGTAATAGTCGAGAAGCTCGCGCGCAGTGAGGTAATCGTAGAAATACGGCTGCTCGGGCAGGTAGCCAATATCGCGGTGCATGGCGACATCGTCGATGGGGCGGCCAAGAATCCGTGCGGTGCCGGCGGTGGGAAAGACCAAGCCCATAAGCAGTTTCAACGTGGTGGTTTTGCCGGCGCCGTTGGGACCGAGAAAACCGAATATTTCGCCTTCGTCAACGCGCAGCGAGAGATTATCGAGCGAGCGGCGCATGCGTTTGCGCCAAAAGCCCACCGAATAATCTTTGGTGAGGCCGAGGATCTCGATGGCTGGGCTATTCGATTTCATGATTGTCAACAAGAGTTCGCATAACAATTTTTCGGCAGCGAAGAGCGGAAGTCAATTGCGTGTTGTTGTCTTCCAGAGCACAGGAGTAAGATGCGGCCACCGCGCTGAATCGAGCGGAGGGCGAGTTCGCAGGCGGGATCTGATTTTCAAGGCGTAGTGGCGCGGAGGCGAGTGTACCACTATGGGTAGCCACATTCGACACTACTGCCCGAACATTTTGTGGTGACGTTGCGAATTCCCCTTGACAAGATTTTCGTGAGACACGATACTTCGCACCCAGGCTCGGGGAAAAAACGCGGTTCGTTTGTCGTTCTGCCCAGCGCCGACGGCGACCGCGTGTACGCCAGAGCGAGCTCAACCAAGAGAGAGCGCAGCAACTGACCGCGCCAGCAATGTGGCGAGGCTTAGCGGCGCTTTTCTCTTTTTTCAGTCTAGGAGGCGGCGCACGAAAGGGTTTTGGGCCGTCCTAACTAGAAAGTTCCACGTTTCCGTGTATCACCGATACACGCAACAACACCCCGGGATACGTTTGGAGGTAAAATTGAGTTACATCCTCCTGCGGGATCCCGGCTAATCGAACGGCTGAAACACTGCCGGCGCGGAGGTAGAACATGGCGGAAACGAGAACGGCATTGAGCGCAAAATCGCAGACGGAACAAGCTACGCAACGAACCACAGGATTGCAATTCCACCGGAAATTCACCGAGGGAAAAGTGTCGCCATTTGACAAGGTGGAGTGGGAGCGGCGAACAGCGCTCATAGGCAATGATAAAGGGCAGGTGATTTTCCGGCAGGAGAACGTGGAAGTACCCAAGTCGTGGTCCATGACGGCCACGAATATCGTCGCTTCGAAATATTTTCACGGAAAGCCAAATACACCGCAGCGCGAGACGTCGGTCCGGCAGTTGATCGGCCGCGTGGTTGACTCGATCGTACGGTGGGGTGAAGAAGGCGGCTATTTTGCGGAAGCACAAGCGAAAGCCGCGTTTCAGGACGAACTGACGCACCTGTTGGTTGAGCAGAAGGTGGCGTTCAATTCGCCGGTGTGGTTCAACGTGGGCGTGCAGGCCAAGCCGCAGTGCTCAGCGTGCTTCATCAATTCGGTCCAGGACAAGATGGAATCGATCATGGACCTGGCGAAGACCGAAGGGATGCTTTTCAAGTGGGGATCCGGGACTGGCACAAACTTTTCGGCGCTGCGCGGCAGCCATGAAACGCTTTCGGGCGGCGGGATTGCCTCGGGGCCGGTAAGTTTCATGAAGGGTTTCGATGCGTTTGCGGGGGTGATCAAGAGCGGCGGTAAGACGCGGCGCGCTGCCAAGATGGTCATCCTCAACGTGGATCATCCGGATATCGTGGAGTTCATCGACAGCAAAAGAAAAGAAGAGCGCAAGGCGCACGTGCTGATCGAGCAGGGCTACGATCCGGCGATAGATGGAGAAGCGTACTCATCCGTTTTCTTCCAGAACGCAAACCATTCGGTGCGCGTGACGGACGACTACATGCACGCCGCGGAGGAAGACCGCGACTGGTGGACGCATAACGTTGCCGACGGCCAGACGGCGGATAAGTATGGCGCGAACGATCTGCTCCATAAGATGGCCGAATCGACCTGGCAATGCGGCGATCCGGGCATGCAATACGACACGACGATCAATCGTTGGCATACCTGCAAGGCCACGGACCGTATCAACGCGTCGAATCCCTGCT
>JBOGNC010000330.1:0-3872 GCA_050747045.1 Candidatus Acidiferrales bacterium | reverse complement strand
CTAGGAAAACCTGCAGACGGCCTCGCTTGGCTTGCGCGGCGCCGGCACCGGAGGAGAAGTTACTGGGGATAGACGACGACATCGATTCCTTCCGCGGAACGCACCAATCGATCGACCAAGCTGCCCCAAAGTCTGCGCTGAACTCCGTGGCGGCTGCTGTGGCCGACGAAGATTTGGGTGATGCCCTTCTGATGCGCGAAGCGGAGAATGGCGTCGGATGTGTCGAAACCGCTGAGGACTTCGACTTGGGCTCCTAACTCGCGCGCGTAATTCAGATTCGTTTCCAGTGTCTGCCGGTCCTGCTCGGATAGCGAATGCTCTTGCACGTACACTACATAGAACTCGCCCTGAAAACGGTCAGCATTCCGGTTCCCGCTTTCGAGGATGGGCGCCGCATTCACATGGGGACTGACACAAACCAGAATTCTTTCCTGGACGCCCCAGGATTGCTCGATGCCATGAGCTCGAAGATAGGCTTCGAGCTGGCGATCCACTACGGAAGCGGCGACCAGCAAAGCGAGTTCACGCAAGCGGGACATCTGATGGCGCTCGGCAAGCAGGGCGGCGCGTTCCTGCGGCGCCAAGCCGATAATGGGAGCGTCCGGCGTGGGCGCATCTACGACGACGATTTCGTCGGCACTTCGGTCCAGAAAGCCACGAGGAATGGTGCATCTCGCTCTGGCGCCAGTAATGCGTTCAACCTCATCTTGTAGTTTCTCGAGGTATTGCAGGTTGACCGTGGTGACCACGGAAATTCCCGCGTTCAACAACTGCTCCACGTCTTCCCAACGGTGGGCATTTCCACACCCAGAAGGATTGTCATAAGCGAGGCCGTCGATTAGTGCCACTTGAGGGTGGCGGCGAATCACAACCTCATCATCGATCGCTTCCCCGTCGCCGGTCTTTATTGTCGGGATAATTTCGAGCTGACGCAAAATCTCCTGAACTTCGATAGGGTAGGCTGGCTGCAAAGCGCAGACGACAACGTCCTCTCCGCGCTGCAAACGCCGACGGCCTTCGTCGAGCATCTGAAAGGATTTGCCGACGCCAGCGGAGTAACCAAGGAAAACTTTCAGCCGACCGCGCCGACTGCGGCGCTCCTCGAGCTCGATTTGTTCGAGCAGCTGCTCGGGACTAGGCCGCTGGGGGAGACTTTTGGCCATTTGAGGTAAGTGTAGCGAGACTGCGCGAAAAGGCAAACTGGCACAGCGGCTCAGCGCATCGGATCGTAAACCAGCGCCCAGCTGTGCACGGTTACGCGGACCAGATGGAAACGATCTCGACGACCTGCGCTGCCACTGATCGCGCTGCGCGTCTAGGACGTTCAGAAGCGAGAGCATGTCCAGCGCCGAATAGCCAGTGTCCATTACAAATAGAACTAAAATAACGGACAGCACGAAAAACAAAAGCCAATTCGATAACTCAACGGCACCTGCGGGTTAGGAACGGCTGGGCGAGCGATCAGCGCATGCCCGCGCTCATTTGTCCCGCGTTGGCATCCGCCGACTGCGATTTGCCGGCTGGAAAATGCCGGTCGAGCGCGATGTTGAGCTCCAAAACGTTGACGCGCGGCTCGCCAAGAAAGCCCAAATCCGGGCGGCTGGTAAACTCCGCAACCAACGTCTTGATTTGACTTGGAGGAACACCGCGAGCTTTAGCCACTCGCGCCAGTTGCAGATCAGCATTTTGGGGGCTGATATCCGGATCGAGTCCAGAGGCCGAGTCTGTGACTGCGTCCGAAGGAATCGGCACTTTGGGAGTGAATGCAAGAGGATTTTGGGGATCGCTGAAAGCATCAATCAGCTTCACATCATCAAGATGGCCTTGCGAATCCTTGAAGCGATCAAGGGGCACGGAAGACTCGTAGGGAATATTGTTATCGACGCAGTAGTGCACGATGCGGTCCTCAATACCATCGAAACTGACGGTTTCCTTTCCTTTGCTATCGGTGGAAATCACTCCCCGGATAAGCTTCGCGCTCGTGGGTCCCAAATTCGTTCCACCGGATTGAGTGGGATCGTAGCCGTTGCCCGCGGCCGACGGCCGAGGGTGGAAGTACTCCGGCTTTGAGAACGATTGGCCGATCAGGCTCGATCCGACCACTTTGCCACCCACGCGAATCAAACTGCCGTTGGCTTGGTGCGGGAAAATCGCTTCGGAAATGCCGGTCATCACCGCCGGGTAGATGAGTCCGGTCAGGATGGTAAAAGCTATGGTGAGCCGCAATCCCGGTCCCAATTCCTTAAGCATCATTCACTCCCTATGCGAGATGCAGCGCGACGAGGATCCTATCGATCGCCCAAATACCAGGAAAGGGCGCGATGATACCGCCCAGACCATAGATCAACAGGTTGCGCATTAGCATCTGCCCCGCGCTAACGGGCTTGTAGCGCACCCCTCGCAGAGCTAACGGAACTAGCGCAATGATGATCAGCGCGTTGAAGATGACCGCCGCGAGCACCGCGCTTTGAGGCGAATGCAAATGCATGATGTTCAGTTTATTCAGTTCCGGATAAATCGCGGCGAACATGGCGGGAATGATGGCGAAGTATTTGGCCACGTCGTTAGCGATGGAGAAAGTGGTCAGCGATCCGCGTGTAATCAGCAGCTGTTTGCCGATAGCAACGACTTCGATTAATTTCGTTGGATTGCTGTCGAGATCAACCATGTTGCCCGCCTCTTTCGCCGCCGTCGTGCCGGTGTTCATGGCCAGGCCGACATCTGCTTGCGCGAGGGCGGGAGCATCGTTGGTTCCGTCGCCGGTCATTGCGACGAGGCGGCCCTGCGCCTGCTCCTGCTGAATATATTCGAGCTTATCTTTTGGAGTGGCTTGCGCCAGGAAATCGTCCACGCCGGCTTCCTGCGCGATGGCGGCGGCGGTGAGGGGATTGTCGCCGGTGATCATCACGGAGCGAATGCCCATGGCGCGCAGGGAGGAGAGGCGTTCTTTCATGCCGCCCTTGACGATGTCCTTCAGGTGAATGACGCCGAGGACCCTTGGCCCATCCGCGACAGCAAGTGGAGTGCCCCCGTTTCTGGCGATGCGATCGGAAACTTCGGAAAGCGCTGGCGGAACTTTACCTCGAGCTTCGCGGACGAAATTCGCGACGGCATCCGTGGCCCCTTTTCGAAGCTGGCGTCCGTCGATATTGACGCCGCTCATTTTTGTGTACGCGGAGAACGGGATGAACTGGGCCTCATGTTCGGCGACTTCGCGTCCGCGCAGACTGTATTTTTCTTTGGCGAGCACGACGATCGAACGGCCCTCGGGAGTTTCGTCGGCGAGGCTGGAGAGCTGAGCGGCATCCGCTAATTCGCTTTCAGTGGAGCCTTCGACCGGAATGAATTCGACTGCCTGTCGATTGCCCAAAGTAATGGTTCCGGTCTTATCCAGGAGCAGGGTGTTAACATCGCCGGAAGCCTCCACTGCTTTGCCGCTCATGGCCAGGACGTTGTGCTGCATGACGCGGTCCATGCCCGCAATGCCGATTGCGGAAAGAAGTCCACCGATGGTAGTCGGTATCAAGCAAACGAGAAGCGAGACAAGCACCACAACCGATGGGGCGGTACCGTGCCCGATCGAGGCGATCGCATATTTTGCATATGGAGTGAGCGTGGCCACGGCCATCAAGAAAATTAGGGCCAAGCCTGCGATCAGGATGTTCAGTGCGATTTCGTTCGGTGTTTTCTGGCGCACTGCGCCCTCAACCAAGGCGATCATGCGATCGAGGAACGTTTCCCCGGAATTCGAAGTAATGCGAATTTTGATGTGATCCGAAAGGACCTTGGTGCCGCCGGTTACGGCGCTGCGGTCGCCGCCTGATTCGCGAATGACCGGAGCGCTCTCCCCGGTGATCACAGATTCGTCCACG
>JBOGNC010000329.1:0-3910 GCA_050747045.1 Candidatus Acidiferrales bacterium | reverse complement strand
TGGCCGAGAGCGCCGTCACTTCCGCATCAGCAGGTACATGGCGATTGCGAATGCGCACGCGCGCCTGCACTGGCTCTTCGGGCAGCTCCCAGGCAATCCAGTTCACGTCTCGAACTTCGCAGGTGTCGCTGCGCAAGTCGGCATCTTCGCCGAGAACTAATCGGTTCCGCTCGCGGTCCAGCGCAACAACGAATGCCGGGCGCCCGATTGCCACACCTAGCCCGCGGCGCTGCCCCACGGTGTAATGATGCAGTCCCTCATGACGGCCAACGACTTCGCCGGAAATGAGAACGATCTCGCCCGGCCCGCTGGCGAGCGAAGTTCCCTGCTCTTGCAAATAGTTCTCGATGAACTGGACGTAGCTGCCGGATGGAACGAAACAGATTTCCTGGCTTTCCGGCTTTTCCGCCACGGGCACGGCCAAACGGCGCGCGATTTGCCGCACTTCCTGCTTGGTCAGTTCCCCCAGAGGAAACTCGGCACGCGCCAGTTGTTCCTGCGTTAGGCCGAAGAGAAAATATGTTTGGTCCTTCGATTCGTCTACGGCGCGCAGCAATTCGTAGCGCCCAGTCTCGACATTGTGGCGCACCCGCGCGTAGTGCCCGGTGGCGATGCGCTCGGCGCCAATCTGGCGAGCCGTGGTTAGGAGCTCCGCGAACTTCACATCGTTGTTGCAGCGCGTGCACGGAATCGGCGTGCGCCCGGCAAGGTAATCCGCCACGAACGGACGGACCACCGTTTCTTCGAATGCGCGCTCGAAATTCACCACGTAAAACGGGATTCCGAGATGCTCGGCCACTCGCCGCGCGTCGTACACGTCGTCAATCGAGCAGCAGCGGTGCGGCGCCGGACCGCCGCTCTGAAGTTGCGGCAAGCGGCGCTGATTCCAGAGCTGCATGGTGAGTCCGACGATCGACTGGTCGCGCTCGCGCAGCATCGCCGCCACTGTGGAGCTATCGACGCCGCCGGACATTGCCACGGCAATCGCGGGGGCGGTTGACGCAACGGCAGCATCGCAGGGCACGGACGAAAACTCTGCAGCGTTGCACGCAGTTTCGAGTTGTGTGTCAGTCGGCATAATAAATTTTCAGCAGCTCACCGGGCAGGCGCGGACACAGCGGTAGAGCGCGGCGAAATGGCGCGAATTCGCTCGACCACGGCTGGAACGGTGGCGATCGCGTACTCGATCTCCTCGTCGGTGGACGCGCGGCCCAGGCTGAAACGGAGGCTGGATCGCGCATCGTCGTGCGAAAGTCCAGCGGCAAGCAGCACGTGCGAAGGCTCCGTCGATCCCGACGAGCAAGCAGCGCCCGTGGAACAAGCGATGCCCTGCAGATCGAGCGCAATCAGCAGCGCCTCGCCGCCGGCGCCGCGAAAAGTGATATTTGAGGTGTTCGGCACGCGGTAGGCGCGGTCGCCATTTACGAACGCTTCGGGTACGCTGCCAAGCAGAGCCGCTTCCAACCGGTCGCGCAGCGCCGAAATCCGGACCGAATCTTCCTGCAGCTTCACGCGCGCGAGTTCCGCGGCTTTCCCGAGTCCAACAATGCCAGGCACATTCTCGGTTCCGGGACGGCGATCGCGCTCGGCATGTCCGCCGCGAAAGCGTGGAACGATCGAGGTTCCAGTGCGCACATAGAGTGCACCGACTCCCTTTGGGCCGCAGAACTTGTGCGCGGAAATCGACAGCAGATCCACGCCGAGCTGGCTCACGTCTACCGGGATTTTCCCTGCGGACTGCACCGCATCGCAATGAAAGCCCACGCCGGCTTCATGGGCGATGCGGCTGATTTCCTCGATGGGCTGTATGGTGCCCAGCTCGTTGTTTGCGTGCATCACGGTGATGAGCACCGTGTCCGGACGCAGCGCTCGCCGGATATCATCGGGATCAACGACGCCCTGCCCTTCCGGCGTGCGACCGACGGGGACGAACGTCACGTCAATGCCCTGCTGTTGCAAGTCCTCGCAGGTGTGCAGCACGGCGTGATGATCGATGGCGCTGGCGATCAGATGCTTGCTCGAGTTTGCAGATGCCGCGACCGCGCCGTAAATCGCCAGGTTGTCGGCCTCTGTACCTCCGCTGGTGAAAACGATTTCGCTGGCGTTGGCGCCGATTAGCGTGGCCACGGAATCCCGCGCAGCGTCGACTGCGGCGCGTGCGCGCTGCCCCGGCGTGTGCACTGAGCCTGCATTCGCGAAATTCTCGCGCAGGAACGGCAGCATGGCTTCGAGGACCTCAGAGTCCACGGGAGTCGTAGCGTTGTAATCAAGGTAAACGCGCATACACGGCCTCGGTTTTAACCAGAATATCGGCTGCGCGCGGGATGGTCAAGGAATCATGTGCTTCAAGAGAGCGAAGAGTGCGTTTGCGAGGCCATGCAGCGTTTGCAGGTTTAACTTCAGAACGGGAGGCTATGCAACCGCTTCCAAGCCGTTCTTGGCGGCCAAAGTAAGGGGCTTCAGCGAAGCGGCGAGAGTTCCAGAGTTCCGCTAATGCCACTCGCGCGCTACCTCCCGGTTGCGCGAAGCATCTGCTGGAATTGTGGATCTGGGCGAAGACTATCGAGTTGGGGATCAATATTCATCCACGTAACCCAGACGGTACGCAGTTTGACCTGCTCCTGCAGAACCTCCAGCGCTTTTTGCTTGTCTCCGAGCCACACATACGCCAGGGCGCTGAGGTAGCCGACTGAGCCACGAGACCGGGTTCGGTACTGAATCAGTACATGCTGCCAGAACGCCCTCCAGCCGCTCCGCTTGTAAAACCCCTCTTGTGCGCGCACGTAATCCTCGCCCGCACCGTCCGCCAACTCCGCTCTCAGGAAGGCGTCGAGTGCCTGGTCTCGTAGCCCTTTCTCCTCATAGGACCAACTGATCCATTCATTGGCTGCACCCATATTCGGGTCAAGATCAAGCGTCTGTTTCAACTGTTTCAAAGCGTCATCGTAATGCCGGTCATAGTAAAGTGCTCGACCTAGATCACGATTGATGAACAGCGACAACGGATCCAGTTCGCAGGACCGTTGCAACTCGACAATGGCAGCGTCGGTATGCCCGATAGCGAGGAGATAATTGCCATACAACTGGTGGGCTGCAGCGGAATTCGGGCTAAGTTCCAACGCGCGCTTGGATTCCTGCTCGGCACCCGGCCAATCCCAGTCATAGGTGAGCTTAATCCAGCCGGACGAAACGTGGGCATCAGGCAGGTCTTCATCGATGGCCAGGGCCTTCGCAACCAGGCTCTTGGCTTGCGGCATGGTTTCGGCAGGCAGTGCGTCCCCGCTATAGCTGCGGAAAACCATGGCGTCGGCAAGGCCGGCATACGCGGGAGCGAAACTGGGATCCAGCGCGATAGCCTGCTGAAAATCCGAAATGCTCTTCTGATCGCTTACCGGCGTCCGCTTGTCAAAGAAATACCTACCTCTGAGGTAGGCGTCGTAGGCTTGGGGGTTAACCGGCTTTCGACTGGCCAGGGCTTTCCTCTCCCTTGGACTCAAATTGACTTCGATCTCATTCGCGATATCGCTTGCCACCTCAGCCTGTAAGGCAACCGCATCGGTGAGTTTCCGCTCGTAGGTGTTCGCCCAGATGTGCTCGTCCGCAGCTGCGCGCACCAACTGTGCACGCACTCTGATCTCGCTTCCAGACCGCGAGATGGACCCTTCAACAACGGCATCGACTCTCAATTCGCGTGCAATTTGCGGCAAGGGCTCGGTCGTTCCCTTGTAATGCATCGCCGTAGTGCGCGAAATCACCCGCAAGGACCGGATTCGTGCCAGGTCAGTTGTCAATTCGTCGGTCATCCCATCCGCAAAGTACTCCTGGCCGGCGTCATTCGAGAGGTTCTCTAACGGAAGCACCACCAGGGAGCGAATCGTGGCGGCGGCCGCAGGCCGTTCAATTCGCCGTA
>JBOGNC010000328.1:0-3943 GCA_050747045.1 Candidatus Acidiferrales bacterium | reverse complement strand
TGGAGCGGGCGATGGGAATCGAACCCACGTCCGAAGCTTGGGAAGCTTCTATACTGCCATTGTACGACGCCCGCACCGACCGTCAGCAAAGCGATTCTACCACCGAACACAAGTGCCGCAAACGTTGCGGTAGCGCTCAGATTAGAAAGGGTTCACGAACGAGGCACGAAGTTCAACTTTGGGAATATTTGCCTGTCTCGCCCGCAAACTGCGTAAGTCCGTCCCACGGCGTGGTTAAGTACCGTCGCCAGCCTTCCAGTTTGCTCGGCTCTCGCGGTTCTTAAAGAGTGCCCACAGAAAGAATCCGTCGGCTGGGTGGCAGTCCAAGTGCAAGCTTAACAACGGACCACAGGGTGTGTCTAATTGCTGGTGGCGAGGGCGAGGGCAAGCGCACCGCCCGTTCGAACCGCGAATGAATCGCCGACTGGGGAAAGACCGACACAGAAACATGGCTCAGAACATCGCAATTGTGACCGGATCGAAGGGTGGCGTCGGCACCACGACCGTGGCGGTTAACTTGGGAGTCCAACTGGCCGGCCAATCGCGAAAGCGGGTTGGCCTGTTGGATCTGGCGCGCCCCTTCGGGCAAATCTCGATGATGCTGGACCTGGAGCCGCGGTTCACCATTCTCGACGCGCTGGAGCGAATCGAGCGACTGGACGCAAGCGCTCTGGCGAGTCTGGCGATGAAGCACAAAGCAGGCATCGAGATTTTGGCTGGACCGCTGCACGCTCCGATGAAACCCGACCAGCGGCAGAGCGTCACCCTTAGCGCGCTGACGCGCCTGGTGGAAATTTCCAGCCGTGCATTTGATTGGGTGGTCATAGACATGGGCGTGGTGAACGCTGCGGAGTGGGCGCCGGTTTTATGCGCGGCCGGCACGATTCTGCTGGTTGCGGAGCCGAGCGCGCTAGCTCTCGGTATGATTCACCGGCACATCGCCGTGGCCGGAGCGGCGGGAGTAAATTGCGAGCGCATCTCCATCGTAGCTAACCGGTGGCGGCAAAACGACGGCGAGGCTTTGGCGAATTTCGAGCGGATGTACAATCAGAAGGTACTGAAGCGCTTGCCAAACGACTACCGGCAAGTGACCGAGGCGGTCGCGCTGGGAACGCCGCTGGTGGGTAGTTCCAGCAACGCGCTACTGTCTCGCTACCGCGAACTGGCATCATGGCTGCTCTCGCGCGCTGATGGTTCGGCGGAGCCCGCTCAGCCATTGGCGAAAACGAAATACTGGTCCACCCCAGCTACTTGATAATCGGATAATCGAGATAGTAACGGTGCAGATCGGCGAGGGTCATTTCGCCTTCACGCATTTCCGTAACCGTAGGTTCCGTGCTGTCACCCGAAAATTTGGCCCAGACAGTGTCGCCTGCGCGAAAACTAGCCAAGCTCACCGCCTTTCCTGCGTCGTTTAGATACTTCGTGCTTGGGCTAATCTTCACAAGCACAGTGACTTCAGTTGGGCGCTTAAGCAGTAATTGCGAGTTTTGCTTGTCTATCGAAGCCACGATGAAGAACTGTTCGCCCGTGGGGGTGTTTATGACCTGTTTGGAGTCTGAAGCGGCCGGACGAGGCGGAGTGGTCAGCGTGCGAGTGGGCGGCATCATAGGCCGGGTGCCGGGAGGCCGTCCCGCCGGATGTCTCTGCGCAAATGCAGCGCCCGGTATAGTAGCTGTTAGACAAAATATGGCAACCAATTCGAAAGACCGGAGCTTATTCATATCGGAGAGCCTCAATGGGATCGAGCTGCGCGGCTTTGCGCGCGGGATAGTATCCGAAAAAGATACCGACGCCGGCGGAGAAGATGGCGGCAATCAACACCGACGAGGGCGAAACGAAAGTCGACCAGCCAAGTATCCGCGAGATGATCGCGGAGCCGATCACGCCGAGCAAGATTCCAACGATTCCTCCGAGCGAACTTAATACCACGGCCTCGCTTAAAAATTGCCGCCGCACGTCTTCTTCTGTGGCTCCCACGGCCATGCGCACGCCAATTTCGCGGGTCCGCTCGGTAACGGAAACGAGCATGATGTTCATGATGCCGATGCCTCCGACGAGCAGGGAAATGGACGCGATGGCGCCGAGCAAAATCGTCATCACAAGCGAGCTGGCTGCGGCGGCTTGCGCGAATTCGTTGGGACTGCGAATGATGAAGTCATTATCTTCGTCGGTGCGGAGATGGTGACGCTGTCGAAGCAGGGCTGTAATTCCAGCTTCCACTTGCGGCATCGCCTGCTGCGAGGTAGCGGATATCATGATCAGCTGCACCCAACTGATGCCAGAGATCTTCTTCTGCACCGTGGTGTACGGCATAATCATCACGTCATCTTGGTCCTCGCCCGTGGGTGATTGGCCTTTGGTCTCGAGGACCCCAAGTACGCGAAACGGCAAACTCTTAACACGAATGGTTTTTCCGACCGGATCCGAACCATCGCCAAACAGCTCCGTCACGATGGTATGGCCGATCACGCACACATTGGCTGCGACGTCGACGTCTCGCTGCGAAAACGAGCTGCCTTGCACGATAGGCCAATTGCGAATTTGCGTGTATTCGGGCGAAGCGCCGTAAGCGCGCGTGAACCAGTTTTGGTTGCCGTTCACTACCTGGACGGACGCGAAAGCGATGGGAGAAACAGCCACCACATTCGGTACGTGGGCAAGAACTGCGTAAGCGTCGTCCGCAGTCAGGCTTTTAGTCGCTTCGCTGCCCATGCGCACGCCCTTGGAATTCACGCTGCCGGCGAACAGCATGATCATGTTGGTGCCGAGGGACTGAATCTGCTGCTGCACTTGCTCTCCTGCACCTTCGCCGATGGCCACAGTGCAGATTACGGCTCCCACGCCGATGATGATCCCGAGCATGGTAAGGATCGTGCGCATTTTGTTGCGCGCCAGGGCCCGCAGCGCCACCCGGATCACTTCTCTGGGATTCATGTTTTACCTCGATTTATGCCGTGCGGCGTCATCAGCGCGGGCCTCGTCCGCCTCGCATGAAGGGCGCACGCGTGCCGCTTGAGCCGGCCTTGGTTTGCTCGGAAGTGACCAATACATCGCCGACCTTGAGATCTCCCTGAATCAGTTGCGTATTGTTGTAGTCAGTGATCCCGGACTGCACCGCAACCGGAATCAGTTGGTCCTGAGCGTTCAGCTTCCAAACCGTTTGCCAGCCGCCGAGGTGCGTAGTGGATGCCTCACGGGAAATGTTGTAGCGCTTGTAGAGCTTCTGCAGGGCGTCCGGCGTCATGGAGGGCTTGAACGTTAGAGCTGGATTGGGAATCTCGACGGTATTTTTCGCATGTCCGGTTGGGATGGTGACGTAAGCAGTTTCTCCGGGCAGCAGTTTTTCGTCTGGGTTATTGAAATCAATGATGGTGTTGTAGGTGACTACATTCTGCACCGTGGTCGGATTCAAACGAATGTTGCTGACGCGGCCTTGGAAGACGTCGTTGGGAAAAGCGTCCACCTGGAACGTCACTGGAATACCGTCGCGAATATTACCCGTATCGGATTCGTCGGTCGCAGCGTAAACCTGCATTCGCTTTAGGTCCTGCGCCACAGAGAACACGTTTGGCGCTTGGAGGGTGGCAGCGACGGATTGCCCCACGTCGATGTTGCGGGCCACCACCGTGCCGTCGATGGGAGAAGTAATAGTAGTGTATTTCAAGTTCGTTTCGGAGGCATCCAGGGCACCTTGCATGGAGGTGATCTGCGTACTTGCTTGGGCGAGTTGGGCCTTGGCCTGTTGCAGCGCCGCTTCGGAAGACTTCACGCCCGCCTGCGATTGACCCAACGTCGATTGGGTCTGCTCGTTTGAATCCGCGGACACGACGCCGGAGCTATATAGGTCCTGAGACCGCTTCGCGGTTGCCAATTCGTACTTGACGTTCGCTTCCGCTTTGGCCAGGTTCGCGGCCGCAACATGGACGTTCGCATCGAGAGT
>JBOGNC010000327.1:0-3968 GCA_050747045.1 Candidatus Acidiferrales bacterium | reverse complement strand
GACGAGTATCTGCCGTTCGCGTCTTCACCGCAGACGCTCGGCGGCACGGCGAGCACGCTGTGCATCTATTCTGAGAACATCGATCCGCTGTTCGAGCGCGCGGTCAAAGCGGGCGCAACGGTCACCACGCCGCTTGCCGACCAGTTCTGGGGAGACCGCTACGGCGTGGTCACGGACCCGTTCGGCCACCGCTGGGCCCTCGCGCAGCACGTCGAGGATGTTGCGCCGGACGAGATGGAGCGGCGCAGCAAAGAAGCGTTCGCAAAGATGGCTGCGGCGGCCAAGGCGCAGTAGGGCCTCCGTCTCGGACCAGTTCCGAGGGGGAGAAAGAGGAAAGATCATGGCAGGTCAGGTTAAAGCAGTTCCCGAAGGGATGCACACAATGTCCGCCCACCTCGTCGTGAAGGGAGCGGATCAAGCGATCGAATTCTATAAGAAGGCGTTCGGCGCCCAGCAGCGTGGCGGGATTTTTAAGGGCCCAGACGGCAAAGTGGTCCACGCCGAGCTCAAGATCGGCGACTCGGTGTTTATGCTCGCTGACGAGTTTCCGACGAGCTCGGGTTGCCAGTCGCCGCAGACGCTCGGAGGCACCAGCGTGGTTCTGAATGTTTATGTGGACAACGTCGACAAACTCTTCGATCAGGCGGTGAGCGCGGGCGCGAAAGTTTTCATGCCACTCGCCAATCAGTTCTGGGGAGACCGCTACGGCCAGGTGTCCGACCCGTTCGGGCATCGGTGGGCGCTCGGTCAGCACGTCGAGGAAGTAGCTCCCGCAGAGATGGAGCGTCGCGGCAAGGAGTTTTTCGCCAAGATGGCTCAAGGCCAGCGCGCGAGCGGCTGAGGTTCAAAGCCGCAATGCAGCTTGTTTTCAGCGGCTTGATTCATCCAGCTCACGCTCCACCCATTGCGGATTGAAGTAGCCGCGGCACGCTCTTTGTGCCGTGGGTTTTTGCCGGAAATCAAGACCCACGGCGCAAGAATTGTGCCGTGGCTACCAAAATCTGCGCGATCCGTGAACGGAAGCGAGGAATCATGGAAATTCCGAGCCCCAAAAAATTAATGGTCGGCCTTGACGTCGGCTCGACCACGGTCAAGTCCGTCGTCGTCGACCGTGAGACCCAGAAGATCCTGTGGAGCGACTATCAGCGCCACGACACGAAGCAGCCGGAGAAGTGTCTGGAGTTCCTCAAGCGCATGGAAGCCGACACCGGAATCAAGGCCGGTGAAACGAGAATCTTCATCACCGGATCGGGAGGCGGCGGAATTGCCGGCCGCATCGGCGCGAAATTCGTGCAGGAAGTGAACGCGGTTTCGCTTGCCGTGGAACACCTCTATCCCGAGTGCGGCTCGGTGGTGGAGCTGGGCGGGCAGGACGCAAAGATCATTATCTTCAAAGAAGACCCGGAGACGGGGCGCAAGAAAAAAATTCCCTCGATGAACGACAAGTGCGCCGGCGGCACGGGCGCTGTGATCGACAAGATCAACGCGAAGCTTCGCATTCCTGCCGACCAGCTCTGCCAGATGGGTTACTACGGTCTGAAGCTGCATCCGGTGGCGGGCAAGTGCGGCGTGTTCGCCGAGACCGACGTGAACGGCTTGCAAAAGAGCGGCGTTCCGCCCAACGAACTCATGGCTTCGCTCTTCGAGGCGATCATTCAGCAGAACCTGGCCGTGCTCACGCGCGGCAATACGCTGCGGCCGGTGGTGCTGCTTCTCGGCGGCCCCAATACTTACATCACCGGAATGAGGGACTGCTGGAAGCACAACATTCCCAAGGTATGGGAAGAACGCAATTATCCGATCCCCGAAGGCAAAGACCCGCAAGATCTCATCCGTGTTCCGGAGAATGCGCAATACTTCGCGGCGCTCGGCTGCGTGCGTTACGGGATGGATGAGGACGACGAGATCGGAATCTACCAGGGCCACGAAAAACTCGAGTGGTACATGAATGTGGGCCGGCTCGAAGAGAAGAAGAAGCGCGGCGGCAGCGGACTTTGCAAGAACGAAGACGAGCTCACCGGCTTCAAGGAGCGCTACCGCCCCAAGAAATTCGTGCCCCGGACCTTCCAGCCCGGCGAACGCGTCGAAGCGTTCATGGGCATCGATGGCGGATCGACCTCGACCAAGGCGGTTCTGGTGAATCACCAGGGCGAAGTGATGGTGAAGTGCTATCAGCTTTCGAAAGGCAATCCGCTCGAAGACACGAAGGAGATGTTCTCGAACCTGCGCAGCCAAGTGGAGTCCCAGGGCGCGACCGTCGAGCTGCTGGGCGTCGGCAGCACAGGATACGCGAAGGACATCCTGAAAGACGTGCTTCAGGCGGACGTGGCTATTGTTGAAACCGTGGCCCACACCGAAGCGGCGCTGCACTTCTATCCCAAGGCGGACGTGATCTGCGACGTAGGCGGGCAGGACATCAAGCTGATCATCTTGCAAGACGGCCGCGTGAAGGATTTTAAGCTCAATACGCAATGCTCCGCGGGCAACGGTTATTTTCTGCAATCCACCTGCGTAGGTTTTGGGCACGACGTGATGGAGTATGCCGACCTCGCTTTCAGCGCCAAGGCGATGCCAATGTTCGGCTACGGTTGCGCCGTCTTCATGCAGTCGGACATTGTGGACTTCCAGCGCCAGGGCTGGAAGCCGGAAGAGATCATGGCAGGCCTCGCCAATGTCCTGCCGAAAAACATCTGGCTCTACGTCTCTCAAATTCCGAACCTCGCTTCGCTGGGCAAGACGTTCGTGCTGCAGGGCGGCACGCAGCACAACCTGGCGGCGGTGAAATCGCAGGTTGACTTCATCGAATCGCGCTTCAAAGACAAGGGCGCGAAGCCCGACGTGATCGTACACGAGCATTGCGGAGAATCGGGCGCCATCGGCGCGGCGCTTGAAGTGCGGCGGCTCTATAACAACGGCATGAGGACCAAGTTTATTGGCTTCGACGCCGTGGAGAATATTTCTTACGTCACGCACCGCAGCGAAGACACGCGCTGCTATTTCTGCAAGAACAAGTGCATGCGCAGCTTCATTGACGTGAACATTACGGGCGCCGATGAATCCTGGAAAAAGTCGAAGATTCCCCTCGTCAAGGACATCAAACGCCTGATCGTGGGCAACAGTTGCGAAAAGGGTTTGGTGGAAGACATCAACGACATGCGCGGTATCAAGAAGGGCCTCGATCAGATGAAGGATCAGAACCCGAACATGGCGGAAGTGGGCGCGCGCTATGCCTTCCGCGCTTACAACCCGCCCGTGGTGGCCGACCCGCTGCCCAAGCACGCGTTCACCAGCTCGGCAAAACATCGCGTGGAATTGATGAAGCGCCGCAAGACTCTGCGCATCGGGATTCCGCGGATTCTCAACATGTACTCCGTGATGCCGATGTTCAGTGCCTATTTTGAGGCGCTGGGCGTTCCGGAAGAGAACCTGATCTACTCCGACTACACCAACGAGCAACTGTATAAGGAAGGCGCGAAGCGCGGCGCTATCGACCCGTGCTTCCCGTCTAAAGTCGGCATCCCGCACGTACACAACCTGCTCTACGTGATCCACAAGAAGAAGCCGCTCGACATCATTTTCTGCCCCATGATCGACGACCTGCCGAGCGATTTGAAATTCGTGCAAGGGCACCGCTCGTGCCCCACCGTCTCCACCACGCCCGAAGCGGTGAAAGCCGCGTTCACCAAAGAAAGCGACATCTTCAAGGAAAACAACATTCGCTTTCTCGATACGTTCGTGAATCCGGGCGAGCCGGCGCTTTTTGCGAAGCAGCTCTACGACGAATTCCGCGACATCTTTGGCCTGTCGATGGAAGAGAACCTGCGCGCCGTCGACGCGGGCTACAAGGCGCAGGATCAGTTCATGAACGGAGTCCTGCGCGCGCAGGGGCGCGAAATTCTGAAGGCGGTCGAGGCCGAGGATCGCATCGGCATCGTCGTGCTCGGCCGGCCGTACCACAACGACCCGGG
>JBOGNC010000326.1:0-3990 GCA_050747045.1 Candidatus Acidiferrales bacterium | reverse complement strand
CGATCAATTCGAAAATCTTTGAAAAGCTTTCGGGCTTGATTTTGTAATAGGCCTCGAACACTTCGCGTGCGCGGTCGAGCTGCTCGGAGCGAAGCAGTGCCTCGCCGTAGAGCGCCAGAAACGCCACATCTTTTTCGCTGGGCGCAAAAGGCTCCAGCAGCGCGGCAGCGCCGGCGGGATCGCCCTTTCGCAGTTTGGCCTCCGCAAAAAGCAGCGCGCCAGTGCGATCACCCGGCAAAAGTTTGTAAGCGCGTTCGAAATGATTGAGCGCTTCGTCGAGAGCGGACGCAGCCAAAGTGAGCTGACCGGCGCGAAGGTACGACCGTGAGGCCAGGTCGGAGTGTCCCAGTTTTTCGGCGAGCTGCGCGAGGGCCACATGCCGGGCCGCGTTTTCCGGGTCGAGGACCGCGAGGCTTTCGTAACAGGCCACCGCCTCGATCTCCCGCTGCTGTTGCAGGAACATATCCGCGGCGGCAGTAAATTGCTCCACAGCCTCGGCGGTTCGGTTGTGCTTTTGCAGCAGCGTCGCGTAGCGCATCAGCCGGTCTGGCGGCTGTGGCAACGGCCGGAGGAATCGGCTGAAGATCGCGGTGCCCTTGGCGAGGTCGCCGCTTTCAATCAGCCGGTCGAATTGGATAGCGTAGTACTGCGCAGCGCGCGCCGGTTCGTTCAGGCGCGTGTAGATGTCGGCGAGCGCCTGCAGCGACTCTTGATGAGAAGGCACTTCGTCGAGAACCGCCTGGTAGGCGGCAACGGCATCGCGCAGCTTGTTTTTCTCAAGGCTCCGCCGGGCGCGTTCGAGGTTCTTGCTGGCTTCAGATGCCATCAGTGTTAGGGGATTCACGCGATGGAGCGTGGCGCAGTGGCGCAGCGGGTTCCTCGCGCGAATCGAATCTCAAATATATACCGGACGCGCGGCGCGGCCGGAATCGAAATCAACCCGATGTGCCGAACTCGCCTCTGATCCGGGCGTCGCTAAGCTTTTTCGGGAGTCTTGCGACTCGATCTTTGGCGGGGGAACGTGCTGACCTTTTCCCGCATCGAGCGCAAAGAGAGCCCGCTGCGGAGCAGGGCAGCGAATCCCAGAAAGACAAAGGGCAGCGTGAGCGCGATGAAGGCGAAAATGGAAAATCCGGTCGCGCGGTTTTTGTTGATCTGGAAAATGCTAAGGCCGAGGACGCAAAAGAATTGGTATGACCCCACGTTTGCAGGAGCGTTTGGAAGCGATACCCCCAAATTTATCACTAGCAATACGACGGCTGCGGCGAGAAACGAGAAATGCAAGCCGTAAGAGTGCATCAACACCCACAAAGCCATGGCCTGGCTAAATGGTATCAGTAGAGAAACCGCCACTGCGGGATAAAAACTTGGCGCCGTTCCCATGGCGTGCAGCACGATCAGCGCCTGCATCACTCGCCCGGGCTCCCGGCGCTCGTTGGTTTCCTTTCCATTGTCGCGCCCCAGCTTGAACTCGATGTGCAGGACGAGCGCTACAACGACGATCAGAAGCGCGAGGATAACCACACCCAGAGTGTCGGCGGCGCGGTCAAACCGTCGAATACTCAGCGACGGACCATAGCCGGGCGGAGCTTGCACCAGTAGCGAAACGATGCCTAGTCCAGCTGTGGCGATCACCAGGTCTATGAAGCGCTCCACGCCGACCGACCCGATCACGCGCCCCAGAGGGATGTCTTCTGAGTTGGAAAGCAAATAGCTGCGGAGGAATTCGCCCGGACGAAGCGGAAAAACGAGATTGGCGAACAGGCCGGAAAAAACCGCCCGGTTCGCGCGCGTGAACCGTACCTTACCGAAGGGAGCGAGCAGAAGCTTCCAGCGCAGCGACTGGAAACCATAACTGGCCACGTCCCAGGCCATACCCGCCAGCACCAGGCGCCAATCGGCATTAGCCATGTCGTGCACCGCGCGAACGATGTGAAAATCGCGCAGCACCCAGATGAGCGAGGCAATTGCCACGCCATAGCCAACGATGCGCAGTAAAACAGAACGTTTTTCGACGATGACCTTAAATAGTTTGATCAATGCGATCGTACCGCGAGATACGCTTCTGGCTGACGGATGCCACCTCGTCGATCCGCTGGATCAAAGCCGCGCAGCCAGGCAGACAAAAGCCAGGTTTTGAGGAAAGGGCGAGTCGCGGTTTCCTCAAGCTTTCTTTGGTCGCGCCGCCGTCGCATACGCTCCTCTTCTGGCGGCGATTCCCGGGACGATCCTGCCCACGACCCAAGAGGTCGCTTGCCGCAGCGTGCAGTTAGGCCCCCCTCGCGGTCCGGGACGCAGGCCGCTCCATCTTGCGGCGTGATGAGCGCCGCGAGGTTCCCGAAACCCGCTACAGCCTACGACATTGGCCTTCGGCAGGCAATCCGGGAATGCCATTCCGGTAAAGTAACCTCCCTAGCTTGTTCCTTATACCTAAGCGGTTCCCCAAGGGCTCAAGCGGCGTATAATAATGCAATATGGCGTTGAACTGTGCTGCTGGCCGGCCACTCTCTTTTAAACACATCGAATGAAAACCGCTCAATCTGTGAATCGGACCGAGCGTGTACTGCTGGTTGGCGTAGCCCTCAAAGGGCAAGCGCGCAGACCGGGAACCGAGGCGGCCTTCAGCCGCGACTCGATGGTCGAATTGAAAGAACTCGCCGAAAGCGCCGGCGCGGAAATTGCGGGAGAAGTGCTCCAAGTCCGGGAAGCCCTTGATCCGGCCACCCTCGTGGGTCGCGGCAAGTTGCAGGAAATTCGCGCCGAGGCTGAGTCGCGGCACGTTCCGTTAGTGATCGTCGATCACGACCTCACCCCCGTGCAGCTGCGCAATATGGAGAAGGGCACCGGCGGGAGAGTGATTGATCGCACCCAGCTGATTCTTGATATTTTCGCTACCCACGCTCACACGCGCGAAGGCCAGCTTCAAGTGGAACTCGCGCAACTGAATTACTTACTGCCTCGCCTTTCGGGACGTGGCGAGGAACTTTCGCGGCTCGGCGGCGGCATCGGCACACGCGGACCCGGCGAGCAGAAACTTGAATTCGACCGCCGCAAAATCCGCGAACGCGTGCGAAAAATCCAGCACGCGATTGAGATGGTGCGCACCCAGCGAGCTACTCGTCGCCGCGCGCGCCAGGCCGTGCCGCTTGGCATGGTTGCTTTCGTCGGCTACACGAATGCGGGAAAATCCACGCTATTTAACGCGCTCACCCACGCGGACGTTTTGACTTCGTCAAAAATGTTCGCCACACTCGATCCCACGATCCGGGCGATTCGACTGCCGTCCCGCCGGCGCGTGCTGTGCTCGGACACCGTGGGATTCGTTCGCGATCTTCCGCCTGGCCTTATCGCTGCGTTTCGAGCCACGCTTGAGGAAGTTCAGGAAGCAGCGCTGCTGGTTCATGTGACCGACGTTTCCAATCCGCGCCACGCCGAGCAAGACGCCGAAGTGCTAAAAGTGCTCGGCGGCCTTGACGTGCAAAACCGGCCGCGGGTGCACGTATTGAACAAGATCGACCGCTTGTCGGAGGAGGAAGTGAGCGTTCTGCGCGAACCCAACGGCCGCGCGAATGTGGTGGTTCCGGCCTCGGCGGTAACCCGAGAAGGGCTTGGCGAGCTGTTGGAGCGCATCGACGAAGTTCTGCCGCTCGATCCGCTTGTGCGGCTCCGCTTGCGAGTCCCGCTTTCGGACGGAAGGCACTTTTCACAGGTCCAGGCGCACGGCCGCGTTTTGCATTCGCAAGTCGTTGACGGGCACCTGTTGCTGGATGCCGAACTCCCGCAGTCGGCCGCGCGTGGGCTACGGCACCTCGTGCTCGATTAGCGCTCGTAGCAACCCTCTGAAGGCCGTTGAGATAGCTCGAGGACGCCAGATCGATCAGACTACCAATTCGCTTTTCTGTGGAAATTTCTGTGGAAAATTATGACCAGCGGCAGTGCACCCGCTGCCGCCCACCATTTCTCCTTCACTCGAGTCACTCGTTCCTGTTT
>JBOGNC010000325.1:0-4003 GCA_050747045.1 Candidatus Acidiferrales bacterium | reverse complement strand
AGCGGCATTTGTGGATTCGCACACCGCGGCAGGCGGCGATCTTGCGGATTCGCGCGGAAGCGATTCGCGCGGCGCGAAACTTCATGGACGACCAGGGATACACGCTCACCGATGCGCCGATTTTTACCCCCGCGGCTTGTGAAGGAACTACGACGCTATTCGAAGTGAATTACATCGACGATCAGAAAGCCTACCTGACGCAATCGGGGCAACTGTACGTGGAGGCGACGGCGGCGGCGTTGGGCAAGGTGTATACGTTTGGGCCGACGTTCCGCGCGGAAAAATCGAAGACGCGGCGGCACCTGACGGAGTTCTGGATGCTGGAGCCGGAGGCGGCGTTTGCGCACTTGGCGGACATGATAGACCTCGGCGAAGGTCTAGTCAGCGCCGTAGTCCAATCTGCAGTGAAGAATCGGGCGCGGGAGTTGGCCACTCTCGAACGCGACGTATCGAAACTGGAAAAAGTAGCGCCGCCATTCCCGCGGGTTACTTACGACGACGCGATCGATGTGTTGCAAAAGGCCGGGAATCCTACGAAATGGGGCGACGATTTCGGCGGTGACGAAGAGACGCTGATCTCGAAAGAGTTCGATAAGCCGGTGATTATCCACCGCTACCCTTCGGCGATGAAGGCGTTCTACATGGCCACGGACGCGGCGCGGCCGGAACTTTCGTTGAGCTTCGACATGATTGCGCCGGAAGGATTTGGCGAAATTATCGGCGGCGGGGAACGGCAATCGGATTACGAGACGCTGGTCCGCAGGATTCGCGAGAGCAATCTGCCGGAAGAGTCGTTTCAGTGGTACCTCGATCTGCGTCGCTATGGGAGCGTCCCGCACGCGGGCTTTGGCCTGGGGCTGGAACGAACGGTGGCATGGATTTGCGGAACCGAGCACATTCGCGAAGTGATCCCCTTCCCACGCATGCTCTATCGCGTCTATCCTTAAGAGTCCCCACCCGCAGTTTGGGAACGCGACAAGCGACACCCGCATGGCCGACAAAATCCGCATCATCGGTGTGCCGATGGACCTGGGCGCCAGCCGCCGGGGCGTGGATATGGGCCCGTCCGCCCTGCGCGTCGCCGGATTGCAGGCGCGGCTGAAGCAGCTTGGCAGGCAAGTGGAGGATATCGGCAACATCTCTGTGCGGCAGCCCGAAGAGCAGCATTACGGCGAGAAAAATGCGAAGTACCTCGACGAGATCGCCGAGACGTGCAAGGGGCTGGCGGAAACGGTTCGCAAAACGCTGGAAGCAGACCTCTTGCCGCTGGTGTTGGGCGGCGATCATTCGATTGCCACTGGAACGGTGGCTGGCGTGGCATCGCATTTCGGCAAAGGGTCGAAGCGCATAGGGATGATTTGGCTCGACGCGCACGGGGATATGAATACGCCAGACAGTTCGCCATCGGGGAACGTACACGGCATGCCGCTGGCCTCGATCATGGGCTATGGACCGCCGGAGCTGACGGAACTGGCGGGCGTAAAGCCGATGGTAGAACCGCGCAACGTGGCACTGGTGGGCGTGCGCGATCTGGACTCAAAAGAACGCCGACTGATGAAGGAGACGGGAGTGCACGCGTTTACGATGCGGGATATCGACGAGCGCGGGATGCGCGAGGTGATGGCCGAGGCGCTGCGGTTTGCGGGCGACGATACGGCAGGAGTGGCGGTTAGCTTGGACATGGATTTTGTCGATCCGTCTGACGCGCCGGGAGTGGGAACTCCGGTGCGGGGCGGGGTGACGTATCGCGAGGCGCACTTGGCACTGGAAATGATTGCTGATAGCCGGTCGATGGTGTCGTTCGAACTGGTGGAGATCAATCCGGTGATCGATCTGCACAACACAACGGCGACGCTGGGAGTCGAGTTGGTGCTTTCCGGGCTGGGCAAAAAGATTTTGTGAGCACGTGGTTCGGGCAGGGCGGCGGAGAAAAGGGTAGGGGATGAATTCTCAGAAGCGGTTACGGGTAGGGGTGATTTTCGGAGGGCGCTCGGGCGAACATGAAGTGTCCCTGGCGTCGGCAACGTCGGTAATGCGCGCGCTCGACCCGGAAAAATACGATGTCGTGCCGATTGGGATTTCCAAGGATGGGCGATGGCTGGTGGGAACGGGAGCGCAGAAGCTGCTGCCGGAAGTATTGAAGACTGGCGAACGGGTATCGCTGCCGCCAGATCCAACCGCCGCTACGCTGGTGCCGCTGTCGCCGGGCGCGGGTCGGCCGAGCGTCTCGGTGGACGTGATTTTTCCGGTGCTACATGGAACGTTTGGCGAAGACGGAACGGTGCAAGGACTGTTGGAGTTGGCGGGATTGCCGTACGTGGGCGCGGGGGTACTCGGCTCTGCTGTTGGGTTAGATAAGGATGTGCAAAAAAGGCTTTTCGAACAGAATGGGATTCCGGTGGTGCCGTTTTTGGCGGTGCATCGGTGGGAGTGGGAAAAGCAGCGGGCGAAGGTGGGGCAAGCGATCAAGAAGAAATTTAGATTCCCGGTGTTTGTGAAACCAGCGACTGGTGGATCGTCGGTCGGCATGACACGCGTGAAGACGGCAGATGAACTGCCTGTGGCGATGGACTTGGCGGGGGAATTCGCGCTGAAGATATTGGTGGAGCGCGCAGTGAGCGCGCGGGAGATCGAAGTTTCGGTACTGGGAAATGACGACGTTCGCGCGTCGATTCCGGGCGAAGTGATGCCTCATCGCGAATATTACGACTACAAAGCGAAATATCTGGAGCAGGGCACTCAGCTGGTGATCCCGGCGAAGCTGACCAAGAAACAAGTGACGACGATTCAGGATTATGCAGTACGGGCGTTCCGGGCGATCGACGGGACGGGAATGGCGCGCTGCGATTTCTTTTTGGAGCGGAAGACGGGAAAGATTTTCGTCAACGAGCTGAATACGATTCCGGGATTCACGTCGATCAGCATGTACCCGAAGATGTGGGAAGCGTCGGGGCTGCCTTACCCGAAGCTGATCGACCGGTTGATCGAGCTGGCGCTGGAATTACACGCCGAAAAAGGCCGCACGAAGTATTCCATCGAACTGCCCGCAGGGGCGGGCGGCGCTCTCGAAGGTTAACCCGAGGCATTTTGGAATCGCTAGACCTGCTTGACATAAGTCCGTGCTCCAAATAAACTAACCGGTTAGTTAAATAGGGAATTTGCTGCCGGAGGGGAGTTATGGAATATCGCCGCCTTGGTAAGAGTTCGCTCGTGGTTTCGGCAATGGGACTTGGATGCATGGGCATGTCGCAATCATATGGACCAGCAGATGAAGAGGAGTCACTAGCCGCCATCAACTTGGCGATCGATCGCGGGATTACCCTGCTGGACACCGCGGATATGTATGGCGGCGGAGCGAACGAAGAGTTGCTTGCACAAGTTCTGGTGAAGCGGCGGAACGAGGTGGTACTGGCGACGAAATTTGGAAATATGCGCAACGCGGATGGGCGATTTTTGGGCGTAAACGGGACGCCCGAGTACGTGCAGGAGGCATGCGAAGCGAGCCTGAAGCGGCTGAAGATTTCGGCGATCGACCTTTTCTATTTGCACCGCGTGGACACAAACGTGCCGATTGAGGAGACGGTGGGCGCGATGGCGCGACTAATCGAGCAGGGCAAAGTGCGATATTTGGGGCTTTCCGAGGCCGGAGCGAAGACAGTCCGGCGGGCGCACGGGACCTATCCGATTACAGCGCTGCAAAGCGAGTACTCGATTTGGACGCGCGATCCGGAGGGCGAGATCCTAGACGCATGCAGGGAACTTGGTATCGGGTTCGTGCCATATAGCCCATTGGGCCGGGGAATTCTGACCGGAAAGGTGAAGAGCGCGGAATTCGGGCCGAAGGATTTCCGGAGGATTTCTCCGAGATTCCAAGGAGAAAATTTCGATAAGAATTTGGAGATGGTACAGCGGATCGAACAGATCGCCGCGGAGAAGAATTGCACTCCGGCGCAGCTTGCGTTGGCGTGGGTGTTGGCGCAAGGCCAAGACGTGGTGCCTATTC